>JAZUQF010000001.1:0-3087 GCA_045605545.1 Lysinibacillus sp.
CGCCGCATTGTTCCGCTACTGATTTTACGATGTTGCCCGCATGGTAGGCACCACCAACGATGTCCTTCGTCACCCCGGCACAAAGCATGACTTTGTCCCCGTCAGCCGCACCCAGGACGATTACCGCAGATTCCATCTTCGCCTTCAGGTCATCCATCATTTGGCGGAGCTGGTTGTTGTCTTTTGCTTCTACACGTGTTGCAAGCACTGTTACATCGCCGATTTTTTGTGCTACATCCAATACCGCGCCCGCTTGTGCATTGGCGATTTTTTGTGAAAGGAATTCATTTTCACGTTGCAACTCTTTGTAATCCGCCTGCAGGCTCGCTACACGAGTGGCTACATCTTTCGGATTCGCCTTCAGAAGTGCCGCCGCTTCAGCAAGGATCGCTTCCTCTTCCTTCACTGCTTCGTATGCCGCCTTACCTGTAACCGCTTCGATACGGCGCGTACCTGCACCGATACCACCTTCTGATACGATTTTAAAGAAGCCGATTTCTGAAGAACGCGCAACGTGCAGACCGCCGCAAAGCTCGATGGAGTAATCGGACACGGCTACTACACGGACAACGTCGCCATACTTCTCACCGAATAGAGCCATAGCGCCCATTGCTTTTGCTTCATCGATTGCCATTTCACGGATGACCACTTCGATATCTTCCCAGATCTTCTCGTTTACCGCACGCTCTACTTGTGCCAGCTCTTCTTTTGTAGCCGCGCCGAAGTGAGAGAAGTCGAAACGAAGGCGGTCAGGTCCTACATAGGATCCAGCCTGCGCTACATGGTCTCCCAACACATCCTTCAATGCACGGTGCATCAAGTGTGTCGCTGTATGGTTTTTTAAGATCAATTTACGTTTTTCAGCATCTACTACAGCCTTCACTGTATCGCCTACATGCATTTCGCCGGACTCGATGACAACTGTGTGAAGCGGTTGGCCGTTAGGTGCTTTTTGTACATCCTTGACAATCGCCTTGAATGTATCAGACTCAATTACACCTGTATCGGCAATTTGTCCACCCATTTCTGCGTAGAATGGTGTTTCAGATAGGATGACGAGTGCTTCCTGGCCCTCTGAAGCCGTTTCGGCACTTTGCCCTTCTACAACGATCGCCGAAACCTTACCTTGTGCTTCAAAAGCATCATAAATGTATGTTGAAGCTTGTGTCAGGTTTGTCAATACTTCATTTTGCACCTGCATCGAATCTACATCTGCACGCGCATTACGAGCACGTTCGCGCTGCTCTTCCATCGCTGCCTCGAAGCCTTCATGGTCAACCGTCATGCCTGCTTCTTCTGCATATTCTTCCGTCAATTCAATTGGGAAGCCGAATGTATCATACAAACGGAACGCATCTGCTCCTGGAATAACCGTTTCACCTTTTGCTTTTTGTGATGCAATTACCTCAGATAGAATCGCCAATCCACCATCAAGTGTTTCGTGGAAGCGGTCTTCCTCGTTTTTGATGACGCGTTGGATGAATTCAGTCTTCTCCGCTACTTCCGGATAGAAGTCCTTCATAATTTCACCGACTGTCGGCACTAGCTTATACATGAACGGCTTTTCGATGCCGATTTGCTTTGCATAGCGAACCGCACGACGAAGCAGGCGACGAAGTACATAACCGCGGCCTTCATTCGAAGGAAGTGCACCGTCCCCGATGGCAAATGCCACTGTACGAATATGGTCGGCAATGACCTTAAACGGCGTGTTGATGTCTTCCGTAGAGCCGAAAATCTCTTTTAGGTCCACTTCATGCGGACGCTTGTATTTACGGTTTGCAAATTCCTCTACCTTCTCGATGATTGGCATGAACAGGTCTGTATCGAAGTTAGTCGGTACATTTTGAACAACCGATACAATTCGTTCAAGGCCCATCCCTGTATCGATGTTCTGCTTTGGCAGTGGCGTGTACGTGCCATCCGGATTATGGTTGAACTGGGAAAATACCAGATTCCAGACTTCCAGGTAGCGCTCGTTCTCTCCGCCTGTGTACAGTTCCGATTCCGGTGTATCCCCTTCATATTCCTCGCCACGGTCATAGAAGATTTCCGAGTTCGGACCGGATGGACCCTCACCGATGTCCCAGAAGTTTCCTTCCAGACGGATGATGCGCTCCTCAGGCAGACCGATTTCCTTATGCCACACATCGTAGGCTTCCTGGTCTTCCGGATGGATTGTCACAGATAGTTTTTCAGGGTCAAAGCCCATCCAGCGTTTATCCGTTAAAAATTCCCAAGCGAAATGGATAGCCTCTTTTTTAAAGTAATCCCCGATGGAAAAGTTCCCCAGCATTTCAAAGAATGTATGGTGGCGTGCCGTTTTCCCTACGTTTTCAATATCGTTTGTACGAATTGATTTCTGCGCATTCGTAATACGTGGATTTTCAGGGATGATACGGCCGTCAAAGTACGGCTTTAATGTCGCCACACCCGAGTTGATCCACAGCAATGATGGGTCATTGATTGGCACAAGTGGTGCAGACGGCTCATGATGGTGATTTTTTTCTTTAAAGAATTCTAAATACAGCCGACGGATTTCTGAAGCTTTCATTTGTCGTATTCCTCCTATTAGTTAGTACATGATGAATGGAATGGTGCATTTTCCTTTGCAGGGACCAAATAAAAAAAGCCCTCATCCCAAATAAGGGACGAGGACTGTTGTCTACGCGGTACCACCCTAGTTTACAAATTGGTCCATGAAACCAACTTGCCTCTCTAGCACTTGTAACGTAAGTGAACGGCAGGGATTAGCTGCACTCAGGAGTAGCTTTCAGTTGCGGTCCGTGGAGGTTCTTTCAGCCTTGGAAACCTCTTTCTAGTCACTGAATCGTCAACTTACTCTTTCCATCAATGTATTGTTCCATATTCTGCTTCTGATTATATAAAAAGCACCTTATAGTGTCAATGACGGAGCCGTAAAATATTCTTTTCATTTTTTGAATTCAATCGGACCCTTATCCATTTCGAACGTTCCGTCTCCATGCAATACCGGGGACTTTTCCGAGCCAGCGCGGGAATAGCGCTCCACTTGGCTGACAATCATCCCATCCCCCCTTGTAAAATCGATGTGGGCAATCGCCATCC
>JAZUQF010000002.1:0-13685 GCA_045605545.1 Lysinibacillus sp.
TTGTCGTCAGTATCTTTCCTTCATGCACTGCATGGTATTGTTCAAGCTGCTCTATTTTTGCATTCGAAACCTTTTTCGGGTCTTTTTCAGTCAAAATACTTCCCCTCCTCGAAATCTTCTACAATTCTCTCTTCCCTTTTCCCCGTAAAAAATAAACAAAAAAACTACCGGAAAATGATTCCGATAGTTTCTCTTACCTATTTATAACGTCGTTCTGAAGCGGAAGTCGACTTTGTATGTTCGGGATTTTCCTCATCCTTCACTTTGTCATTCAACTCTTCCATCGGCACCGGATCGACATGCTTCATATCTTCATGCATATCAAACAGGCTCTCTTTTTCTGTATCCAGCATATCCGGGTTGTACAATTTGCCTTGCTGCAGTTTTATGTCCTTGCCGTTTCCTTCACGTTTTTCCATGTTACACGCCTCCTTTTCAAGTACCATACCCCAAGGAGGCGCGAACCTAACTTATTTTACGGAAATCTCTCCGTCCTTCAGTACCAATTCAATCGAATCGCCAGGGACCTTTTCACCGCGCAGCAGCTCTTTTGCCACCGCCGTTTCTAAATAACGCTGCACGAAACGCTTCAATGGACGCGCTCCGAATTGCGGGTCTGCGCCATGCTCCACCACATAGTCGATGACCGCATCGTCCACGACGAGGCTGATCTCCTGCTCGGCCACCCTTTTTTCAAGCTCGGCTACATATTTCCGTACAATGGCATGGAAGTGCGCATCTGAAAGTGCATGGAAGGTGATGATGTCGTCCACCCGGTTCAGCAGCTCCGGCTTGAAGTGCTGGCGAAGGGCCATCATAATCAGCTCTTCCGTTTTCTTCTCGTCGCTTGGATTTAATAAATACTCCGACCCGATATTGGATGTCATGATCACTACTGTATTGGAGAAGTTCACCATACGTCCCTGTGAATCCGTAATCCGCCCGTCATCCAGAATCTGCAGCAGGATATTCGCCACATCCGGGTGCGCCTTTTCAATTTCGTCGAGCAGCACGACCGAATACGGATTACGGCGGACCGCCTCCGTCAGCTGGCCGCCCTCCTCATAGCCGACATACCCTGGAGGTGCCCCGACAAGACGGGAGACGCTGTGCTTCTCCATGTATTCGCTCATATCGATGCGGATGAAGTGCTCCTCCGAATCAAACAGCTGTGCGGCAAGCGCCTTTGCGAGCTCTGTCTTACCTACACCAGTCGGTCCGAGGAACAGGAATGAGCCGATTGGTTTTGACGGATCCTTGATGCCCGAACGTGCACGCCATACTGCCTCCGTCACAAGGGAGACGGCCTGCTCCTGGCCAACGACACGTTCGTGGAGCGTTTCCTTCAGACGAAGCAGCTTTTCCCGTTCTCCTTCCACCAGCTTCGTGACGGGAATGCCCGTCCAGCGGGAGACGATCGACGCGATTTCCTCTGCCGTCACCTCTTCACGCAAAATGCGATTGTCCGCTGTTTTGGTAATCTCCGCTTCCAGCTCTGCTAATTCTTTTTCCAGCGATGGAATTTTCCCGTGTCTCAGCTCCGCCGCTTTATTCAAATCGTACTTGCTCTCCGCCTCTTCCAGGTCACGACGGTATTTATCAAGCTGCTCCCGTTTTTTCTGCAGCTTCTGCAGGCCGGTCTTCTCAAGCTCCCATTGCTTCCGTAGCTGTTCTGTAGAGCTGCGCAGATGGGCGATTTCCCCCTGCAGAGCCTCCAAACGCTTCTTGCTCGCCTCGTCCTTTTCCTTACGCAGCGCCTGCTCTTCAATCTCCAGCTGCATGAGACGGCGCGTCACCATATCGAGCTCCTGTGGCATGGAGTCGATTTCCGTACGGATCATCGCACAGGCCTCATCAATCAGGTCGATCGCCTTGTCCGGCAGGAAGCGTTCCGTAATGTAGCGGTTCGACAACTCGGCCGACGCAATGATGGCACGGTCGTGGATGCGCACGCCGTGATGCAGTTCGAAGCGCTCCTTCAGCCCGCGCAGAATCGATACCGTATCCTCAATGGAAGGCTCCCGTACCAATACCTGCTGGAAGCGCCGTTCAAGCGCCGGGTCTTTCTCGATGTACATGCGGTATTCATCAAGCGTTGTAGCACCGATGCAGTGCAGCTCGCCGCGTGCCAGCATCGGCTTCAGCATGTTTCCGGCATCCATCGCGCCATCCGTCTTACCCGCTCCGACAATCGTATGGATTTCATCGATGAACAGGATGATGCGCCCCTCGGATTCCTTCACCTGCTTTAATACGCCTTTCAATCGTTCTTCGAATTGCCCTCTATAGCTCGCCCCGGCAATCAGGGCGCTCATATCCAGTTCATATAATAGACAGTCCTTCAAGCCTTCGGGTACATCCTTGCGCACAATGCGTTGCGCCAGCCCTTCCACAATCGCGGTCTTACCAACACCAGGCTCCCCGATGAGCACAGGGTTGTTTTTCGTTTTGCGCGTCAATATGCGGATGACATTGCGAATCTCTTCATCGCGGCCAATCACCGGATCCATCTTGCCGTTCTTCACTTCCTCCACCAGATTGCGGCCGAATTGCTCCAATGGCGGGCGGTTGTCTTGCGTTTGTGTAAATTGCATCGTCTATACCTCCTAAAAGTTTGACTATCTTTGACTAAAGAAATTATACCCTGTCTTTTGCGAAAAATCAAAAATATCCATCCGCCAAAGTTTACTCATATTACCAAAAATTATATGTTATGATGGTATATATAGTTGACCTTTTGCTTCATCATCAAGTTAGGATGTGATTGTGATGACCGCTTTACACGGTATCCCATTAAAAATTCATCATTTATTTAGAGACCATGGATTGCGTATGAAGGTGGATAAGGGCAGTCACATTTTTCGTGAAGGCGAACGTGCTGAAACAATCTTTTTCATTGAACATGGCGCCGTCCAGCTCAGCAAGGAGACCGAGCAGGGAAAAGAACTGACGCTCCGCATCTGTGGCCCGCAAGGCATCCTCGGAGAAAACGCCATGTTCTGCAGACTGAACCTTCATACAGCGACGGCCAGAGCTCTAGAATCATCAAGCCTGCTCATCCTGCATACCACTACGCTGGAGCAGCTATTATCAGAAAACCAACCATTAATGCTCGAATATATAAAATGGCTACAGACCGAAAATATGAAGCACCAGAGCCGGCTGCGCGACCTCGTGCTGAACGGGAAGAAGGGCGCCCTGTTCTCCACCCTCATCAGAATGGCCAATACATACGGCACATTCCGCAGCGACAACGAAGTATTTATCGACTTCGCCCTGACGAACACGGAGATTGCCAACCTTTGCGCCACAAGCCGCGAAATGGTCAACCGCATGCTGAACGACTTGAAAAACCGTCATATCATTACATTCGATAAAGGCTACATCACCATCAACGACCTGCAATTTCTGAAGGATGAAATCGCCTGCGAAAACTGTCCACTTTCCATCTGCCGCATCGACTAGGAAAACGTCCTCCTCACTCCTTTTACTAGAACAAGTGCGAATGCCTGAAGGAGTTTTGAGCAGAAGAAGCTATCAGTTTATCGACAAAGTACTCGGAGATACTACCTCCCGAAGTATTTTGTCCTTTTGGGAATCGGTAAAATTCCACTTTCCTTTGAATTTCATATGTGAATGGATTATATTAGGCGACCTGCTGTGTGTAAGGCTCAAGTGTTTATAATTTATAGCAGCATCGATTTACAGGACCAAACGTCCCTTTAGTACAACTTATTACTATTTAACATCTTAAATTGTCAGCATTGTTAGCGTTCAATGTTTTTTCGTCATTATGGTTATCATGGCCTCGGAATAGTAGAGAATTTAGAATCCCCCCTTTTCAGTAGCTGATATAAGTCGATTGGAGCGAAAGGCGCGAAGACTCCTACGGGAACAGCACGAGCTGAAGCACCCGGACTGAGCGTAGCGAGGGAGAAGGCTGAGGCCGTGCCCGTGGAAAGCGTAGCGCCTGTAGCGGATATCGACGATTTCTTAGTATGCATTGTAAAGAGAAGTAAAGGACTGATTACAATTTCAAATTTCTGAGCTTGTCTGCAGACTAGCTATACTTCCCCACAAAAAATCCCGCGTTCATTTCCATGTGAACGCGGGATTCTTATATAAAACTATTATCGAATGCCCAATGCCATTTTCGCATAACGGGACATTTTTTCTTTTGTCCATGCCGGCTGCCAAACGATATTCACTTCGATGTCCTTGATTTCAGGCAATTCGCCCAAAGCCGTCTTTACCTGGTCAACGATGACCGGCCCTAACGGACAGCCCATCGATGTCAACGTCATCGTAACAGTGGCCAATCCTTCCTCATTCAAATCTACATCATATACTAAGCCGAGGTTGACGATATCGATTCCCAATTCCGGGTCGATGACATTTTCCAAAGCGCCTAACATGCTATCTTTCATATCTTGATCGATTGCCATTGCTACATCTTCCTTTCGCACAGTTGTGTAGGTTCATCATATCAAAAGTGGGGCTCTATGCCAAATGTTCCGCTAGCCAGGAAACGACAGCCAGTACACCAGCGCGAGAAACGGCATGGCCTGCCTTTTCATCCGTCAGGTATTGCACCTTCAGCGTATTTCCTTGCTGTACAAGCTTCTCGTAAAACGGATACGTCATCTGGAATGGCACGACTGGATCGTTTTTCCCGTGCCAGAACATGACAGGTACCTTTTCAAAGACTTCCGGACGCTCCATGAGGTTGTATGGCTGCAGCGTTTCCAAAATGGTTTGCTGCTGTTCTTCAGTAAGCTGCAGATCCACCCCCTGCTCCTTCAGTTGCCGGAGCTGATACTGGGCCAAATCCGTATAGCTGACGGCTCCCATCAAAATTCCGGCCGCCTCGACCCAGTCGTATATTTTCAAACAGCCGGCTGTCGTAATGCCTCCCATGGACGTTCCGCAGAGGCCTACTTTCCCTGTATACCCCTTTTCCCGCAACGTATCATATAAAGATTGCACTTCCTTTATATTATTTACAACGATGCGCCAAAACAGCGAACTCATCTGAGCTTCCGGTAAATCCTCCGACCGCTCCCCATGCAAGAGGGCATCCGGTAGAATGACGCGCACCCCTTTCTCCACAAGGTTATACGCATAATGGAGGTTGTGTTCCTTCGCGCTCATAAATCCATGCAGAAAAATGACGATTGGTGCATCTGTCTGCATTTCGTCATTATATACATGCAGGAGGGGCGTTCCACCCCAATTTTCTTTATGTACAATCACCATCTTCACTCCTCCACCATCTTTATACTATATAAGCGTATCAAAAATAGGATGGTCGTGGTTACAATATTTTGCGAAACGGAAAGAATAAAGATAAAATTGAAACAATGTTGAAAGGAGCTTTTCTATCATGAAACAGCATTTAATCGTACTAGACCTGGACGGTACATTATTAACCGATGACAAAATGATTTCCCCATATACAAAAACGATATTGGCGAAGGCTCGCGAGGCTGGCCACCAAGTGATGATTGCCACTGGGCGTCCATTCCGAGCAAGCCAGCTGTACTACAAGGAACTGGACCTGACGACACCGATCGTCAACTTCAATGGCGCTTTTGTCCACCACCCCCGCAACAAATCCTGGGGAGAAATGCATTCGCCCATCGCTATGAGCGTCGTCCATGACGTAGTGGATTCGGTGAATAAATACCAATACGAAAACCTGATCGCCGAAGTAATCGACGACGTCTACCTCCATAATGAAAATGATAAATTAGTCAGTGCCTTCAATATGGGGAATCCACGTGTAACAACCGGGAACCTGAAGCTCAACCTGCGCGAAGACCCTACCAGCCTGCTGATCCAGGCCGATGAATTCAATGTGCCCATCATCCGCAAGCACTTGGAGGATGTCCATGCCGAGCTGATTGAACATCGAAAATGGGGCGCACCCTTCCCAATCATCGAAATCGTCCGTAAAGGAATGAGCAAGGCGGTCGGCGTGTCCAAAATCGCGCATGAGCTACAGATTCCACAGGACCGCATCATCGCATTCGGCGATGAGGACAACGATTTGGAAATGATCGATTACGCAGGCATCGGCGTAGCGATGAGCAACGGCATCGACGAGCTGAAGTCCGTCGCAAAGGAAATCACGTTAAGCAACAACGAGGACGGCATCGGAAAATTCCTGGCCGACCGCTTGAAGCTGTAAATGCAAAAGAGCTGCCCTGAAAGTATAGACTTTCGGGGCAACTCTTTTTTTACTGTCGATTAGTTACCAGCAACTGGCTCCTCGGCTACAAGCTCGATTTCATGAAGCTCAGTTTCATTGTCGTAATCCACATTGTAGTTTTTCACGCGTTTGTTTACAGGGAACAATTCATAGCGGAACTGCATCGGGATGACAGCCGCATTGTCTTCCATGTGCTGTTGGAAAGCACGGAACTGCTCACTACGGTATTCATTGTCCATCGCTTCTGGTGAATCGATGTTTTTCAGGATTGTTTCCAATTCCTCAGTTGTGTAGCGTCCCAAGTTGTTTGGTGAAGATGCCAAGTACATACCTGGTGATGGGTTTGTTCCAGTTCCCCAAGCACCCATGAACGCATCGATTTCCGGATCGTCCGCACGTACTTTATCATAGAATGAGTTTAAGTCCATTAGACGGCCAGTAGCCAATGTTACATTCAATCCTACAGCTTCAAAGTTTTGCAGGTAGTAGGAAATCATATCTTCCTGTGATTGACCGCCAGACATGGCTGCAAGCTTGATTTCAAGCGGCTTGCCGTCTTTATCTTCACGTAGACCATCGCCATCTACATCCTTATAGCCGGCTGCCTCTAGAATTTCAATCGCCTTCTCTGGATCGTAGTTGTAGCCTTTCAATGAGTCGTCAAAGAAATCCTTGAATACTGGTGGAATCAATGAATTCGCACGTTCACGCAAACCATTGTAGTACACTTCAGATACTTCTTCGATGTCCATCGCATAGCCCATTGCTTTACGCAGCTCTACATCGCCCATTTTTGCATTTTCAAAGTCAGAGACGACCATGTTGTTCTGCGTATCGAATTTTCCAAGCTTGAAGCTTAGGTACGAGTAGTAAAGCTCTTGACGACCTAGGATATCGATGTTCCCAAGGTCTTTAATTTCTTCCCATTGTGTAGCGTTGAAGTATTGCGCTAAATCATACTTGCCCTCTTTCATCGCTACTGAAATTGAACTTGATGGAACAACTGTTACTACTACGCCATCCAATTTCGGCTTTCCTTTCCAGTAGTGCTCGTTCGCAACAAACTGAACGGACTCGCCAGGAACGATTTTCTCAAACTTGAACGCGCCCAATGTTACAGGCTTTGTACGTACCAACTCATGTGACAATAGCTCGGATGCAGGGATATCAGCCATTAGATGGGATGGCGCTGCATAAGCCCAAAGGCCGTCACCTGAGTAATAGATTGCCGGTGATAATTTTTTGAACGAGATTTCCAACGTTGTTTCGTCAATTTTCTTTAAACCACTGATTGTATCGGCAGCACCGTCATGATACTCCGTCACACCGATGATATTTTGAATTTCTTCATCGTATCGGACACCTTCATAATTCGGGTCCGCAATCATTTCATACGGAAGGATTAAATCCTCAATTTTCAAAGGCTCGCCATCCGACCATTTTACACCCTCACGGATTTTAACAGTCGCTTTGAGGTTTTCCTCATCCACATCTAGAGATGCAATCCCATCGTTAGTAAGCCTGAAAGAACCATCCGTTGTGAATAATACATTCGATGCCCAGTCCATGATATCGCCATCATAGCCATCCTCATAAAGCTCCCAGCTGAAGATCCCCTTATAAGGCTCGTCTTTTACAAGTGCTACTTGGAGAACGCCACCTTCAACTGCTTCTCCTTCATTTTCCACACTCATCGATAATAATTCCTCGTTTGAGCTAGTATCTTTTTCATCTGCCGGCGCCGGCTTCGCAGTATCGCCATCGCCTTCATTGGTTGAATCGTCGCTATCGCTACATGCAGCTAGGACCAAAAGCACTGCAAGCAACATCGCTAGTAATGACCAACTTTTGTTTTTCATCGTTTGTTCCTCCCTTTTCTACGCTAGTATTCTTTTGAACTCTCTAGCTATTTTTATATATACAAACACATTTATATGAATAAATGTGAAGGTACCAACATCAATAAATTTAAAAGATATAAAATTTTCAGTCTATTTTTACTATGATATAAAGACTAACGGATTAGTCTTTATACCGAAAGGGTTATCCAAGACGCTGCTTGGCTTCCGCCGCACGTCTCAACGCCTGGCCGACATAGTTGATTGCCAGCATCATCAATAGGATGAAGACGGCTGCCGGAAGCCAGCACCACCAGTATTCATAGAGAACAAGCGGGTTATTGGCATAACTCACGAGCGTCCCCAATGAAGGCACGGATGGCGGGAGGCCGAAGCCAAGGTAGGAAAGCCCTGTTTCAATTCCTACATTCCCTGCAAAATTGAGCGTCATTTCAACAATTAAAATGGAGCTCAGGTTGGGCATGATTTCCTTGAAGATGATGACGAAATCATTTGTACCAAGCGTTTTGGAAGCATTGACATAATCCCTGCGGCTTTCGGACAATGCCTTCGACCGCACGAGCCGGGCGGTGCCCGTCCATAGGAATATGCTCATGATCAGCACAAACGCCCATATATCATATTTCGGGACGATTGATACAAATACAATGATCAGCATCAACTGAGGAATCGTAATGAAGAAATCGATGATACGCATGAACATATTATCAATCCAGCCACCGAAGTATCCACATACCAACCCTACAATAATCCCGAATATACCTGTAATCAATGTAATGGCAATCGCAATGGCGATTGAGTTCCGAGCCCCGAGGACCAGCTGCCCCAAAATATCGCGGCCGCCCTGGTCCGCCCCTAGAATATAGGTTCCAATTTCCTTGGCCTTCTCAGCTCCGGGCTCGGCATATTTGTCGCGAAGCGAAATGGTCATGAGTGTTTCCTTGTCGATGAACAAAGCCCAAATAAAGACACCTACAATGACCAAGGTCATCGCTAACAACGAAAACATGGCAATTTTATCTTTTCTGAATTCTCTCCAGATGACCTGCCATCCAGTAGGAGGAGGGCTTACAGCCAATTCTTTACTTTCAGTCAATTCGATAGACATTTTCTTCACCTCTCCTTATTGTTTATTAGCGCCGCCTATTCGATTCGAATTCGTGGATCCACAATGCTCATAATGATATCCGATAATAGACTGCCTAATAACGCCAAGAAGCCGTATAGCATGACGAGTGCCGTGATGACACTATAGTCACGGGACATAATGGATGAGATGAACAATTGCCCCATGCCCTGGTAGCCGAAAATCGTTTCGATGAAGATGGAGCCACCTAGCAGGCCTGTAATGGTAAAGCCCAGGAAGGCCGCAATCGGCAATAAGGAATTGCGGAAAATATGACGGGAATACACCTTCTTCATCGGAATCCCTTTACTGCGTGCCGTACGTACATAATCCTGTACCTTTGCGTCAATGATTTCCGAACGCAGGTATTGGATGACCGTCGTCGTAGCAAGAATGGCATATGTAAATGCCGGCAATAGAATGTGGTAAAGCTTGTTCATTACATAGCCGAATGTACCCGGATCGTATTTGATGTCCACCGTACCGCCTGTTGGAAACCAGCCCAGCGTATAGCCGAAGAAGAACAGGAACAACAGCGCCAGGATGAATGTCGGTATCGCATACGAAATAAAGCTGTATAGCGTGATGGAACGGTCCAGCCAGGAGTTATGATAACGCCCTGCAAGCACGCCTAGCGGAACGGCGATTGCATATAGGATGATGATGCTGACCAATGACAACCAGAAGGTATTGAGAGCCCGCTCCCCAATCAACCCGCCTACATCCCGTTTGAATGTATAGCTCTTTCCGAAGTCGCCCTGGAATGCATTCCCCATCCAGCGTGCGTACTGCTCGTACCACGGATCGTTCAATCCGAATTTTTCACGTAATTCCTCAATGCGGTGTGGGTCCGTCTCCGGTGTAATCATTCCCGTAAACGGGTCGCCCGGCATGAACTTCGCCATAATGAAGATGATCAGGCTTAAAATGAATAGCTGCGGAATCATAACCAAAAAACGGCGTATAATCGTTTTCCACATAATCAGATTCCCCCCTTCACTTGCACGGGTGATGCCTTGCTGGCCACTAGATGCGTGTCCGTAAGCGGCGTTAGATCGAAGACGCGTCCATTCGCATCGAAGTATTGTGCATGTTCCTGCTGATAATTCCGTTCTACTTCAATCCGTACACGCTTACGCTCTTCCCGCCCGATCGGCGATACATCAGGAATGGCCGACAGCAGACGCTTCGTATAGATGTGCTGCGGGTTGGTGTAGATTTCCTGTCTCGTGCCTGTTTCTACGAATCTACCTTTGTACATGATATTAATATAGTCACACATATGTTTAACAACACCCAAATCGTGGGAAATGAATAAATAGCTCAGTCCATACTCATTTTGGATGTCTTTCATGAAGTTCAGCACCTGTGCCTGTACGGACAGGTCGAGCGCCGACACCGGCTCATCCGCTATGATCAGTTTCGGGTTTGTCGCGATGGCTCGTGCAATGCCCAGCCGCTGCTTCTGTCCGCCTGAGAATTCATGCGGGTATTTCACCTTTGCATCTTCAGGCATGCCGACGATTGCCAGCAGTTCACTGATTTTTTTCGACTCTTCCTGCGGCGTCAGGCTCAGGAAGTTCCGAATCGGCTCGGCCAGGATATCTTGGACGCGCTTCCGCGGATTCATACTGGAATGGGAATCCTGGAAAATCATCTGGATATCCCGGTTGTAGGATGAATTACGGTCACGTCTACGGTTCGTCACGTCTTTGCCCTCGTAGAGGATGGAACCTGATGTAATCTTTTCGAGACCGATGATTGACTTGCCTGTCGTCGACTTGCCACATCCGGACTCGCCGACGAGGCCATATGCCTTGCCGCGTTCGATTTCCATCGTGATGCCGTCGACAGCATGCACATGGTCGATTACTCGATTGAAAAATCCGCCGCGAATCGGGTAATGGACTTTCAAATCATTGATTTGCATAAAACTCATGATGTTGTCCCCCCTCTTCGCTCTTAAAGTAGAAATGCTCATGGCATGTACATCTTACAAAATGCCCTTGTGCCACTTCATGCAGCTTCGGGTCGGCTTCATGCGCCGTTTCTGCAACCCATGGAATACGGGGTGCAAAGCGGCATCCTTGACGCGGCAGCTTCATTAAAGATGGCACGATGCCTTCAATGACATTCAGCTTTTCATTCTCGCTGTTCATCTGCGGAATGGAGTTGAACAATGAACGCGTATACGGATGTTTCGGATTTGTAAAGAGCTCTTCAACCGGAGCCATCTCGACAATCTGCCCAGCATACATAACCGCCACCCGGTCCGCCACTTCTGCAACGACACCCAGGTCATGGGTGATTAGGATGATGCCTGCGCCCGTCTCCTGCTGAAGTTCGATCAGCAGGTCCAGAATCTGTGCCTGAATCGTTACGTCCAGTGCAGTAGTCGGTTCGTCCGCTATGATGATCTGCGGCTTGCAGCTGATGGCGATGGCGATGATGACCCTTTGACGCATCCCTCCAGACAACTGGTGCGGAAACTGTCTTGCAACACGAGAAGGATTAGGTATACCTACCTGCCCCAACAACTCCAATACACGCGTCAGCCGCTGTTCCTTTGTCAAACTGGTATGGTAGATAAGTCCTTCCTCAATCTGTTCGCCAATTCGCATGAGCGGATTCAGTGCCGAAAGCGGATCCTGGAAGATCATGCCAATTTCCAAACCGCGGACCTCATTATATTCATCTTCCGTCATGCGCGCCAGATTTTTATTTTTATATACAATCTCGCCCTGCACACGTGTGTTGTTATGATCATGCAAACCGATAATCGATGTAGCCAATGTACTCTTGCCGCATCCAGACTCCCCTACAATGGCTAAAATCTCGTTTTTACGCAATGTAAGCGAAACACCATCCACGGCATCAAAATAAGCGTCGCCGATTCGGAATCCGGTATGTAAGTCCTTAATCTTCAAAAGCTCCTCAGACGTTTTCAATTGTTTACTCCTTTCAACGCTTTATAGGTGCGAATATTTAGAATATTTGATTCATAGTCTACCAAATAACGATGTTGATAATATTAAATATTAGGATATTTTAACGTTTATTTTGGATGTTTTGAATTATAAACTGTAAAATAAGGCCTAGTCAATACATACATGGAAAATTATTCTGACATAGTTGCATAGCGTGCATATTTTCCTACGAAAAAGGCAGAAAAAAACTTCCAGATACTTTAACGCTTTAAATCGTTATGTTTTTTCTCTTTCACACTATTTTTCACTTAAATATACATAACATACATTTTTTATATCTTATTTCAAAAAAACAAGGCCGTTGCATAGACCCTGAATTTTTATAAAAAAGGTGTATAAATGGAGAAAAACAGCCTCCTAGATGAATACTCATTCATTTTACCATTTTTGGGAAACCTTTTATAGTATTTATGCGAAAAAAGCTATATATATTAACTAAATTTTCAGAATCACCTTGTATGACGTCTGTTCACTAGACAACATGACCTCCCATACAATAGCTCTTTTAGATAAAAAAGGCAAGAAAATTTTAACCACATGAATGAGTATTGTGAGACATCTCTCTGATTTTCTGATCCATCCCTTTTTCGTCCAACCAGGCCTATGCCGTCAGCTCTCAAGAAGCAGGCCTCCCCCCACGCTGCAGCTTTTTCTCTGCATACTCGACCGTGATTACTGCTTTTTCCGAAAAAAAATCCGGGATGCATGCTGCACCCCGGACCTTACATTATTATTTTTTGGCATCCTGCATCGCACGGCGCTTGCGTCCGCGCTTCACAACGATGACGACAAATACCGTAAACAAGATATAGACGATGGCAAGAGCGATGACATAGGACATGTTGATGCCCGTCTCGTCGATCACCTGATATACTTCCACACTTTCACGGTCCAAAATGACCGGATAGCTTCCCTCTTTATTGGCACGGATGATATCGCTGTCGAACATGCCTCGGAGCTCTTTTCCTTCCCCGATGACATCGGGCGTCAGATTGATTCTGTCCGTGATGCTTGTATTGTTGATGACGACAATCCATGTCTCTTCTTCCGATTGGCGCTTGAATACAAGGAAGCCGTCCTCATTCTTCAGCACTTCAAAATCCCCATGGCGCAGTGTCGCCGAACTATTGCGGAGCGACTGGAGATTCTTGATGAAGTCGATCAGTTCCTCATCCGTCTTGAAATTGTATAGTTGGTGCGACTCAGGGCCGACTTCCCCGTTCATGCCAATTTCCGTTCCGTACTGGATGACCGGTACCCCCGGCAACAATAACGTGGCCGCATAGGAGAGAGGCAGACGGTTCGGCGGATAGTGGTTCCCTTCATCTGACATGACGGCGTAGGTGAAGCGGTCGGTCCAAATGGAGTCGATCATGAGCTGGGAAGGCTTCGTCTCCCCTTCCACTACCCCCTCCACATACTTCGTCACTTCCGTAGCGGGCAAGTCCACATTCTTATAGGACTCGCTGAACAGGAAAGGCGTCTCCTCATGGAAATCGGCA
>JAZUQF010000003.1:0-20226 GCA_045605545.1 Lysinibacillus sp.
GAAGACCGATGAACTGTTCAATGCCCTTACAGCAATGAAGATTTCAGGAAATGGATATGAAATCCACTTCACAATCAGCATGGGCATAGCGGGGAGTACGGGCATCGCCGCCCGCAAGTTCACGCAGCTGTTCCAGGTGGCCGACCAGGCGCTCTATATGGCAAAGAAGCAAGGTAAGAACCAACTAGTCACCCTCCCCCATCCCGACTGCAACATTCATCGTTAAGGGGCTATCCAGTAAGCGGGGCTTATCGGGTAGCCCTTCTTTTCTTCCGGCCAATAAACCATCGTGCCACCCGTGCAACGGACTGACCGGCTGCCACCCAATCCCCCTTACATAAAAAAAAATGCCCGGAGCATTTTCGCTCCAAGGCATTCCTTTAAATGGCCTGCAAGATCAAGCCGACTGATGAATAGATGATGACCGTCGCAAACAATACGACCATGTGGAAGAGGGAGAAACCAAACATTTTGTTCGCCCATGCCTTCCCCTCCATTTTGCGATAGCCGACGAAGCTCAGCCATAGCCAGACCGCCCCCAAGATAAACGATACAAGCGTCAGCCCCCAGCTCAGCGGTGCAAAAAGGAAACTTGTTAAAATCAATAAAACCAGATATACATTCGACTGGATGTACGTGCGTCGTTCGCCCTTCACGACAGGCAGCATCGGGATATTCGCCGCTGCATAGTCATCACGCTTGCGGATGGCAATCGCATAAAAGTGCGGCATCTGCCAGATGACCATGATGATGAAAAGCGCCCAGCATGCGGGATGCCAGATGTCCGGCGCCACAGCCGCCCACCCGATCAGCGGGGGCACTGCACCCGAAATGCTGCCGACCTCCGTGTTCCAGATCGTCCGGCGCTTCGTCCACATTGTATACGGTACAACATAGAAGAATACACCGAGGAAGCCCAAAAGCGCTGCGAGCGGCGTTGTCATATAGAGCAGCACAAGTCCTACAATTAATAAGACGACTCCGACGGCCAACACCGTTTTTACACTGAGGGCACCAGTTACCGTCGGACGGACTTTGGTACGCATCATCACGGCATCAATATCGCGATCATATACATTATTGAACGAACCCGCCGCGGCAATGACAGCCGCCGACCCGGCAAAAGCTAAAATAAGATTCCATATATTTTCAACAAAACTAAGTTCATACGTATATAATGCAAGCATCAGACCGGCTACCATAGGGACTAGGTTCGATTTGATAATCCCTGTTTTGACTGCCTGTGCCCACAATTTCGAATAAGATTGCTTCTCCATCTCGTCTCTTTTCATTGCTCCCTCTTATAATCACTTAAACTAGTATAACCCAACCTATACCCAACTTCCATTATGGTAGACTTTTTTCTTATAAAATACATAAGTTGTAGTTGAGTGATTATTTTAGAATGTTCTTCTTGCATTTCCATAAAAAATCCCCTCTATGCTTCTCGCTGCTTAAAAAAATCTGCTGATATGTATTATTTCTCCAGACTAAAAAAACGTGCGGCGCCAGAAGCAACCACACGTTTTTCCACCATATTCCCTTGGCAGAGTATATACAGGCAGCAATATACATGGCAGGAGTCCAGGGACCCGTGCCATAGATGACTACAAAGCTAGACGCATCCTTCCATGTATAGACCGATTCAGGACTGCAGCATCCTCCTGCTCGCATACTTCAGAAGTGGCAGGACGACCAGGAAGATGAACAGCAGGCGGAACAGCTGGAAGACCGTGACGGTGGAGATGTCGGCCCCCACCGTTGCAGCCAGCAGCCCCATCTGGTCGAGTCCGCCTGGTGCCGTACTCAGGAAGCTTGTGGCAAACGAATAGCCGAGCAGCCATTGGACCGCCACACTGCCGATATAGGTTGCGACAATCAGGGCGCCGGCATTCACAAGGCCGGTAGCCAGCACTTTATTGGGCAGGCGGATCATGTGGGGCTTCAGCAGCAACCCGATGTAGGCGCCGATGAGCAACTGTGCCACATAGAGCAGCGATACGGGAACTGTCGGCGTCTCTAAGCCGAATATATGCAGGACGATGACGAATAAAACAGGCGTCAGAAAGTGTACGACCGGCATCCTGACCTTCAGCCCCAGCCATACCGAACACGCCGCAAGGCCAAAGATCAGAATCAGCCATGGATTGAACGCGACCCCCCGCCCCCCCTCCCTCCCCCCCTGCCCCCCGTCCGTCACGATATGCCCGGAGACGATGAATGGAATGACGAGCACGACCGCCACTACCCGCACGACGTGGAAGAACGTCACAGCCGCCAGATCGACATCCTTCTCTTCTTCCGCAAACAGGACAAGCTGCGACAAGCCTCCCGGGATGCTCCCCGTCAACGAAGTCTTCAGCGGCATGCCTGTCCACCTGCTCGTCCAGACGGCCAGGGCAATCGTAAATATGAGGAGTGCTACATTGAGCAGTGCCATATAAAGAAGGAGCAGGCCCACTCCATTGAATAAGGAAAGGTCAAACTGCTGGCCGATTGCCACCCCTACGATGAGAAGGCCCGTATTGCGCAGCACGGCCGGCCACGAAAGCTCCCCCCGCACTAGAAACTGGCCAATCAGCACTGCTGAAATGGAGCCCAGCAGCCACGGAAGCGGTAAATGCAGAAAGTTGAACACCAGAGAACCAGCCGCTGCCATAAGCAGCACCTTGATAATTCCTCTCATCTCAAGTCCTCCTTTTTCTTCTATTATTATCGCACTCTACTCCATCCCCCGCTATTTCAAGGAAAAATTATACTAATTCTATTGTATTTTTTTTACTATCCCATTATCATATTATTTACCAATATATTACGATAGAGGGATGGATAATCGAGGAATGATAAAGTTAACCGTTCAACACTGTTTAGTTGCATTGACGGAAGAAGAATTGGAGGAGTTTGAAGTCCTGTATCAAGAATGGCGACCCCACCTTCCTTCGCTCACCGCTAGAATCCACAATGAAGAGGATGCGCTTGCCACAGTCCTGAACTGCTGGAAGCTCCTCCGCAGATACCCGAAAGTCACCGTCACAAAGGTAGAAAAGAATTTCTCGCACCAGTACAGCTTCTACTTTATGGAGAAGATGAATACCTCGACAGAAATCCCGTCCTTTTTGGACAGATGGCAACATGACGGCGGTCGATTGTTCGTCCTCAGCTACTACCTGGGACTCCATTTCATGCGCTGGATTGATTTCGTGCTCATCCGCAATAATGCGGATGCAGCCAGTGAAGTGTTCGACCAAAACCAGGAACGGCACTATTACCTGATAAACGAGCAGAACCTGGAGGACAGCACCGACGAAGTGCTCTACACCCAGCAGCGCCTAATCACTTCCCTGCTCGCCCGCGACGACAGCCGCACCAACCGATTCAGCAAAATCACCGAACAGGCCATCAACCAGACGGCCTACACAATCGAAACGCACCACCGGACACATCACGGATAACGTGGTGTGTTTTTATCGGGGATAAAGATTTTTGTATATGAAATGAACTTCTCGCTCTTTTAATGGATTAACTTCATCATTTCCCCATATATATATCTATTTACTTTTGAATTTTAAATCCCTTATAAACTTGATTCCCTTTCCAAAATGCATTGATTCACACCAATTCACTGACAAGTAAATTTAATGAAATTGACCATTTGGCAAAATTGATATACAACTTATATAAAATTAAGTGCAACTTCCCTATATGACACTTATTCTACGTTATGTCGTATATGGATATCTCCATTTGGCAAGAAGTCAGCAAGAAATAATTATAGGAGAAAAGAATCGTCATCTACCATCAACCTTACAGAGAAAAGAACTCTTCAAACAAATTCATGCTTAGCAGGGCTGAAGAAAGCTATCCTATTTTGATGAATCCTTAACTTAAACGGAATAATAGGGGATACAAAATGTAAGCAGAACGGCATTTTTTCGGCGATTTTTATAAAGAATATATCTGCATTCTGTTGACATTTGGATAATTGACACGATAGCCTTGTTACAAAAAAACGCCCTTTCCCTTACAACCCGCTATATAACATGTAGTAAAATGGGTAGAGAATCTATAGAATGGATGGTTTAAATGAAGAAAACAGTACATGTAGTAGGAGCAATAATTGAAAATAACAAGAATGAAATTTTCTGCGCTCTTAGAAGCTCAGAAATGACTTTACCTAATTACTGGGAATTTCCTGGTGGGAAGATTGAAGAAAATGAAACTCCTCAGGAGGCCCTTGCTCGTGAAATTAAAGAAGAATTCAACTGTGAGATTTCTGTAGGAGAAAAAGTAGAAGATACCACTTATGAATATGAAAAGGTAATTGTACGATTGGAGACTTACCTTTCCGTTATTTTGAAAGGCCTCCCTACTGCTGTGGAGCATGCTGAGACAAGGTGGGTTCCCCGCGAACAATTAATGTCTCTAGATTTTGCCCCCGCAGATATACCCGCCGTTAAAAAGCTCGTCTCTGGAAAATAACAACCCGAAAGTAGGAAGTACAATGGAATATTTAAAGGAACGGTTAGAAGGTGCTTTACACAAAGGATTCATCGATCAATACAAACCCGTTTCTGCCCAATTGAAGCCGAAATTGCTTACCAATCGAAGAAATGAAAATGTATTATCCACCCTTTTACAGGAATTGAAGTCATGTCAGACTTTTATTTTTTCTGTCGCTTTTATTACAGAAGGAGGACTGGCAACCTTAAAAGCCGCACTCTACGACCTAGAGAAAAAAGGTGTGAAGGGACGCATCCTTACTTCTACATTCCTGAGCTTTAATCAGCCGAAAATGTTTAGGGAGCTCTTAAAACTGACAAATGTAGAAGTAAGACTATCGGATGCTAAAGGCTTCCACTCAAAGGGCTACATTTTTGAGCACGAGCAGTATTTTTCACTTGTAGTAGGAAGCTCGAATTTAACTGACAGTGCATTGAAGGCCAATTTTGAATGGAATGTATTCCTGACTTCTTTGGAAAAGGGAGAGGTGATCCAACACTTTCAAAATCAATTTGAAGAGGAATGGGCATCCTCTGTTCCACTTTCTGAAGAGTGGATTGAAAACTACCAAGCGATATACAACTTGGAACTTCAACGTCAGTCTTCATCCCAGGTTGTACGTTCCCTTCCCATCTATACGACAAATAAAATGCGCGAAGCTTTGGAAATCAAACCGAATAAGATGCAGGAAGCTGCACTGGAGCAGCTGAAAGCACTGAGAGCCTCCGGAGCAGAAAAAGGCTTGATTATTTCTGCTACCGGAACAGGGAAAACCTATTTATCCGCTTTTGATGTACGAAATGCAAACCCGAGAAGGATGCTGTTCATCGTTCACCGGGAACAGATTCTGAAAAAGGCAATGGCTGACTACCGAAAAATCCTCGGAGGAAATGATGCGGATTTTGGTATTCTATCAGGGAATTCAAAGGATTTAGACGCTCGTTACCTCTTTGCAACGGTCCAGACTATCTCCCGCGATCCTTATTTACAGCAGTTTACACAGGATCATTTTGACTATGTATTAATTGATGAAGTACATCGAGCCGGCGCCGACTCATACTTGAAGATCATCCACTACTTTAAACCGAAATTTTTATTGGGCATGACCGCCACGCCTGAACGCACCGATAGCTTTAATATATTTGAACTGTTCGATTACAACATTGCCTATGAAATACGTTTGCAGGCTGCCCTTGAGGAGGACATGCTCTGTCCATTCCATTATTTCGGTGTAACAGACTATGAAATGGATGGCGAAGTAATCACTGAAACTGCCACATTACAGAGACTGATTGCCAAAGAACGCGTGGATCATATTATAAAAAAGATCTGCTACTATGGCTTTTCCGGTGAGAAAGTTCGTGGCCTCATGTTTTGCAGCTCCAAGGAGGAAGCACGTGAATTATCCTTAATTTTAAATCTTCGAGGATATAAAACCACCTATCTCACTGGTGACCATTCACAGGATGAGCGTGAACAAGCTATTAAGCAATTGGAAAATGGCGAACTTGAGTATATTCTTACCGTCGATATTTTTAATGAAGGGATCGATATTCCCTTCATCAATCAAATTATCATGCTTCGTCAGACGCAATCCAGCATTATCTTTATCCAGCAGCTTGGTCGCGGCTTAAGAAAACATGATGAAAAGGAATATGTGACCGTCATTGACTTTATCGGAAACTATAAAAACAACTTCTTGATTCCGGTTGCACTATCAGGCGATCGATC
The DNA here is from genome assembly GCA_045605545.1 of Lysinibacillus sp. Classification (GTDB taxonomy): domain Bacteria; phylum Bacillota; class Bacilli; order Bacillales_A; family Planococcaceae; genus Lysinibacillus_B. Next base: position 6,232 of record JAZUQF010000003.1, read on the forward strand.
CATGAATAAGGATACGATCCGGCGGAAAACGGTAAATACTGACTATATCCAGGGTGTCTCTACCGTCAATTTTGAAGAAGTAGCGAAGAAGAGAATATTTGATGCGATCAATACTACTAAAGATCTCAGCTCTTTTACTACCTTAAAAAAAGAATATACGGAGTTGAAAAATAGGCTAGGCCGTACACCAAGGCTAATGGATTTTATTAACCACCATTCAGTCGATCCAGAGGTAATTATCAAATCAACGGATAACTATTATTTATTCTTGAAGAGAGTGAAAGAGGAGCAACCACCAATTACAGAATACGCATCACAGGTGCTTTCTTTTCTCTCTGTGGAATTAATTAACGGAAAAAGAATCCACGAAGCAACCCTTTTAATGAACTTGCTTCTCCAACAAACACTATCAAAGGATATATACATCAGGCATCTCGAAGAAGTAGGTACGTATGTCAATGAGGAAACAATTGCTTCTGTAGAAAATGTATTGATGTTGCATTTCTTCACTAGTGTAGGGAGAAAGAAATACGGTGAATTGCCTCTCATCACGAAAGAGAATGATATATATTCCTTAAACAAACCATTTAAAGATGCTTTGGAAGACGATTACTTCAAGGAATTGGTACTGGATGTTCTTCACTGCACATTGGAAAATGGCAAAGCGTATAATCTACAGCAGCCCTTCACCTTATATAAAAAGTACTCCCGCAAGGATATCTGCCGCTTGCTGAATTGGCCTAGCAACGAGGAGGGTACTTTGAACGGCGGGCGCATGAAGGATGGAAATTGTCCAATCTTCGTCAATTATCATAAAAATGAAGACGATTATGAGTCTGCTTTGTATATGGATGAATTTTTATCATCCGAAGTTTTCAAATGGTGTTCAACAAAGAATCGAACGGTGGACGCAAAAGACATACAGCCTATCATCCAGTCGGCATCTCAAAATAATAACGTGCTGCTCTTTGTGAAAAAAGATAATGTGGAAGGTCGGGATTTCTATTATCTAGGGCCAGTAAAGGTGGATCCCCTTTCTGCACAGAATGAAAAATTAATTGATAAAGGGAAAGCCTATTCTGTCGTCACGATGAGTATGGTCCTTGAGCAACCCGTACAGTACAATATCTATCAATATTTAGTAGAAGAATAAGAAAAGATGGCTTCAGGTAAACTACCTGGAGCCATCTCTTTTATGTTCTAAAAACATTTCGCTTATGCCACTTAAAATAAGGCTTATTTTCTTCCCTTCGCTGCACACGCATTTTAGGATGGATGCCGTACTTTTCATAATCAGCACTACTTATCTCACTGGAAATATGAATTTTACCGGTACCATCAAAAGCAATATACCCCTGGTCATACAAAGCATCATGATTGCAGCATAGCAACAAGCCGTTATAAGGATTGAGGCGCTCTTCATCTGTACTATCTTTCCAAGGCTTTGAGTGGCTGGCTCTTAGCAATCCCGGCAACTCAATTCCGCAAAGTGCACATTGATGCGCCCATAAAGGGGACAAGCCTCTCTTGAATTTCTGCTGCCCTTTTCTTATTTTCTTTTTTGCTTCGGATTCCGTTTGAGCTAATAACGGTACTAAGGTATTGCGCTCCTTACTTGCAATAGTACCCATGGCAAATTCGAGCTGCTCCTGGTCTTCTTCATAAATATTCATATCACTTATGAGCTCGATTAATTTCAGTGCCAGCATTTCATTACAGGGGAAAAGGTAGCCCTGGTTTCCATCTCCATTTTCCTGAAAAGCAGAATATTTCACTGGTAATAATGGGCGGATTGTATCAAAGTTCTCTTTTACAGCAAGTGGTCTCGCCAGCTCCTCATAGGCCGTTTCAACAGTAAATCCTATGCTGCTTGAGCCTGTATGATAAGGGCTTTCCCCTTCATAACACCCCTTTTTGACAACACTAACCGCGACGATTTCACCTTTTACATAATGAAAGATGATATCTCCCTCTTCTACCTCTTTCATTCTTTCCCAAAAGTGCGGAGTTTGGCCGCTCTTATCAATCTTATGGGACCAAATGACACCTCGCGATTTCTCTTCTGTATATGTCCGTCCTTGCATGACGATGTAACAATTCATAGCTGTCATTCACCTTTTTAGCGTTTTCTCTATTATACCATTCTTTCTTTATTCTCCGCTTTCCGCCCCCGATTTCACCACAAACGTCTCTATAATCTCGCCTTCCTCGCTGATTAGCAGGGCGTTCAGCTGGCCGCCGTATGCGCAGCCGCCGTCGATGCCTATGTAGGTTTTGCATGGACTGATCCAGATGTCGTCCACTTCATGCATATTGCGTGTCGGCGTATGGCCGAAAATATTGATGAAGCCCGTCTTGTTTTCCTTGAGGTAATGGTTGCGGATCCAGAGGAAGTCCTGGGCTGTCGTGCCATGCCAGTCTTCGAGCGACGATTCGAAGCCGGCATGGGTGATGAGCAGGCTGCCGTATTGGTAGTAATGGCGGGCATTCCGCAGAAATTCGATTTCTTTTTTGAATTGGCTGTTGAGGATTTCTCTATTTTGCTCGATGGCCTCCTCGTCGATTTCTTTAATGAATGAACGCAGCATCTCCAGGCCGCCGTTCACCAGAAACGGCGTCGGGTCCTTCATGCGGCCGTCCACGAAATACATGAGCATGTCCTCATGGTTGCCCTTCAGGACGACGACTTTGTCCGGGTGCTGTTCCTGCAGGGCCATGATGCGCTGCACCACCTCATAGGAATACGCCCCGCGGTCGATCATATCCCCTAGAATGACCAGCTGGCTTTCCCCGTCCCAATAGGCCAATATTTTATCAAACTGCTTGTACATACCGTGGATGTCACTAACAATAAATAAATTCATAGCACTACTCCCTGTCTCATTGGTTACTTCTATTATACCTCTTTTATCCATTTCAAGAAAATAGGTGGAAAGCATAAAAGCCCGCATCAGGAAACCGGGCGGGAACCTGATTGATGGTCCACCCCTTCTGCCCGCCTGTTACAAAGGTATTTCGCACCCTCCATGGCTCTGCAAAAACGCAAAAAGAAAAGGCACCCAGCCGGCAAGCTTGGTACCCTTTCCTCTATTAGTTGTTGATGTATCGCTCGAATGTGGATCCGAAGTCCTTCTTCTTGAAGGCTTCCTTGCTCTGAAGGAGCCAGTTGTGCGAGAATTCGACGATTTGCTCAAAGGATGCACCCGGCATCGCTTCCGGGTTGCCCCCGCGTCCTACAGCAGTCGACGCGATTGTCAGGCTCTCCCTTGCGGCGTCCAGTTTATAGGCATTGGACTTCTGCTCAAGGGAAATGGCATGCAGCGCCTTGTACAGGTCCTTGATTTCATTGATGAATTTTTTATGGATGTCGATGGAAAGGGCCGTGCTGCCGATCGTGAATTTGATTTCCACATCCAGGTCGATTGTCCCCGCCGTCTCCAGGAATACATTGTCGACTACATAGTGTTCATAGTCGTAGCGGCGAAGCAGGCGCTTCTTGCTGAGGGCGCTCGTCCCGTCCACATGGATGAGTCCGTAGTTTGTAAAGCAGTATTCATCTGCCTTCGTTTTGATTAGAAAATAGATTTCCTCATCAATTTCATTGAAGATGAAATCATCCGCATCCGTCTTGTCGAAGTCCGAGCGCGGCACCACCACACCGATATCGGATAGTCCAAGCGCATCGGAAGCCATTTTTTTAAACATTTGTGTTCCTCCTCCTCGGGTTACTCAAGTAAGTATACGGTGCAAAACACAAAAGGTTTCAAATAACTTACATATCTTTGGGCATGTAAAAAAAGGATATCCGGCCACAGCTGGCCGGATACCCTTTCCCCCACTCTCCCCAGGGCTGTATGCTGTCAGACCGTCCTTTTATTTCCTAGAGGTCTTTTCTCCACAGCTTGCCAGGCCAGTAGGATAGCTTGCCGAACACCGTAATCAACGCCGGCACGAGCAGCGGACGTACGATGAATGTATCAAGCAGGATACCTACTGCCGTCACGATGCCGAACTGCACCAGCAGCTGGATCGGCAGTGTGGCAAGCACTGCGAATGTACCGGCAAGGATCAGGCCTGCCGACGTGATGACGGCGCCCGTCGAGGCAACACCACCCGCAATGGAATCCTGATGCTTGCGGTCGCACTTGCGGTTTTTCCAAATATCCGAAATCATGAAGATATTATAGTCGTTCCCGAGCGCAATGATGAAGACGAAGCTGTATAACGGAATGGAGCTTGCTATGGCTTCATGGCCGAGCAGTCCGTGGATGATCAGCCATCCTGCCCCCAATGCCGCAAAGAAGGATATGATTACCGTCACCATCAACTGGATCGATGTAATGAGTGCCCGCAGGTAGACGACCAGCACCAGGAAGATGATGACGATCATCACCGGCTGGATTAGCTTTTCATCGGCATACTGTACTTCTTTTGTATCGAGCTGCGCACTCGTTTCGCCGCCGAGCCAGAAGTTCGTCTCCGCCAGGCCTGCTCCTGCCATGATGTCCTTCATGTCTTCCTTCATCTGCACGACATCATCCATCGCTTCGTTGGAATATGGATTTTTGTTCAAATCCACTGCGTATAGCTGGATGTCGGCATTCGTCTCACCCGTACGGACCTCGCTGACAAGGTCGATGTAAGGCAGGGCAGCCAGCTCCTCCGTCAGATCGACCGTCTCGCCTTCCGTGTCGATCAATACCTGTACCGGTGCCAGCTCGCCAGGCGTGAAGTTCTCCTCGATCAGTGTGAACCCTTCACGTGAGGACATATCTTCCGGGAAGGACGATAGCAGGTCATAGTTATATTTGATGTTTGTCGATGCGAAGGCAAGGCTGATTAAAATAGCCCCCGTCACAATGATGACCAGCCATGGGTTCTTCGTCACGAAATCCCCGACCTTCCGCATGTAGCGGTGGTTTTGCTTCGGCTCTTTATAAGGCTTTTTCGTCTTTTCTGCATGCGCCTGCGCCATCTCGGCTGTACGTGGTACGAATGGCCAGAATGCCGCTCTTCCTAAAAGCGCCAGCACTGCCGGAAGCAATGTCAGTACGGCAATGCCCGTCAACAATACCCCGAAGCTGAACGGAACGGCAAAGCGCTGGAACGCACCGTAGTCTGCAAGCGCGAGAGTCGCCAGACCGATGACGACTGTCAGGCCGCTCATGACGATGGCGCCCGCCGATTCCCGGACCGCCTGTGCCAGGGCGACGAATTTATTTTCCTCTTCCAGTAAGATGTCCCGGTAACGGGTGATGAGGAACAGGCAGTAGTCCGTCCCCGCCCCGAACAGGAGCACAATCATGATGGCAATCGCCTGCGCATCCTTATCAATCCAGCCCGACTCGGCCATCCAGCCAAGCAACGGACTGACGACCATGAAGGCAATGCCCACGACAACCAGTGGAATCACTGCCAGAATCGGCGAACGGTAGATCACCAATAGGATGACAAGGATAATGATGACCGTTGCCACCATCAGCTGGAAGTCAGCCGATTTGAACAAATCCGTGGCATCCACTGAAATGCCCACAGGTCCTGAGAAGCGGGCATGCAGAACATCCTCGCCCAAGGCTGTATCGTACGGATTGTCGCCAATCTGCTCTTCTGTAATGCGTGTAATCTCAGCCAGGTTTTCCTTCAATGTTTCCGTATTCGTATCCGTGCTGAAGAAGACGGGTGTCACAATCGATGCCCCGTTTTCAGACACGGAGCCCATAAGAGCCTGAGGCGGCATCTGGTCGAACGGCGGAAGCATCTCCTGGCCAGGCAGCGGGTTTGCCCCGAGCTCGGCATACAATTTCTGAATGCCCTCCAGATCCGCCATTTCCAGGCCGGCTTCCTTATACCAGACAATCAATAACGGAATGCCGGAATCCGATGGAAACTGCTCCTTCAACAAGCTGTCGGCCTGCTGGGACATGACGTCTCCCGGTAGGTCGGCACCTGCATAGTTGTCTACACTGTTCACTTGCGGGAAAATCATGGCCAGTATGGCTGCGAGGGCAATCCATAGTGCCAGGGTGATCCATCTCGTCTTCTGTCCCCCTACTAGTTCCCCCCATTTTTCTAACGGGTGTTTTTTCATGCGGTCTCCTCTTTTCTATTTCTATTGTTTTTCAGTCGCTTGCCTTCCACGATGCATCGGTATCGATGTCTGAGGCATTGGGCATTCAGGTTTCTGCCATGTAGGCCAACCATAAAACCCCAAAATCGAAACGTATTTTTCCGACTCCGAATGGAAATCCTTGCTGATGGGCATGAGGCACCATCTGAATCCTCTTGTCTTAAGGCCATGGTCAGTAGCCTGAGGGTACCAAGCTTTTTTCCTGACGAAATCCTTCCATCGCTACTTTCCACATGCCTCCATTCCATCGAAGAGTCCATAAATGTATGCGCCTGCAACTTCCATCTTTTCCATTCCCTTATCCACTTCATACCAATCAGCATTGTACAAAAAAGCAGAAAAGGGACGTGTATAATCTTCCACTTTACCTTCGTGAAATCCTTGTGCATTTTCTGTTTACTGGCAATTCAGGAACACAAAGTTATACAAATATTATACATACATTGTACAACGTTTGACAAGGGCTACTTTTTTTTGTTGAATGTTAATAGCAAGAAAGCAAAAATGCCAAAAAATACTTTAAAGAAGGAGGTGATCGAATGAACCGGAAATTAACCTATTCGATTCAGCAAGTGGCGGAAATGACCGGTCTCTCAAAACAGGTCATCCGAAAATGGGAGGACCGCTATGGCATCATTACACCAGAGCGGTTGGAGAACGGCTACCGGATCTATAGTCAGGAAGAGGTCGCATTGCTGCGGAAGGTCGTGGCGCTGACGGAGGCCGGCCATTCCATCAAGCAGGCTGCGGCGCTCATCCAGCAGGAGCCTGTAGAACAGGAGGAACCGCCGGAACTACCGACGGACCGCATGCTGTATTTCCTCTCCGCTTTGGAGGAGGCCGGAAAACTGGCCGATGACAGAAAGGTGCTCTCCCTTCTGGAGCAGGCGCATTACCAGTTCGGCATTGAAGTGACCATCCAGCAGATTGTCCTGCCCTTTCTGAAAAAAATCGGGGAACTATGGTGCGATGAGGAATGGGGAGAGGGACAGGAGGCCGTCAGCAGCCAGACCATCCGCGACTTTTTGGCGAATATCCGCCGCCACTTCCACGTCCCGGAAAGCGCGCCCCTTGTTGTAGGCAGCTGCGTGCCGAACGAGCGTCATGAAATACCGGTTCAAATCCTGCTTGTCCAATGCATGCTTCGCGGCTACCGTACGCTGATGCTGGGACCGGCACCAGCGCCGTCAGCCATCGAATCCACCGTCCATCTCACAAGTCCCGACATTGTACTATTAAGCGCAACGACTGAAGCCGCATGGAAAGACGGTGGAAAAGGTCTCCTGGCAATCGATGCCTTCGCCAAGACCGTCCCACGGGTAAAGTTCTTCCTCGGGGGGGCCGGTGTAAGGGAAAAGATAAAGGAATTCAAACTGGAAGCCATCCGGGAGGCACATTCAATAAGCGAAGTATTTTCCCATCACACAAGGGCTGGAGAAAGGTAAGTTTCTCCAGCCCTTGTTTTTTCATTTCACCATTCATGACAGCCATGGTCCTCTAGTCGCCCCATGCACCAACCTGCCAGTAGGCCTCCCCAGCATCGCACGGCACGGCTTTGGGCACGTAAAAAAGGCCACCCGACAATCGTCAGATGGCCTTGTCCATTATTTACGTTGGTGGTATTCCTTTTCAGTGCCGTCTGCAAAGCGTACTTCTATTTCTATATCCTGATAATCCTCAGCCAAACCGAAGCCCTTAAGAACTTCTGCAATCACTTCATCATCCGCTGTTGACTGATCGAATGTGAACCCCTGAAGGATTGGCTCCAATCGGGCATAAGCTTCATCGCCGTATAGATTTTCACCATTCACGTCATCCTCGATTGATGCCTCTACACCTGACTGTTCGTTTTCGTATTCAGCTTCAAAGCTCTCCGTCATTGAATAGTCCGCATCTACTGAGAAGTGTGTAAAATCGAATGTTGCATTGGCGTTCGATACTGCTTCGTTGTTTCCTGTATTGTTATTCGTATTCGTGCCGTTATTGTCATTTGTACCCGTTGTATCGCCATTTTGCTCAGTCGGCGCATTCTCTGGTACGTCCGTTACATTCTCCTTGTCATTGTCATTGCCACATGCCGCCAATAAAAGCATGCTTAATGGGACTGCGAGCCACTTCGTTTTCTTCATCATCAAGTTCCACTCCTCTTTTGTCGATTACACTATCAAAATACCCTCTCTTCAAAAAATTATACCGTTTTAGAGTATTTTTTTGCTACCCAACAACAATCAAAACATTCTGATTACTAGCAGAAAGTGGAGGAAAAATTAGCAAAGTCAATACAATTTTACTGACATTACCTATTAATATGTAGAATATAGAAGACAACACGGTGAGGGTGCGCTTAGCCACTTTTGGCCGACAAAAAAACCGCCGCTTTTTTCAGCAACGGTCAAACCGGCCGCTTCCCTACAAAGCAGTTCACCGGATTGCCTGCAAAAAAGCGTGCGGCTATGGATCATTCTCCGAAGACGGAAACGATTTCCTTGGACGTTTTGCGTTCTTTCCCTTTTGGCATAGCATCGAAGTAGCCCAGCTGCAGCATGGCAATCACCCGCTCACCCCTGCCTACCTTCAGCGCTTCACGGAATTTCGGCGCATCCAAAAACGGCGGTGTCTTCCAGCATGAGCCGATGCCCTTATCCCATGCAAGCAGCTGCACGTTCTGCAGGAAGCATGCCGCTGCTGCGTAATCTTCCAGACGTTCCTTTTGGCGCACATCTTCCGGTACGATGACGAATACATACGCTCCCGGCAATGTGAACTTCTTCATTTGGCTGTCCAGTTCTTCAGGCGACAGCTCCTTCCAGCGCGGGACGGCAATGTCGCGCAGCAGTTCATGCAGCTGCCCAAGCTCCGGACCGCACGCCGTGACCAGGCGCCACGGCTCCCTGTTGCCATGGTTCGGTGCCCATACGGCGTCATCGATAATATTCATCAAATCTTCCCGCTCCACAGGCTGCCCGTTGAACAGCTTGATGGAGCGCCGGCCGATGACTGCCTCTCTTACAGATAGTGTTTGTACATTCATCTTCAGAATCTCCCCTTAAGGTATAGAAAGTAAATTATTATCGTCGGATTTCTTTTCCTATGTTCAACCTTATCATAATTTTGGCATTTTTTAAATATACCTCCCGCCCCTTCCAGGGAATACGGCATCGGCATGGTTCAGCTTGTTTTCTTTACCGGAAGGTGTCGCTTATCCGGTAGAAGTAGTATTTGATGTTCGGGGTGTAGGCACCCGAATTCCTGTACCGGTAGTCGCGGTTTTCGCTGTCGTTCGTATGCGCATGCACATGGGGGATGCCGTTTCTGATGCTTGTGACGATGGTGCTGTGGTCGATGACACCCGTCCCCTGGAAATCGTAGAAGATGACATCACCGATCTGCAGGTCGGATGCAGATGCGACCTGCTCCGCCGTCAGCCCCGTGGTGGAGGTCTCCAGATACCATCTCAGGCTATGGGAAACAGACCAGCTGTAGCTCCATGTTTCGTTTGCGTAATGCCCTGCGCCGCCACTTCTCCAGCCGCCGGTAATCCACCAACCCTTCCCCCGGTTGGATGCTCCCCTCATCGGCGCCCCCCCGGCCTCCAGGCATTGGGAGATGAAATTCGTGCAGTCCACGGCAAATGACGGATAGGCGGGGTTCCTTCCGTTCCACCATCTCCTGGCATATTCCACTGCCGCCCTGCGATTATAATTCGTGGGAATCGCTATTCCTCCTTTTTATTTCATATCCATTTATATGCCCGCTCCCTTCCGGATATTTAAGGGAGCGGGCCTTACGAATCAAGCTTATCGTTCCATGAATATGGTAATTTAGAGGAAGGCATTCTGGCATATCATTCATAAATTGGGAGACTCGGGACACACAATTCTATAATTGTTTTGTTACAATAGAAGATAAAGAGAAGGGCACAGAAGGAGTTGGGGATATGAGGCAGCATGCAGAAAAGGAACTATTCGAAGCGACGGCGCTTTGCGATAAGAAAGGCAACCTGAATCCAGAGGCAATAGGCTTTGCCCGGAGGCCGATCATCGATTGCAATCTGCACGGTCATTTCATGCGCAAGAAGAAGTGGAATTACTGGTGTGTATACGGGGAGGATATCTTATTTTCCGCGACAATCAGCCATCTTGATTATGCAGCTGTTTGCTTCGTCTACTTCCTGGAGTATGAAACGCAGCGCTATTTCGAAAAAACAATCATGATTCCATTGGGCGCAAAGGTGAAGATGCCAACACAAGTGCTGGAATCGGTGAGCTATGCAAACAATGATCTACATATCAACATTTCCTACTTGAATGGCGATACGCACTTATCGGTGATCAGCAACGACTTTGATGGGGAGCGCCTTCATGCAGAGTTGACCATCCATCATCCTGAAGCGGATGATTCGCTGAATGTCGTCATTCCATGGAACCGCCAGATGTTCCAATTCACCGCCAAGCACCATACCCTGCCGACGACGGGGGTTGTACGGATCGGCAACCGGCGCTATACATTCAACGAAGAGGAGAGCTTCGCCGTGCTGGACTACGGACGGGGTGTATGGCCGCGCGAAGCGACTTGGAACTGGGCAATGGCCAGCCAGCGCATGCGCGGACGCCGCATCGGCTTAAACTTCGGGGGGCAATGGACGGACGGCACCGGGATGACGGAAAATGCCGTCTTCATCGATGGTGTGATGATCAAAATCCATGAGGATGTGCTCTTTGACTACAACCGGGAGAATTTCATGGAGCCATGGACAGTCAAAACCAAGTTCAGCGAAACCGTGGAATTGACGTTCACCCCGTTTTTTGAACGGGTGGCAAAGACAGACGCGAAGCTCATCTTCTCGGAGGTCCACCAGATGATCGGCTACTATAACGGATACATCCGGCTCGAGAACAGCAGCCTGCCGATCAAGCAGATGCTCGGCTGCATCGAGGAGCATATAGCCAAGTGGTGAGCCGGGAGCCCTCTCCCTGAAGGAAAAAGAAAATGAGGAAGAAAATCGCCGCATGATTTCCTTCCTCATTTTTCTGTGCCCCTCCGCTGATGGCCGGCCATGCCCATGGCCAGTCCCATAATCAAAATGACGCTGATTGCCATCACCACCGCAATGAGTAGATTAATGATCATTTCACCACCCCTGTTCCCCACTTGAAAAATACGTGTTATTGGATTTATCTTACCATATATAAACTAGTACGAAACGCCAATTGATTAGACGACGGGAGGAAAATGCCGTAATGCAAGACAATCCGGAATATCAAAAAGAAGCGGCACGACTGGCCAAGACGAGAGAATACATGGACATATTGCTGGCCGAGTCCAAAAGAGACCTGCAGTCCTCGCAGGAGAAAATCCGGACGGCCATGGCCAATCTGGAATACATCGACTCAAGCGACAGCTATCTGAACATCCTGACGAATTCACGCTTTTTCGAAATGGCGCGAACGCAGAAGGAGGCGCTGGAGGCTGTCATGAACAGGCCCTATTTTGCCCGTATCCATTTCCAGCGGGAGGGCGAGCCCGAGGAGCTGCTCTATATCGGAAAGACCTCCCTGTTCCACCGGGATACGCATGAGCCCATCATCGTCGACTGGCGATCCCCCGTCGCGAACGTCTATTACGACGGACGACTCGGCGATCTGACATACAAGGTGAATGAGGAAGAGCATGCAGGCCATCTGTTCGCCAAGCGGCAGTACAAAATCGAGTCGGGCGTGCTGCTCGACTTCCGCGATGTGGATTTGACGACGAACGATGAGCTGCTCCAGGAAGCGCTCGAAGGCAAGGCGGATGTACGCCTTACGGAAATCGTCTCCACCATCCAGAAGGAACAGAATGAAATCATACGGGCGCACCTCCGCCAGCCCATCCTCGTACAGGGGGCGGCCGGGTCCGGGAAGACGACGATTGCGCTTCACCGCATCTCCTACTTCCTCTATACGATGGGAGAGCATTTCAAGCCTGAGCAGCTGATGATATTGGCACCGAACAAGCTGTTCATCGACTATATCGCGGATGTCCTGCCGGAGCTTGGGGTGGACCGCATCTGCCAGACCACCTACGCGGAATACGTGCAGCATGCAATCGGCGTGAAGCTGAAGCTAAGGAATCCGAATGAACAACTCGAGAGCATCGTCGAAAGTAATATGGCCGCCCTGCCCCGCTTCAACATTCCACAGGTGAAGGGGGCCATGCTCTACCGCGATATGATGGAGCGCTATGTTAAGATGCACGAACGGAAAATCGCCTCCCTCTTTGAGGACGTATTCATCGAGAAGTACCGCATCATGCGCGCATCCCACCTGCAGAAGCTGTTCCTCGTCGAATTCGCCTACATGCCGATTGAAAAAAGGCTCGAACGGATCAAGAAGGTGATTCAGACGGAAGTGAAGCGGAAGACGACGGCCGTACTGAATTCATTGAACGCCAAATATGAACAGGCGATTGGCCGGGCGCTGGACGGCATCCGGGATGACGAAAGGCGGCGCCGCATCGTCACGAAATACATCGACGAGCGTGACGAACGCATCCCTAAAATCAGGCAGGAAGCAAAGTCCACCGCCACCGCCTATATGAAACGGTTCGAAAAGGTGAAGGTCAAGGCAATGTACCGCAAGCTGTTGACCGACAGACTGCTGCTGTCCGAAGTGGCGCCGGAATGGTCATGGGAAGACATCGAGGCATTTCTTGACGCGCACCGCAAAGAAGCGTGGGCGCTGGAGGATCTGGCGGCGCTTTATTACCTGCACGCCCGAATCAAGGGCATTCCCGACAAGTGGAAGATGCGGGTCGTTTTCATCGACGAGGTGCAGGATTATTCCCTGTTCCAGCTGGCCGCACTGAAGGCGGGTCTGGAAACGGATATGTTCACGATGGTTGGCGACCTGGCGCAGGGCATCCACAGCTACCGTTCGCTCACCGAGTGGGGATCGGTGCTGCAGCTTTTCCCGCGCGCCACCTACGCGACACTGCAGAAGAGCTACCGGACGACGATTGAGATCATGGAGGTCGCAAACAAGATATTGGAAAAAATGGACGAGAACCTGCCGCTGGTCGAGCCGGTCGTGCGGCATGGCAAGGAGCCCTCCTTCATCCCATGCCCGGCATTCGATGTGCAAGTCCTAGCAGAGACCTACAATGCCGTCAGGTCGGCCGGCCACCGCTCCATCGCCCTCATTACTAAAACGGCGGCGGAGGCAAAAAAGGTAGCCGATCAACTGATGCCTGCCGGCTTGGAGGCAGAGTTGCTGGACGAAACGGCCTCTCTGGACCAGTCGAAGCTGCTCATCGTACCGAGCCACCTTGCCAAGGGGCTCGAATTCGATGCAGTGATGATTGCCGCATTCGAGACGCCGTTCCATGACCACCCGGTGGACAGGAAGCTGCTGTACGTCGCCCTTACAAGAGCGATGCACGAGCTGTATCTGATCGGCCCGGACCGGCAGGCATTCCTCTTGTAGCAGTACACTGCACGTGCGGCATAATGCCCCTGCAGCAAGGCTTCATCAATAGGCTACCCATAAAAAAATAGGGCTGTTCAGAAAGTCTACTTTCTGGACAGCCCTTTATTTTCTTTCCGGCACCTTGATGAACGGCCTTCTCTTTTTTGATTTGAACAGCTTTTCCATCAGCATTTTCAGATAGGAACGTTTCGGTTCCCGCTTATTCTTCGGCAATGCCGGCATCCTCATCCGCACCATCTCCTTTGTATAGAAGTATATGCGGAATGCCTGCTCTCTATGCTTTTGCCGACAGGGGAATTACCCCTTCCCCCGAAATGGGAAACGAGGGGTCATCCTCTGTAGGCGAAGTAATCCACCTGGGCGGATTTACTGAAGCCTGCCTTCTCATACACGTTCAATGCG
>JAZUQF010000004.1:0-1914 GCA_045605545.1 Lysinibacillus sp.
GATTTTGGCGGTGTTGACATTCATCCACACAATCATTTTCGATGGTGCATTTACGAATACGCTCATTATCAGTGCAGTATTGACGGTGGCAGCCTATGTACTCGGAGACCTGATGATTTTCCGTAAGGCCGGTAATGACGCCGATCCGAACAACGACCACTACAAGCGCAACATTATTGGTACAAGCAGCGACCTTGTCGTGGCATTCCTCATCATATGGGTTTTAGGGGAGCTGCTGTTTACGAACGACATGAACATCGTCGGAAGCGCGGTCATCTCAGCTCTCATCATCGGATTGGGAGAATGGTTGTTCCACATTTATTTGGATAAAAACGTATTCCCTGAAAAAACGCAGCACTATTAATAACAAAGAAAAGCTTTCCACCCACCCAAGCAGTCGTCTATGCTGGGTGGGTTTCTATACTTTATGAAAGAGGTGCAGAAGATGGAGCAAAGGGCGACACCACGCAATGACCATAAAGAGAACAGCTGGCTGATGACCCAGGCATGGAAGGACGTACTATTTCTACACTGGCCGGTATCAAAGGACGAGCTGCGAAAGCATGTGCCGGCCGAACTGGAGCTGGACTTGTATAATGATATGGCATGGATCAGCCTCGTCTTGTTCAAGGTGGAAGGGACACGACTAAGACTAACGCCATCCGTCCCTCCCATCAGCAACTATCTGGAACTGAATGTGCGGACTTATGTCAAGCATGGAAAGAAACCGGGCATCTACTTCTTTAGCCTCGATGCGAGCAGCGATCTTGTCGTATCCGTCACGAGGCTTGGAGATTTCCTTCCCTATATGAAGGCAAAGATGGATTTCGTCGAGGATGCCGGCAGATTCGCGTTCACCAGTCATCGCGTCCAAGAAAATGCGGCGCCGGAAGCACTGACGGTCGGTTATAAACCGCATCTGGAAACGTTGCTGGACAAGCAGGAAATCGACCGTTTCCTAACCGAAAGATACACACTCTGGACGAAGCCAAAGGACAGCCTGTTCCGCCTGGACATCACCCACCCGGAATGGAATCTATATCCGGTAGAGTTCCAAATAGAGCACAATACGATGGCTTCTTTCATTCCGTTCATGGAGGGAGACGACTATCCCATCGCCCATTATTCGCCAGGCGTGAAGCCCTTGTTCTTTCCGCCCATGTCGGTGGAGGCAGACGGCGAAAAGTTTGCGGATTAATGACAGACAGCAGCCCGCGGGCTGCTATTTTTTTGTTTCATCCACTAAAACGTTTCCAGGCATCATACGCTTCATGAGCAGGATGGATGACCGGCGCTTATTACACGCGCCTAAAGAAACTATGAATCTTTAAATAATTCTACGGAGATGGAAACTAAAAAGATACGGAAAATACGTCCGTTAGAGGAGATTGAACACCCCATGCGTCTCGAAATCCTTTCTGATTGCTTCCGGTAGCAAGCTTTTCAGCTCCTCCTTGGAGGCCCATAAATACGCCTCATGTTCATCGGATAAGACCACCGCTTCATCATTTGCCTTGCAAAGGAACGTCAGCAGGACAATCTGTCTTGACGGGCTAGTAAGGAAGGTGACGGCATATAACAGCCGCTCGACTTCCACCAACAGTCCTACCTCTTCCTTGAACTCCCTTGCCAATGCCTGCTCGAATGTTTCCCCAAACTCTATCGTCCCTCCGACGTTTTCCCAGGTCCCGGCCCCCGTTTGATCTTTGTATGAACGTTGGACGACGAGCATTTTCTCGTCTTTTACCAGTACTCCCTTGACAGCAACCTTTACTTCATTCATTGTTTGCCTCGCCTCTTCTATAAAAATTCACAGCCTTCAATACCTTTATTAAAATCAATTGAACAGCAGTTTGTATTTGAAAACACTTATTTTATGAATCAGTTCTGCATTTTCTGCTCGCCAGAACTTTT
>JAZUQF010000005.1:0-3820 GCA_045605545.1 Lysinibacillus sp.
GCCCGCTGTGATGAATGGTAAAGAAATTTGTGTCGATGTTACACCTGATAAGTCTTTTTTCGCTTTTTCAGCTGCATCTTTCAAACGTTGCATCGCCATTTTGTCTTTTGACAGGTCGATGCCGTTTTCTTTTTTGAACTCCGCAACTAGGAAGTCGATGATTTTTTGGTCGAAGTCGTCCCCACCAAGCTTGTTGTCACCAGCAGTCGCCAACACTTCGAATACACCGTCTCCAAGCTCTAGGATTGAAACGTCGAATGTACCGCCACCAAGGTCGAATACAAGGATTTTTTGATCTTGGTCTTGTTTATCCAAGCCATAAGCCAAAGCTGCTGCAGTTGGTTCGTTGATGATACGCTCTACTTCTAGACCAGCAATTTTACCAGCGTCTTTTGTCGCTTGGCGTTGTGCATCGTTGAAGTAGGCTGGAACCGTAATGACCGCTTTTGTTACCTTTTCACCAAGGTAGTCTTCAGCATAGCCTTTTAAATATTGAAGAATCATCGCTGATACTTCTTGTGGCGTATATTCTTTGTCCTCAGCTGTTACTTTTTCAGAAGTACCCATTTTGGATTTGATGGAGATGATTGTATTAGGATTTGTAACAGATTGGCGTTTTGCCACTTCACCGACTTGCTTTTCACCGTTTTTAAATGCCACAACTGATGGCGTTGTACGGTTGCCTTCCGGATTTGGGATTACTTTTGGCTCGCCGCCTTCTAATACAGCGACACAAGAGTTTGTTGTACCTAAGTCAATACCGATAATTTTACTCATTCTAAGTTTGCCTCCTAATAGTTAAACACAATTGTGTTGGATTTCGTAACAAAGGTTGGATATATGCAGTTTGCCACAGCAGGCCCACGTGCATGCATATTCATCATTCGTTGACGGATACCATGGCAGGTCGCAATACGCGATCCTTTAGCTTATACCCTTTTTGCAGCTCGCGAAGAACGATTCCGCTCTCTTTTTCTGCATCCTGCTCCTGCATGACCGCTTGGTGGAAGTTCGGGTCGAACGCTTCCCCTTCTGCAGCGATTGCTTCCAGACCTTCACGGCCGGCAGCATCCAGGAACTGGCGGTATACCATCTCTACACCTTTATATAAAGAATTGGCATCCTCGGATGTCACTTCCACCTGCAGGGCGCGCTCCAAATTATCAAGCACCGGCAGCAGGTCCGTCAGCAAGCTTTGCGCACGGAATTTTTCAGCTGATTCACGGTCCAGCTTGTTGCGGCGAAGCATATTGTCATAATCTGCACGCAGACGAAGGTAGCGGTTTTCCTCTTCCTCCAGCTTCGCCGTCAATTCCGCGATCTTCTGCTCTTTTTCATCAACCGCTTCCTCCTTGGAAGCTGCGTCTACTGTTTCCTCGGCGGCTTCAATTGCTTCTTCAGCCGCTGCTTGTTGCTTCAATTCTTCTTTTTCTTCATTATGTCCTGTCGAATTAGACACGTCATTTCCTCCTTATAGTCAGTCATTCCGCTGGGACAAGGCATTGGACAATCCCCGGCGCATCAGGTCCATAATAGTCACCACACGTTGGTAATCCATGCGTGTCGGCCCGATGATGGCGATGGCGCCCTTTTCTTCCCCTGCTCCAAAAGAAGCGGTAATGACACTACAGTTTTCTATTGCCAAGTGGTTGTTCTCAGAACCAATTCGGATCTGGATTCCCGTGTCCGCCGGTTTGAATAAATTGTGCACTTGACTTTCCTTATCCATCAGCTCCATGAACATCCGGACTTTATCTAAATCATGGAATTCCGGCTGGTTGAGCATATTCGTCTTACCTGCGTAATAGACTTTGCCCTCCTTATGGCCGCTTGTCACCTGCATCAATGAGTGAATCACCGCATCTGCTGCTTTAATCTGCTGCTTTAATACAGCAAGTGCTTCGATCTCAAGCTTTAGATGAAGGTCCTGAAGCGATACTCCGATTAAACGGTCATTCAGGATGTTGACCATTTTTTCGATGTCTGAAGGACTGAAGCCCTCAGGCAGGGATAACACGCGGTTTTCCACATGCCCATTGTCCGTAACAATGATGGCCACTGCGCTGTCCGCAGAAAGCGGGACAATTTGGAACCTTTTCACTCTATGACACTGTACATCTGGTCCAAGCAGAACTGTCGTATAGGTCGTCAGTTCGGACAAGATGTTCGCCGACTCTTTGATGAGCTGCTCGGCTTCCACGATTTGCCGTTTGAAGACAGATTGAATCTGGCTTACTTCGCCAGCTGACATGATTTGAGGCTGCAATAAATGATCCACATAGAAACGATACCCTTTTTCGGAAGGTACTCGTCCAGAGGAAGTGTGTGTTTTCTCTAAAAAACCCATTTCCTCGAGATCCGCCATTTCATTACGAATGGTTGCCGGACTGAATGTTATCCCCTCTTTTTTTGAAATCTGGCGGGACCCGACAGGCTGGGCAGACGACACGAAATCATCAACGATTACTTGTAGAATTTGTAACTGCCGATTTGTTAACATGTTCATCACCTCTGTTAGCACTCATCAACATCGAGTGCTAATACTATTATTAAATTATCAAATCCCCGTTTTTCTGTCAACGAAATCGTTCAATCTTCTAGCAAAAATTGTTGAAAGACCTCATTTCCGACAAAACGGCCTTTTTTGGTCAGCCGAATCCCCTTCTCATCGCTTTCCAACAGTCCATTATGTACCAGCTCTTCTATTACAGTACGATACCGGTCCCAAATGGTTTCATTGAATTTCCCCTCGAATATATGCGCATCTACGCCCTCCACCTTGCGAAGCCCAAGGAACATCTGCTCCTCCAGACGTTCCAACGGAGATACTTGATGCTCATGGAGTACCGGTAATTGTCCGGACTCCACGGATTCGATATATTTTTTGATCGGTGCGTGATTGGAATACCTTACCCCATCAACATAACCATGTGCTCCCGCTCCAAAACCCGCATATTCATCATTGTCCCAATAAATCTTATTATGGACAGAAGCAAAGCCTGGTTTTGCGAAATTGCTGATTTCATACTGCAGCAGTCCATGCTCCTCCATTTCCCTCATCAATACATCGTACATATCCGCTTCCAGATCCTCCGTCGGCAGTGCGAGGCGTCCCTTGGCATATTGGATATAGAAGATTGTTTTCGGTTCCACGATGAGGGAATACGCCGAATAGTGCGGCAGATCGAGGTCCAGCGCCAGTCTCAGCGTATCCTTCCATTGCTCCATCGTCTGATGGGGGAGTCCGTACATCAAATCGATGCTCAGATTAGTAAAACCGACCTTCTTCGCCAATGCCACCGTCTCGTACACGTGCTCATTGGAATGAGTCCGCCCAATCCTCTTCAGCAGGTCCTGGTCGAACGACTGCACACCCATGCTCAGTCGATTGACCCCACCGTCGAACAAGGCGACCAGCTTGTCTTCGGAAAGTTCATCTGGATTCGCCTCCGAACTGAATTCGACGACATGATCCATCGGGATATAGGTACGGATCAGCTCCAGCAGCCGTGTAATCTGCTGTGCGGACAAGGCTGTCGGCGTACCGCCGCCCAAAAAGATTGTTTCAATCTTTTCAAATGCGTGCGGCTTGCTCTCGACAGCCATGGCCATCTCCCTGCCCAACGCTTCTATATATTCATCGACCGGCTGGTTTTTAAAAAACACTTTATTAAAATCACAATAATTACAGATTTGATGACAAAAAGGGATATGAATATACACTCCTCGCGCCATTCCATCACTTCCCTCATATTTTACTTTGTACCTTTTCATTGTACCTATTCACGGTGAAAATACAATTTTGACGCAAAAAAAAAAA
>JAZUQF010000006.1:0-9851 GCA_045605545.1 Lysinibacillus sp.
CCCTCGAAATCCTTGATGCTTCTGTAGCAGGTTTCTCTGCCGCAGAACTCATCGATTTCACTGTTGTTGCTCACGACAATGGCGATGGTACCTTTGTTGCGTATCACCGTGTCATCGACAACGACAACAAAGGAAAAAAGGTCGCCGTCCTCCCCCTCCGTTCCGGAAATCGTGTCAGCATCTGGCTGACCGACTGGAAGCCGCCGTCTGCACAGCCGGCCAGCAACAATAGACATAAAAGACTGATTCGCTTCATTTTCCCCTCCATACCGACCGGAAGCAAAAGCTTCCTGGCCAAAAAAAGCAGCCCGGTTGCCCGGACTGCCTTCTATTATACATGACGTTTATTCACTTGGTACAGATACACTAATGCAAACATGAGCACAAACAGCGTGATGAATATCCATTTCGACACGTAGTGTGTACCCGTCAAATCATAGACGGTACCGATGAGGAGCGGTACGACGGCACTCATCATGAAGCCCCCGGACATGACCATGGAGCTCCAGGAACTTGCCTCCCCGTTCGTTTTCGCCTCATCCAGCGGCAGCATCAATCCGATTGGGAATAGCCAGGACAGTGAAATACCGAACAAAATGGCGCCTGTCCACCTATGTCCAGGGTCTGCTTAAAACTCACTTCATCACTACCTTTTTACGGTGTAACAGGAAAATTCGCGTCGTAAATGAGAAGGTTTTTAAAAATGTGAAACCTTTTGGCGGATAGGCCGTATCTATATAGTAGAATTGCAATGATGGTGAATGTTCACTTAGTTTTTTGCAAGAAGGAGAAAGAATTCATTTTGGACCATTGACTGAAAAAGCTTTTATTTTTAGTCTACTTAATCACAATTGGAGAAGCTTATTATTCAACGCTGTTTATAGAGTCAAAGCTGCCTCCGCGACCGCAGACCCAACAGATGCAGATGAGCATGCAACCATCTGCCACTCTTGTCCAGTTGCGGTAGCAAGGATTAACAAGGAAAGCCTCCTGGCATCAGGGGGCTTTTACCATGTTCACCCTACACTACACACCCCAGACGCCCCCTTCACCGCCGTTCAGGCTGTCCCTATGTAAAAAAGCCACAATCCAAGGATTGCGGCATTGAAAGCTTATGCTTTCTTATTGTTTTCGTCATGTTTCTTCGCTTCAGGAGAATTTTGCTTTTGCTCCTTCGTCATATCTTGTTCATTACGAACATCCAAATCATCGGGATTCAGATTGGCCGCAAATTTCTGCTCCATCTCACTCGTGCTGCGTTTATCTTCTGCCAAAGTAATCACCTCCATCTGTATATTACCTTTTCCTATTTGGCGTAAATTAAACTTGCCAGTTCATGAAAGGCGATAAACAACTACCAGTATTAAAATGGTCGTCATTTTGGATAAGAGGACTGCAATATTCAGCCTGTTAAAGCTGCTTGCAGGCAATTGAGCGTTGCGGTAATGGGCTGAACAAAAACAGATGACATTCCTTCTTACTCCAGTATTCATCATTCTTCTTATTCTGCCCTCATCTGTGCTTTTCAATCACAGCTCTGCCCTGCTTCATCCCTTTTTTTTATAGTCCAAGTAGGGAAGAACATTCATCTATATTTCTCCAATTATCCAAAGAGCGATTTCAGATATCTTACCGCCCTCGGTAATGATTTCTTTATATGCTTTACTTTTCAGAGGAGAAGATACCCTAATTTTACCCAATAATTTGCTATTGCTGATATCATCCGTCGGAACCCATTTTCGGTAGTCATCTTCACGACTTAAGAATTCTTTTAGAATTGTATCGTTTTGAAAGACGATTATTTCTGAATACCACATATCCCTAGGCTTTGAGAGTAGGATTACACGTGCATCTGATTGATCAAGCGGTTTATTATCTACAAGATGCTGCATGCGTGAAACCAACGTCTTTGCACAGGCCTGTTTCACCCTGCTTGTCGATTCAATAACCTCCTGTGATGCAGGAAGACGCAAATTCCAATAGCCTGTCCAATTGAATTCCTGTGGAAATCGCTCGGCCATTTGATGAATATTGCTTTCTAATAGACGTACTTTTCTTTTGATGCCTCTCATTTTCTTCTTTCTCATATAATCCCCCTGCCTTCTATTTTTCTATTATAGCTTATCATGCGTGTTGATTTTCTCTTTAGGTGGCTTGGCCTTTCCAGAAAAAAGTGTCCTCCTCCCGAAATCCAAAGACGTCTGATTTATTTTCCTTTTTAATAAAGCCATAATATTTTCAATAAACCGCTAAATGCATTTAAAACGGCACTGTTGCTTCATTTCGTGTGCCTTCTCTGCTATAATGGAAACATTGTGGACTAAACAGAAACGTTTAAAGCAATTAGTAGATAAAACAAGGAGGAACTACAAATGATTCAAGTTAGTGGTGTAGGTCTTCGCTATGGCGACCGTAAATTATTTGAAGATGTAAACATTAAATTCACGCCGGGCAACTGCTACGGCCTAATCGGTGCAAACGGTGCCGGTAAATCGACATTCCTGAAAATCCTTGCAGGCGATATCGAGGCGCAGGAAGGCCACGTATCAATGGGGAAAGACGAGCGCCTATCCGTGCTTCGTCAGAACCACTTCGAATACGATGAGTTCTCTGTACTCGATACAGTCATCATGGGGAACAAACGCCTGTATGAAGTGAAAACTGAAAAAGATGCAATTTATATGAAAGAGGACTTCTCTGATGAGGATGGCATGCGTGCTGCCGAGCTGGAGGGTGAATTTGCTGAGCTGAACGGTTGGGAAGCTGAATCGGAAGCTGCGACTCTTTTAAACGGCCTTGGCATCGGTGACGAGTATCACTACATGCTGATGAAGGACCTGGAAGGTTCAGATAAGGTCAAAGTCTTGCTTGCGCAGGCTTTATTCGGAAAACCGGATGTCCTATTACTGGATGAGCCTACCAACCACCTTGACTTAAAAGCAATCCAATGGCTGGAAGAGTTCCTGATCAACTTTGAAAACACAGTCATCGTCGTACTCCATGACCGTCACTTCCTAAACAAAGTATGTACGCACATTGCGGACCTTGACTTCGGGAAAATCCAGCTTTATGTTGGTAACTACGACTTCTGGTACGAGTCTTCTCAATTGGCATTGAAAATGGCACAGGACCAAAACAAGAAAAAAGAAGAAAAAATCAAAGAACTGCAAGCCTTCGTTGCGCGCTTCTCTGCCAACGCTTCTAAATCGAAGCAAGCGACAAGCCGTAAGAAAATGCTTGAAAAAATCGAACTGGATGATATTCGCCCATCAAGCCGTAAATATCCGTTCATCAACTTCCAAATCGGTCGTGAAATCGGAAATGACGTGCTGACAGTGGACGGTCTATCCGCTTCCCTAGATGGCGAAACATTGTTCAAGGACATCCGTTTCTCCATGAATAAGGAAGATAAGATTGTATTCCTAGGGTCTCCATTAGCCAAGACTGCCCTATTCGATATCCTGATGGAGCGTCGCGAGGCAGATGCCGGCACATTCAAATGGGGTGTCACGACTTCTCAAAGCTACTTCGAAAACGACCATGAACAATACTTCACAGGTTCAGAAAAAACATTGGTGGATTGGCTGCGCCAATATTCTCCGGAAGATGAGACGGAAAGCTTCCTTCGTGGATTCCTTGGCCGTATGCTGTTCTCCGGTGAAGAAGTGAAAAAATCACCATCCGTGCTATCCGGTGGTGAAAAGGTGCGCTGCATGCTTTCTAAAATGATGCTTTCAAACTCGAACGTATTGATTTTGGATGAGCCAACAAACCACTTGGATCTTGAATCAATCCAGGCATTGAATGAAGGGCTGATTCGCTATAAAGGCGCAATGCTTTTCACATCGCATGACCATCAGTTCATCCAAACAATTGCAAACCGCGTGATTGAAATCCGTGAAGACGGCACAATCCTTGACAAGCAATTGACATATGATGAGTTCTTGGAGTGGAAAGAAAGCCAAGGATTGAAATAATTCAAATCATCTAGATATGGATGCATCATATTTTAACAAAAAGGTATCTCTGACATCATAACGGATTCAGTTGATGGGGAGAATACAATAAAAACACAGGTTTCGGGGACATAATTCGCATAGGAATTGGTGTCCCCGTTTTTATTGTTGCATCAACATTCGAACGATTCATATTACTGAATGACTATATACCCTACATATTGTGCATATCCCTTATCCGAAGGAAGATATAACTCCAATATATATTCCCCTTTTTCTTCTGGTACGTTAAAGAAATTGCCCCCAATATTGATGGGTAATTCGATTTCTTTTTCACCTTGCAGCAATGAAATTTCTACCCTTTTTTCATCAAAGATTCCATCTGAAAGTGAAAATTGAAGTTCCTGTCCCGGTTTGACATACATTTTGTTTTGATTCCTTGCCAAGGATACAATATCTTCCGTTTCCTTTGTGTATGTTTTATCTGACTTCCAATCTATGTTTGCTTCTGCTAATTCCACATACTCGCCGCCATTCTCATAATCAATCATGATAACAGCTTTAGGTGGAGAAAAATCATAGTTTTCCCCAAAGCATCCTGATAACAATATAACAATAAATATCCCCCTACACATTTTGAAAAAATGCCTCAAATAATTCACCCCCATATTTTAGTATACCGTTTATGTCACAAATTTATTTTAACAAATTAAAATCCCCATTTAAGGAGTCCGCTATAAAATCCAAGTAATTTTTACGGTAGACTTCTATACCCTTCATTTTCTCCATCCTGCAGCCCTGACATCGGCCTCGCTACCTACATATAATGAAGGAAAATGCTAAAAGGAGCGTTTATCCATTGGGCAGGAAGAGCAATAGAAAAGACGCCGAATCGACTGAATTGGAAATTAATAAAGAAAAAGTAGCGGTTGATGTCGCCATTTTAGCAAATCTTGTGGCAATGATCAGCCAGGTGCTTGGAGCGATTTCTTTGTTTATACAGGCGGAATCCATACGGGAAGATGAAGAGGAGGAGGCGATCAGCAACGCAAAAAACGGTTCGAATGATGTCATTAGTCCTGAACGTTTTCGGAAATTGGAAAAACAGGTTCAATATTTATCAAAGGAGGTCGAAAGGCTCCGGGGATAGCCTTACTCCCGCTCTTCCTTTTTAGACAAAACCATCCCCTCCTTCCTTACCTCCTATAAACACATCTTCTTTTGTACAAGCTCTTCCCCTCGGCATCCCTCAAATAACCGGCTCCAATAAGCGTTCGTGCTATCCCCGCTATACCAAACAATCATGAAAAAGCGTTTACATACCTCTGTATGAAGCGGAGGACGGAACGAAATCGACGCATATGATAGAAAAGGTCCTACCTTCTCATCCTATCTAGCAGACAGTGGATGGCAGAAGGAATAGGATTGATTAAAAAAGGTACTGCCCTTCCATTCGAAGCAGAATCCATCATAGAAAAGAGGTGGCTGAATGAGACGCGGGAGATTTGGTTTCTGCATGCCCGGCTACCGGTATTGCGGACCGGGCTGTTCAGGACCAGGCGCACCGACAAATGCTGTGGATTCCTGTTGCTACCTGCATGATCTGTGCTACCTGCAGCACGGTGACAAGTGGTACTGCGACCAGCAATTCCAGCGATGCCTGGCTCCTAAAATGAATCCTTATAGCAAGGAAGGAAAAGACGCTATTTTTTTCTCTAAAATGATTGGATTAAAGCAATTCTTTTTCTGATTTTACAGCAGCGGAAATCCTTCATTCATGAACAAACCGCCGCTTTCCTATTGAGAAATACGGCGGTTGTCCCCTTGAATATCTTCCTTTTCCTTATCCTTTTTGATCTTCAGCATTTCGGAAATGGTGACGAATTGATACCCCTGTTCTTTCAAGACAGGCAGGATTTCCTTCAATGCCTCGACCGTCTGTGTCCTGTCCGAACCGCCATCATGGAATAGGATGACATCACCCGGCTTTGTACCAGTGAGCACTTTATTCACGATTTTACTTACCCCTGGATCCTTCCAATCCTCTGTATCCTGATGCCACGACCACATGACGACAGTATAGCCGTTCTTTACCGCTACATCTATCATGCCATCCGTATACAATCCGCCTACCGGACGAAAAAGTATCGGTTTAAACCCTGTAATGCTGTAGATGATGTCATTCGTCTTATGCATCTCGTCCTCAATCCGCTTCAATGTCGTATTCCACGGATGTGTATACGTATGATTCGCCAATTCATGCCCTTCTTCAAATTGACGCAATACGACTTCGGGATGTTTTTCTGCATTTTTGCCAAGAATAAAGAATGTGGCCTTCGCGTCATACTCGGCGAGGAGGTCCAAAACCTGATTCGTGTATTGGTCATCCGGGCCATCGTCAAACGTGATGGCGACCACCTTCTCCTGCGTCTGAATTTCCCACAGCACTTCCCCTGTTTGCTCGTAATACTGCCTTCCCTTATCTGCATATGCATGGTAACCAGCGTAAAACAGGACGATAAAACAGGCACACATGGACAAAGCAAAAATAGAGCGGATGTTCAATGCATCACCTCCCATTTATCAGTTATTTTTTCGACATTCACTGTGCTCTTATTATTTACCCGTCGCCTGAAAAAATGCTCTGTTGAAGGCGGCATAAAAAATTGGCATTTCATCGTCGGCATGGATTGTCTCTAGGACAAGATACTGTTTTTAGATGAAAATTGGCGGTTACTCAGAAAATCCACACCCGCTTTCCCATCCTTCTTTGTATAGTTGCACACCATGCTATTGGAGGTGCACCAACCATCTTGACCTTCCCTGACCATCTACATTTTGAGATAATCATGCAGTCAACCTGGTGTACGAATCATCTAGCCTTTTCTATACATACTACCTTTATTTGAAACCTTATGAATCAGCCTACTGTGCAGATTCATCTGAATAGCAACGAGGAGGAAGCTGGATGTTTTATTATAAAGAGGAATTAATCAATATCATCAAGCCGGATAAACCAGATCCGGCAGCAGCGAAAGTATTGCAGGAGATTTTAGGAGGGCACTTTGGGGAAATGCGGACAATGATGCAGTTCTTCTTCCAAAGCTCCAATTTCAGGGGAAAGGAAACAACCTTCCGTGACTTGCTGCGCGGCATCTTCCTAGAGGAAATCGCCCATGTCGAGCTTGTGCAGAATACAATCAACCAGCTGCTCAGCGGCTCTGGTGAATCGGCTGTGCCGGGCGATGCAGGTGTAGATGGCGCACCGCTTGATGAAGCCGTCAAGCATGCCAATCCACACCACTTTATCGTCGGGGCGCAGGCTTCCCTGCCGGTTGATGCAGCGGGACTCCCATGGAATGGTTCTTGGGTGTATGCCCATGGGAATCTGGTATCCGATTTGTTGGACAACCTTGTGCTCGAATCGACGGGAGTGCTGCAGAAGACCCGTATTTATGAAATGAGCTCCAACCAGACATTCCGTGAGACGCTCGCCTTTTTAATCGTCCGCGACAACGCGCACCAGAATGCATTTGCCAAGGCATTGGAGACACTGGGTGTAGATTGGGGCAAATTGCTGCCAATCCCTAACTACGATATCAACAAATACCCCGAATGCCGCAAGTTCGTCGATATGGGCTACCATAATGCGCTGTTCGATTTCCGTCTGGATCATTGCCGCATGAATGAAATCTTCCAGGGAACTTCCCCAAGCCGCAACGGCGGGGATCTTCAGGTCACAAAGCCCCCGACAGGCTTCCCTGTCCCTGTCATGCCGGAGATGCCGAATGAGCACAGCCCTGGCCTTAGTGATTTGGAGCGCTAATAATCCAAAAAATCCCCGTTTTTTAACGCGGGGATTTTTCTATGCTATTGGATATATACCGCAAGAAACAGCACTTTGTTCATGCTATTTTACATCAACCATTGAACTTCCCCATAAAATCTGCCAGCTTCTCGACGAAAGGTCTCCGATAAGTCAAAGGAAGTGTTTCCAACTCTTGAAGAGTGATTGTTTTTTGCTCATGGGTTTTTTCCTGGTCGACGATTTCATAGCCTTCTATCACTGCCTTTTCCTCCTTACCATTCATGAACCGGATGAAGTGTTCCAATGGCAGACGATACATGCCGTCCAGTTCAGACTGCTGGATGGTGAACTGGTCGAACCCATTTTTGCCTATATAACAGAATACATGAGCAAATTCGAAATCCTTTATTGATTCGTTTTCAATTTTATAGGCAATGACGCCCAGCGGATGCAAATCGCTGAAGGCTGCATCCACACCCAGTTCCTCCTTCAGCTCCCTTATACCGTCCTCCACTGTTTCATCCGCCATCAGGTGCCCGGCTGCCGTGATATCGAATTTGCGCGGGTAGTCTTTTTTATATTTGCTTCGCAACTGAAGGTAGATATGCCATTGGTCGTCGATCCGTTCCAGTACCCAGCAATGGAACACCTCATGCCAATGTCCGGATCGATGTGCCTCCTCACGAGAAGCTACACCAATTTGGTCGTACTCTTCCGTAAAAATTTTTACCATTTCCATTCCATACATCCTCCTGAAATTCAAAGTGTCTTATGTAGTTGATGCCGACCTTGGCTATAATACTAATATGGCGCCAAGTGCTGCTCCTCAAGAAAGCCCAACGCCTGTTTATGTTTGCTATAGGCGATGATTTGGTCGCGGATATTCGGATACAAAACGACTTGATTCAGCTGATTCAATGGAATCCATTTAACACCTGTCTGGTTTTGGTCCGGCTTTTCGGGCATTTGTGCTACTTCCCCTTTTTGCAGTGTGCATTCAAAAATGGTCGTCAGGGAATGGACCGGGCCATATCTGGCTTGCGCGAGATGCGGGGCATATTCATAGATAAATGCCACCTGTCCCACATCGACCCTGACAGCAGCCTCCTCGAAGGCTTCTCTTTCTACTGCCTGAATGAGCGATTCACCAACTTCCACGCCTCCTCCCGGCAAATTGTAATGCACTCCGTTTTCGTCATTGAATTCAACCAGCAATACAGCATCCCGCTCAATAATCAGCGCACTGCTTCTTAATCGTATCGGATATGTCATATGAACCCTCCTCTGGATTTGCAAAGGCACACCATTTCGAAAAAACAGCCCCTCTTCCTTATACTACCATGATACAAGTTAGATTCTCTGCATTTTCTAATCTATATATGTTGAATCAATCATCCCACAGAAAGCAAAAGCACATTTGCGCGGCGTATACAGAACGTGCGGTCAGCGTGGATGCTTTAGTCAAGTTAATTTCATTTATATAAATGTGCAAGAATTAGCCGCTTTGCGGTAAAATTGAGGGACAAGACCTTTCCCCAGCCGATTACGGCATTACAGCCAGTTTTTCAATTTGGCATAATATACGTCATAGAAAGGAATACTAATGAACAATACATATATAGAAGGAACTAAAAATACCATTACTGCAAAAGACAAGGGGGAACA
The DNA here is from genome assembly GCA_045605545.1 of Lysinibacillus sp. Classification (GTDB taxonomy): domain Bacteria; phylum Bacillota; class Bacilli; order Bacillales_A; family Planococcaceae; genus Lysinibacillus_B. The sequence goes on from JAZUQF010000006.1 coordinate 9,430, forward strand.
GGCCGTGAGAGCGATTAATCTTCTTTCTTTACTCGATGCCCAGGCTGACCTGCATGACATGGGCTTCAAAAAATATGTAGACCGGTTCGGCATCAATCCCCATATCCGGAAGAATGAGCTGGAAGACCTGCAGACATTGGTTGCTGCCCTGCGCACAAGAACCCCCTTCACGTATATTTTTAATGGGTTTTTTGTCGGTTTCATGATCAACCAAATAGGAAAAGAATTTGATCTCCTACGCATCGGCCAAAAAAGTGTCATCAATATTGAATTGAAACGCAAGAGCACGGAGGAGAAGATTGTAAAGCAGCACATCCAGAACGAATACTACCTGAAGTTCCTGGATATGAAATTGTACAATTACACCTATGTATCTTCGACTGATACGCTTTACATGCTCGTCGATTCGACGTACATCGAAG
>JAZUQF010000007.1:0-9463 GCA_045605545.1 Lysinibacillus sp.
GCTGCTTCATTGCGTTTCTTTACAAGCGCAAGCAGGTCTTTTTCTACGACTTTCCCTACTTCCTTACTGGCAAGCCACACTTTTTTGCGTAATTCCTCGTCATCACTTTTCAGTAATACGCCTCGAATATCATTGGCCGAATACTTCTTTCCATCCACTTCAGGTGTGTATGTGTTGAATAATAGATTCAGCTCAGAAGCGCGTTTTGATAAATCGGCAATCACTTCCTTAGGGAGCTGGTTGGCCTCCATTTCATGTAGTAGAAGTTGAAGCTGACGTTTTTCGATTTCAGTTGTGTTTTCTGTTGCTAGGAAGTATTTTGCTTTCTCATATGTATCTTTTGAGGAGAATAGCAGATTGTACTGGGTATCGGCTTCACTTAATTTAGCCGCCCACTCAGGGTTTCCCGTCGTTTGAGCCATCCAGCTTGCCTCACCGCCAGCTTTGTATAAAGCCTGCATTTGATCGTTGAAACCTTTTAAAAACGTTTGTAGTGTCTCCATGTCTAGTCGCCTTTCTATATGGAATGAATCCTGTTGTTCCATTAGTAAGTATTCGGTACACACAGCCTGAACCCTTCAAGTATATAGAAAATATTGGGAGGTATGATGTAAAATGTTGTTGACTAGGGTGTCAGGCATTAGTGAACAGTACTTCCAGGGAGGCGTAATATGAGGATACAGAGAAAAACACTCGAGGAATTAGAAGAGATGGAAATCGAGCTGCTTGAGCAGGATGAGTCCAGGGATGGTTACTATTCGCAGCTGATTTCAGTGTATGACGAGATGTACAGGCATTTACATAAGCTTTTCAGAGAGCAGCCTGAAGAATACGCCCATGCATTCGACTATGTCAAAAAGCAGCTGGTGTCGTGCAATATCAAATACGGCACATATATGAAAATGGGCTTGGAGAAAACTCCGCATCTTGCGAAATCCGCATTGCAGATAGCTTTGAAATATGACCCGACCAATCCAATCGCACATTACCGGCTCGGCTTTTTGGCTTATCAGGACCGCAAATATGTTCAGGCGCTGCAGGCATTCCAGGCGGCTATTGAAAATCAGCCAAGATACCGACATAAGGACTTTGTATTGAATGATACGCAGCTTTACTATGCGCAGCTGTATTCGATCAATAGCGCCCTCTACATCGCCGAGCAGACGCAGCAGGCCATCCAAAAGCCGGGGAATCAGCCGGAACAGCTGGCGTACGAATCGTCGCCTCTATTGGCGTTGATTGAAAAAAACGAGGATCAGCTGTTGAAGCAGGCGTTCTATCATGTGTCGAGGGAGGGTGTGAAGACGTGCTCCATCGAGGAATGCAACATGCTGGTAGACGAGGGCTGGGAAGAGCCGACGTTGATACTCTATTTTGCAGACCGTGCGACGATTTGCAGCTACGCCGGCAAGGAAACGACATTGTCATTCGACCGCGCGGACATTCTGCGCCACCTGCTGTTGGCATGCTCGGAGGCGAAGCCGGGCACTCGCAATATGTTTAGAAGCTATTTCGGTGAGCGTGAAGATGTATTGAGCAACACGTTCAGGAAAAAAATCCGGCGGTTAAAAGAGGATTTGCAAAAAATCGGTTTGGGCGAGGTCATCTTGCAGACCACGGTCGATAATGAAGCGGCCTATTATGTAGATGAGTCCGTGCCATATATTGTTCTGTACCGTGTGGACGACCTTGTGGCGGCGAAGATGGATTTCGGGGTGTGACAGTGGTGTCCCATCTCTTTTGAGATACTGTATGTAATTCAAATAGAGGGAGATGGTACCATGAAGAACTGGAATCAACTATTCATTCGCCAAGGCTGGCTGCTGCAAGAGGATGGGGACAATCATTTCAACTGTGCACGGGAAACGGATGCAAACATGGCGTATTTAATGGCCTGTCTGGACGATGCACAGGCGGAGTATATGTATAATGAATATGAGCGGACGCTACAAATGAAAAGTGCTCCAATGACAGAAGAGGTCTGGCTTCAGATTGTGGATGTAAGGCACCGCGGCGGAAACGGCTTTGTTTGTACTCCAAGTGAATATTTAGAGGTGGAAAGGCTCGATTTATATTGTAGCGGCATTGTGCGGCAGTTGAACCGCCTGCAACTGAAGACTGTTGCGTCATGCGATGGTCATGGCCGGGGGAGGTCCGCCCATATTGTATTCTCACAAGAGGATAATATTGACCTGGAGCTGGTAGAGCACCTGCTGGGATTGGAGTCACCGAGGGTACGCCGCCATGAACGCGGAAATTTGATTACCTTTACATTAGGGCAGCGTTGTGTGGAGCATCTGGACCTGGCGGAGACACTAAGTGAAATTCGTGTAGAGTGGTTGAACAGGGGCATCGACTATATCAAACAGCAATTATTCAATGCTACACTGGAGGAATTGCTGATGGTTCCAGGTAGGAGCGGGGCGGAGGGGCCTATACGAAAGCTGGTAATGGAGAAGCTTGCGCCGCATGTGGACCGTATGACTGTAGACCACTATGGCAATATCTTGGCGGAAAAAACGTACGGAAGCGGCAACGGGCCTACAATCCTGTTGAATGCGCATTTGGATGTGGTGGAAGAACTGGTGGAAGACCGGAAAATCCTGAAGGACAACGACGTTTGGTCCAGCAGTGACGGGATTTTGGGTGCGGATGACCGTGCAGGTGTAGCGGTATTGTTGGAAGTGGCAAAATTCTTGCGGCAGGAAAGCGGTCTTGCCGGCAAAGTGAAGTACATTTTCACGGTGGAGGAAGAAATCGGTCTCGTCGGTGCACGCAACGTAGCGGACTATTTCCTATGGGATGTGGATGCAGCGATGGTGGTCGATCGTCGCGGAACAGGGGACATCGTGACATCTTGCAGGGGAGGCGAGTCCTTCTGCAACGCAGCCTATGGTGAGTGGATTGAGCATCAGGCAATGGAAGCGGGACTTGATGGCTGGCGGTGTACAGTGGGCGGCAGCAGTGACACAAGGATTTGGGCACAGCACGGTATTCAAAGCGTCAATCTTTCAGCAGGCTATTACCATGAGCACACGGAAGCTGAGATTCTAGATGTAAACGCCTGCTACAATACGGTGAAACTAGTGAAAACGGCATTGAAAAACGTCCGCTCGCTGCGTCCGGCATTGCGGATAAGCCGGCAGGAGCCGGTGACGATGCGCCTTCGTTGAAAAAACAGTCAGGTTGCAGGCATTTTTACGTAAAGTCATGCAAAAAAAGAGGCATCCGGATGAAGGGATGCCTCTTTTGTATGGTTACATCATGAAATTAAAGTTTTACGATGTTTGTAGCTTGTGGTCCACGTTGGCCGTCTTCTACTGAAAACTCAACTTTTTGACCTTCGTCAAGTGATTTGAAGCCGTCGCCTTGGATTGCTGAGAAGTGAGCGAATACATCAGAACCGCCTTCAACTTCGATGAATCCGAAACCTTTTTCTGCGTTGAACCATTTTACTGTACCTTGTTGTGTCATTTAAATGACCTCCATAAATTGTATTTAATAAGATCGCATTTCTTCCAAAAGAAAAAAATCCACATATTACAAAAAGTACCAACTTCAACACGATTACTCTTTGTAATAGGTGAATTTATTGTTTTTCTTGTAAATAATCTTATTGACCTTAGTATACAACGGCAAAATGCATTTGTCTAGTGCAGAGCCTCCCATTTGATTTTGTTATTTCATCCGCTACATACCGCTTCATTTGCCTCATTTTAAGGGAGTTTTTCGCTCAATAAAGGCTTTTAAGAGCCATTTTCTTTCAATAAATGGGTTTGAAAATATTGCTGAAATCCGTTTTATCGTCAAGTATCTTTCTCAGAAAGGACGAATAAACGGTAAAAAAATCATTGGCTTTTTGAGGTTTTCGTCACGTTTTGGCACCGGATTCTGCTTTGAAAAATGCTGGAGTCAATTGGAGTGGTTTCATCTAAAGAAGAGATTGGCTCGTGAAATTAAACTGCTGTCCGATTTCTTCTATAGTCCAGGAGTGTCGATCATCACGCGTCAAACGTACCTCGAATGCTTGCTGAAGCTGCGGTTGGTGCAGTTTTTTAATCGGTCCTTAAAGAAAATATCGCTGTTATTGTTGTTGCCGAAAGGGGCTTTTGTCGATTTTGATATACAACTTATTGAAAGATAAGCGCCAAAATACCTGTTTGTCGTTTATTAATAATTATGTTGTATATCAATTTCACCGATTTTCCCTGAACGGGTTTGAAAAAGGGGAAGGAAAAGCAGGAACGCTCTTTTTAGTACCAAGCAATTCCTGCGAACGAATACTTTTGGGATAGGGAAGTCTCTAAAGTTTCGGAGCCGCGGAAAGCTCCTCGCGAAATTGAGGGCTTGGAAAGGGGATTATTTAGCGTTATGTTTGTTCAAGCTGAAGAACCATCTTCGTAAAATCCTTGAAATCATCAATATGCTTTTCTAAAATCGCCTCTAAAATAGTAAGATCTAATGCTTGATAATCGTGGCACAGGCTTTTAATTAGTAGACTTATCAGGAAGGGAAATATATACATGTTGATGCCAGCGTATTTCCGTTTAAGAATGAAGCTATATCAATCCCTTGCTCAAATTAATTTCTAGTTTCACAGCTATCACCTTTATCTTTAAAATAGCCCGAACCACTTCTTCTTATAGAAGGGTTTGATGTCCTTCGCTTCCTCCGTCCAATCGTCCATTCCAATGATATCGAGGGTCATGCCGTTTGAATGGGGAGCAGCGGCATCGGCAATTCCGCTGAAGATTTCCTCTTTCCTTCCCTCGAAATCTATTATGAGCACATAGCTTTGCTTGTCTTCTCGTACCTGTTGCCTCAAATAAGCTTTTTTAATGTTTTTTTGCGTTTTCAGATAAGCTTGGAGTGATTCAATCATACGTACAGGATATTCCGTTGGCTCGCCCAGTACAGTGCGCTTTTCTTCCGGTGTGGCTGACTCGAAGAAAGTGCTGCTGGCGGGTTCCGCCCGCTCTTGCCGGTATTTTTCGATATGGGCCCTGTTGCTGGCATTAATCCTGAAGCCAATGCCCCGCGGATTGAGGACAATCCCCGTCATGCTGTCCGAGAGCGCCAAAAGGTCCTCATAGGTGGCGATATTGCTGCTCCACAGCTCCTTATCATACATCTTCTCGAACTCGAACCAGTCTGTAAAGGCGGGAAGCCAGGTGGAGTCTTCTTCGCCTTCTAGGACGGCAAATTGGATACGGTCTCCTTGCCGTAAGATAGTCTTCCCTTGCTCGTCGGGAACAGAAGGCTCCTGTTTCAGCAACTGCATGGGCACCAGGTACCGCGCGTCGATGATTTCATCGAGCATACGGGCTTCCAGCGTTAAAAGAAGGTTTTGTTTATCTGGCATATGCTGTCTGGTATTCAAAGTTTGGAAGAAAAGAATCATTGCATGCTGGAGGTCTGGATTGGTCACTGGAATTTGGATGTCAGGTGTACCACTCCAATCCATTGGCGGCAGCAAATCATCCCGCTTCAGCTCAATATAGTACCTTCCGTTATCCATGACAATGACGGGCAGGTCCAGAAGGTGAAGCAACCCAATCGTCCGCATGATGTCTTCACCGCTGATTTTCTTCATCTCAAGTAGCACGAACTTCTGAAGGAAGTAGTCGGCAACATCGGCCGCATATTCTTCCTTTGAGAAGAACCAGACACGGCCATCTGCATCGATGTATGGATAGTCGGTGTGTCTGTCATAGGCTACGTACAGCGTGTCGGTTGTCCTCACTTTTTCCGTAAGCCTGGTCAAAAATTCTCGCATCCGAGCTTCAAGCCATTCACCCTGGTGAGGTTCGGTGTTTAGTAAATTCCTTGCATGATGAAACAAAAAAATCAGTTCCTGAATCTCCACTTCCTCGTAGGCAGTCGCTTCCAGGCTATCACTTCGCAGAAACTTACTGATGAGCTTATCTGCATCCTTCATGCACGCCATCCTCCTTCGAACGTTTCATTCTGCAAAAGATTTTAGGACAAAATAGTATATTCTTGTATGTTCAACTGTATCCCAGCTAAGAGAAAATTGGTAAAATATGAAGTCGGTGAAAAAGGGGAGGGGATAGGTTCATGTTAACGTTTAAGCCGTACGGAAAATCGATTCCAAATAGCAAAAAAGCCAACCCATTCGGATTGGCTTTTTTAGTGTTGTATAAAATGGGGATTCATCCCGGTTGCTGCTCTTATTTAGCGTCAGCTTTTTGCTTGCGGACTGGTTTGAAGATGGAAAGCAGGTAGATGACAAGGCCTGCAATCCCGATTCCCAGAATCGTGTTGAATGATCCACCAGTGTAGAAGCCGCTGCCGAAATAGAAGATTTCACGCAGGCCTTCAGACGCAAAGCGGATTGGAACCCAAGGGCGGATGAAGTCGACGAAGAAGCTTGGCAGCATTTCCTGTGGCGTCATCAACACACCCATACCTAACAGCATGACGACCATGAATAGTGTAATGGCCGGCTTGCCGATCCATGCAGTGATGGCCGATACCAATAGGAAGAAGCAGAAGGCCGCAAAGGATACAAAGAAGGCGACCAGGAAGAAGCTTGGCATATTGATGCCGGCGATATAGCCTAGTGTCGATACAGTAAAGCCCGAGAATAGGGCGATGAGAATGCCGAACAATACTTGTTCACCCATTAAACGCAATGTTTGCTTACGTGTAAGAATCTCTCTTTTCAGGATGCTCGACGTCGATAGGAATAGAACGAAGCCGCCGATCAGAGCCCCTACCCATGCCGGCACCGCCATCAATGTAGGCGCACTGCCGTTTGCTGTGGAAGCAGTGATAGGGTTGAAGATTTTTTCTTCAGCAACAATCGGGTTCACCAGTACAGCAGCCTTGCTGGCATCAATCTGCTGGTCGCCCATCTGCTCGATGAAGCTGGCTGAATATTGCCCGCTCAATTGCGATACGAACGCACTTAAAGTCGTTTTTGCAAAGTTGGCACCAGTTATGTTATAGCCTTGGTTGATGTAAATCTGTAAAGTTGCGGCAGTGTTATTCGCCATTGCATTCTGTAGGCTGTCATTATAGCCTTCTGGAATGACCAATGCTGCATAGTACTTTTTCTCAGCAAATAGTTCCTCGATATCCTCTTCTTTTTCATTCGTGAAAGCCATTACAGGCTCGTTGCCATCCACGCCTTTTCCCATTTCCTCGATGGCTGATGTTACCGCATCCACATGATGGCCTGCGTCATTGACAATAAGGGCGACAGGCAGGTTCTTCACTTGCGGATTTCCCTGTGCGAACAGGTTCACAGAAAACAGGGCGATGATCAATATAACGGCGATGGGGGCAGCCCATGCCAATTTCTCTTTAAACAATTTCAATGGAATTCATCCTTCCTCAATTTTCAACAAGTTGTTTAGTACTTCTCGTATATCTTATAATGTAGGGAGAAGCCAAAGCAATAAACAAAAGTGAACATACTGTTGAATTTTAAGGAGTGGTTCCATGAGCATTTATGTAGAGAAGAACCGCAGGACAAAGCGGCTCATCCAAACATCGTTTATACAGATTTTAGAGCGCGGACCTTTTGAAGCGATTACGGTAGGGGACATTACGAAGGCGGCCGGCATCAATCGCGGGACGTTCTATCTGCACTATAAGGATAAATTCGATCTGCTGGATCAGATCGAGCACCAGCTATTTGAGGAGGTGGGGGAGCATATCGATGAACTGCAGGCCCATTCCTCCTCCATCCATACGTTTGAAAAAGGGCAGGCGCAATTGGCGGCGGCATTGTTTGGCTCCATTAAAATGCATGCACCGCTATTGAGGATATTTTTGAGCGACCGCGGGCGGGCGGGCTTCCACCTCCGCTTCAAGGATGCCTTTACAGAGAAGGTGCGTGTGAATCTGGAAAAGAACAAAGCCTTCCATACGGGTGCAGAGGTACCGATGGAGTATTTTCTGGCCTTCATCACCTCCGCCTTTTTAGGGCTGATCGAGCAATGGATTCAAAACGGCCTCGATAAAACCCCGGAAGAAATGACGGCATTATACATCGACATCATCTCCTTTATCCAAAAGAAAGAATGAGGTAAGGTTGTGCAGTGGGCTTTTTAAAAATGATTGAAATATTGTACGGACAATAGCCATAAGGAAATCCGCAAACGTTGGTTTAGCAACATTTGCGGATTTTGAATGTACGCCCAAACTTCCATTTGGGAACGTTATTTGAATGAGATTGAATACCATACTATCCTTTAGGTTTTTGCTTTATATAATACGGTTCGACGATTGGCTTCATATCTAAAAGTGTTGCAGGTAAATGACTTTGATCAATCATAAATTCAAACTCCAGCCTATTTTCTTGGCTGGGGAATTCTTGAAAGCTGCCTTCTAAATTAATTTGCCCCCATGAATTAAACTGAAGTGTAAAATCCAACGTTCCATCTAAATTAGCGAATGTTATATTCCCTTTTAATGTTTTATAAGCCTCTTGTAATTCTTCGTATAACGAAATAAGTTCATCTAGGGTAATCCAAATTTCAGCATTCATTACATAGTAATTTCCGCTTTGAATGGATACGGTTCCTTCGTTTTGCCACTCTATTGTATTACCTAAATTTATTTCAATAAATCCTTGATTCCCACCAAGTTTAATTTTATTCAAAATGAATCACCTCTTACTAAAATGCTATAGTTTAATATCCTGCTTTTTGGATTGAATTACATAAGTGCAATCATTTTCATCGTAAGCAATATCAAATTTATCAACGTCAATTAAATTTTTAAATCTATCCGGCAGCGTACAATTTCGTTTTAAATTAGAAATTTCAAGAGGGAAATTATCATTATTCGGATTAACTGAATGAATAAATACAGCATCCATACAAGGGTCATTTTCAGAAATGCTTATCCACGTTTGATGAGGTTTTTTGAAATGTTCCAATTGGTTTAAAATATTATTATATAAGGCTAAATGAGCGGTTATATACTCTTTGCGAATTTTAGAACCGAGTTCCCCTCGTCCCCAAAAATCAAGGTGTGTATGCCATAAATCAAACCAATACTCATCATCAACTTTCAAATTCACATTGTTTACTTCTCTCCACAAATTACGGAAGTATCTTTTCTTTCCACGAAACTTTTTCACAAAATTTATCCCCTTTAATCAAAGCATACCAATATCTTCGCATAGTTAGCTATAAAAGAATAGCTTCCAAACCTCTGTTTGATAAGGGCGAGCGTGTAACGATGATCAATCCGCATAAACCGGATGCTGCCCCTAACTAGTTGTTTTATCACGCCGGGTAACTACTCAGCGTCCATATAAAAAATTTATTGAAAAAAGATTGTTAATCCGTGTTGAATCATTCAGTCCAGTCAACTGTGTAGTAACCAAGCTTAAAATATGGCATAACTAATAATTGTTACATTCTTGGTTTTTTCTTGTTATTCTAAAAATAGGTATTCAAATTGAAGATAAATTCATCATTTCATG
>JAZUQF010000008.1:0-1962 GCA_045605545.1 Lysinibacillus sp.
TTTCGCAGCTAGTGTATAAAGTGCTGCAGATTCCATTTCTACTGCCAATACACCGTATTTCGCAAGCTTTTCGTTCTGTTCTTCGTCTGAATAGAACATATCAGCAGTGAAGATATTCCCCACTTTCAGGTTCAAGCCTGCTTCTTTACCTGCATTATACGCTTTGTATAGAAGGTCGAAGTCTGCAGTCGGTGCAAAATCGATGCCTCCGCCCCAGATGACCTGGTTCATACGTGAATCTGTAGAAGCAGTCTGCGCCAGGATTACATCGCGCACCTTCACGTCTTTTTGGATTGCCCCGCATGTACCCACGCGGATCAGTTTTTGTACGCCGTATTCTTGCATAAGCTCTGTTGCATAGATAGAGATGGAAGGTACACCCATACCTGTTCCTTGTACAGAGACGCGACGGCCTTTGTATGTACCTGTATAGCCCAACATGTTACGCACTTCATTGTAGCATGTTACATCTTCCAGGAAAGTTTCAGCGATGAACTTCGCACGAAGCGGGTCACCTGGAAGTAATACGATGTCAGCAATTTCGCCTTGTTTGGCAGCAATATGGATACTCATTGATAGTCCCTCTTTTCAATTATATTCAGGTTAATCATACTTGGTTTTACTAACGGATGCAATTGTTAGACGTCTTTCCTCAAAAATATCCCATCCCCTAAAAAAAATCGTATAGCATTTTCTAGAAGTGGTATTTCGTTGCATAAAGATCCCACAACTCATCGAACACGCCAGTCGACATTTCCTCGTGCGCCTGCATTTCAATGTACGCCGTCAGCTCATCAAAGTCGGTTGCTGTTTTGGGGAATGCCTGGTCCAGGAACATCGCCTCTGCAAAGCGTCCATACTGGTCACTCGCCCCCCTATGGGATAATACATATTCGTAGAACGACTTCATCTGTCTCTCCTCACTTTCCTTTCCATTGAACGTGCGAAACAGGGTTTTGTCAACAACTATACCCCTTTTCCCAACCTCTATACTCGAAGACCGCAAAAGGGAAAAGCTTTTTGGATTGCCCCTTTTCCTCCATCATGCCATGAGCTAAAGAAAGCGGTCCATTCCAAGGGAGGAAAGGACCGCTGACATTCGCTATTCTTTTTTCAGCAGGCGATTGGACAGCAAGAGTCCGATTGCTCCGATGACAAGGAAGACAATGGCCCGGACGAGCAGATCCAAGGAAGATAGGTCGACGAAGACCAGCTTTCCGATGGCAAGGACCAGCAGTACAAATCCGGTTTTAAGCACCATCTCCATCTTACCTTTACGCCCATGGATGATGAAGGCTGCAGCACAGGTAAACAGCAGGCACGTCGCAAAGATGATATATACGAACTCCGGTATGAAGCCGATTTCCAAAATGAAATATGCCATATTCCACAGATTGACCAGCATGACCAGCCAGCCGACAATGAACAGTTGCTCGAATCTCGGCTCCATATGCTCTTCATACCGGCGATAGATCATCCCTTTGTAATGGAGGTCCAGCACAAGCGCACCCCACACGGCGATATAGATCAGGTGCATGGCAGCCTGCAACAGCACTCCTTCATATCGGTTGATGGACGACCATACGACCAGCGTACAGAAGCTCATAATGGTGAGTAGCAGAACCGGCAGGGCGATTCCCGTAATTTTTCGGGGAGCCATAAGCGCGGCGGCACAGCTCAGCGCGATGAATGACAGTGTAAAGTATAATGTATAGCCTTCAGTAACATAGGATGTATCGAGCTTTGCTATGAATAGTACAAGCAGCCAGTATGTCGCGATTCTCGTAATCTCCGGCCAATACACCTTTTCCAGCCAGCTAGAGAGGAAGGATGTCTCCTTCCTCTTTTCACTGTAATAAATTCCTGCAATGAAATAGCCGATTGCCAATACATGCATAAGCAGCTCGAGCGGACCCTCTACCTGGAAACCAATGAATATGATAAAGGTAGTAAAGGCCAGCA
>JAZUQF010000009.1:0-21823 GCA_045605545.1 Lysinibacillus sp.
CATCACGGCAATTTGCGCACCTGTCAAAGCGATGCAGACATCCGGTTCGAACGCAGGACCGGCCATCGCATAAAGCCCTGCACCGTATGCCTTTCGGACGATGACCGTAATTTTCGGTACAGTCGCCTCGCTCATGGCGAAAATCATCTTCGCCCCATGGCGGATGATACCCATCTTCTCCACCTGCGTACCAATCATGAAGCCTGGTACATCTGCCAGGAAGAGGAGTGGAATATGGAATGCATCGCACAGGCTGATGAATTTCGCCGCCTTGTCCGCCGAATCGTGGAATAGCACTCCGCCCTTCACGCGCGGCTGGTTGGCGATGATGCCGACGGACTGGCCATTGATACGTCCAAAGCCAGTGATGATTTCAGCCGCGAACAGCTTCTTCACCTCGCAGAACGAGCCTTCATCAATGATGCGGTCAATCAGGTCATACATATTGAACGCCGCATTCTGATTGGCAGGGATGATGTCCTCGATGGACTTTTCAAAGGTAGCCGGCAGCTTCGGCGCCTCCACTTTCGGCTTGTTTTTAAAGTTGTCCGGGAAGTAGCTGATGTATTGTCTTGCGTAGGCAATTGCCTCTTCCTCCGTCTTTGCCAGTACATCGCCGCAGCCTGAAACGGAACAGTGCATCTTCGCGCCGCCCATCGTTTCCAGGTCCACCTTCTCCCCGATGACCATTTCCGCCATACGCGGTGAGCCCAGGTACATGGAGGCATTGCCCTCCACCATGACGACGACATCACAGAACGCCGGAATGTAGGCCCCGCCTGCAGCGGATGGCCCGAACAATAGGCAGATTTGCGGGATTCGGCCGGACAGCTTCACCTGATTGTAGAAGATGCGACCTGCACCGCGACGGCCTGGGAACATTTCCAGCTGGTCCGTAATACGTGCGCCGGCAGAGTCCACTAGATATAGAAGTGGGACGCCGAGCTTTTCAGCCGTTTCCTGGATGCGGATGATCTTTTCGACCGTCCTTTTTCCCCACGAGCCTGCCTTGACCGTTGAATCATTTGCCATCACACATACAGTGCGTCCATGGATTTTCCCGATACCCGTTACGACGCCGTCTGCAGGTAGGTCGCCTGCAAGTACATTGGCAAACGTTCCATCTTCCGCCTGCAGTCCTTCATCGAACAGCAATTCCAGTCGCTCGCGGACAAATAGCTTCCCCTGTTCCTTATTCTTTGCGTGATATTTTTCTTGACCGCCCTGTAATACGGTATCTTTCATTTCCTGATGTTTGTTGTCAGCTGTCAATTTTGTCATTTCTTCCATCCCCCTTTTATTTGCCGCTATAGACCGGTGAACGCTTTTCCTGGAATGCCTTCAAGCCCTCCAGCCGGTCTTCCGTTGTCAACAGTCGGCTATAGGCCAATGACTCGATCTGCAGGCCGGTTGCGATATCCGTCTGCATCCCCTGGTTGATTGCCGTCTTCGCCTGGATGAGGGAAAGCGGCGCGTTTTTGGCTATCTCGAGCGCAAGCTCCCTTGCTGCGTCGAGCAGGTTTTCCGGCGTTGTAACATGCTCTACAATTCCGTAAGAATGGGCTTCATCAGCCGTGAGACGGCGTGCTGTATAGATGAGCTCCTTCGCCTTGCCCGTCCCGATCAGGCGCGGCAGCCGCTGGGTTCCACCAGCTCCCGGTATGATGCCGAGCGCCCTCTCCGTCAGCCCGAGCTTCGCCGTGCTGCTCGCCATCCGGATATCACAGGCAAGGGCAAGCTCAAGACCGCCGCCGAATGCGACTCCATTGATGGCTGCAATGACGGGCTGGGCAAGCGATTCGAAATGGTTGACCGTTTTGCCGATCAAGGCAATCGTTTGCCGCGTCTGCTCTTCATTCATGCCTTTGCGTTCCTTTAAATCAGCGCCCGCACAGAATGCCCTTTCCCCGTCTCCGGTTACGATGACGGCACGGATGGAACGGTCATAGTGGATGGCTTCAAGGGCATCGCCAATTTCATGCAGCATCTGGACGGAAAGTGCATTTGCCGCTTCCGCCCGCATGAACGTAATGACCGCAACGCCGTCCTGCACTTCCACCTTTACATAGTCTGCCATGATTCTTCCTCCCCTCGTGCAATGGCTACCTGCTTCGACAACAGCCGTTTGCCTAAAATCCCTTCCATCGAAAGGGCCGTCTGCTGGATTTTCTGCATATCGACACCTGTTTCAATGCCCATTTCATGCAATAGATACAATAAATCCTCCGTCGCAACATTGCCCGTGGCTCCCTTTGCATAAGGGCAGCCGCCGAGCCCCCCAATGGCGCTGTCGAACTTCACTATGCCATGTCTGAGGCTAGCTGCCACATTTGCCAGGGCGGTGCCCCTTGTATCATGGAAATGCATTGCAAGCCTTTCTGCCGGGAAATGCCGCAGCATTTCCGTCAGCAGTGCATCAACCTGTGTCGGCACGCCGACGCCGATCGTATCTCCAAGTGACAATTCCGTGATGCCCATATCGAACAGCTTTTCCGCTACCCGTACTACCTGCTCCGGTTGCGTATAGCCGTCAAACGGACAGGCGATGACGGTGGAGATGTAGCCGCGCACCGTCTTGCCGGCAGCCCGCGCGCCGTCCACGACTTCCTTCAATACAGGAAACGTTTCGTCGATCGACTTATTGATGTTCGATTTATTGTGGCCCTCACTCGCAGACATGAAGACGCTCACTTCATCAACACCTGCCTCAAGCGCCCTTTCCAAGCCCTTGCTGTTCGGTACGAGCGCTGCATAGGTAATGTCTTTGCGCCGTTTGATCGCCTTCAGTACCTCCACTGCATCCGCCAGCTGAGGAATCCATTTCGGATGAACAAAGCTCGTCACCTCGATATAGTCGAGCCCTGTTTCACTTAGGCGGTCGATCAGCTGAATCTTCTGCTCAGTCGGGATAAAGACACCTTCATTCTGTAATCCATCCCGTGGACCCACTTCTTTGATTTGAACTCGTTTCGGCAGCTGCATCGGCTACACTCCCCTACTCGATTTCCACTAGATTGTCGTCTACGTTGATGAAGTCCCCTTCTGCTGCAATGACCCGCTTCACTGTGCCCGCTTCCTCGGCAGCAATCGGAATTTCCATTTTCATAGATTCCAGAATGACTACATCTTGACCAGCAGCCACTTGTTCCCCTTCTGTCACCAATACTTTCCACACTGTTCCCGCCATACTTGCTTTTACTATTGTCATATACTATCCCTCCACGTAAAATAGATGTTAGAGAAGCGGCACGCAACAGATGTGTTCTCGCCAAAGTTCAATCGTTCGCGCCTCTTCTCGCTTTATTTACTTGCAGCCGTTGCTTTCGGTAAATAATATTCCTCTACAAACTTCGTTGTTGTGACCCCAGATAGGAACTGCTCGTGCGTCACTGTCTCCAGGAGCATCGGGATGTTCGTCTGAATCCCTTCCACTACATAGTTGCGCAGTGCGTCCGCAAGCCTTGCACAGGCCTCAGCCCTTGTTTCTCCGAATACGACCAGCTTTGCAATCATCGGATCATAGAATGGTGATACCTCACTATCCGTTTCGACTGCAATTTCATGCCTGATTCCTTCCCCTTGCGGCAGGACCAGCTTTGTGATTTTTCCTGGAGACGGGAAAAACGTCACCGGATTTTCTGCATAGATCCGCACCTCAATTGCATGCCCTTTTTTCTGAATGTCGTCCCTTGTAAAGGCAAGCTCCTCACCGTTCGCCACCTTGAGCTGCTGCTCGACCAGATCCAGGCCCGTAATTTCTTCGGTCACGGGATGCTCCACCTGTAGACGTGTATTCATCTCAAGGAAGTAGAAGTTTTGGTCGCGGTCCACCAAAAATTCGATTGTCCCTGCGTTTGTATAACCGATATGCTTTGCTGCTTCTACCGATGCGTCGAGCATCTTCTTTCGCGTTTCTTCCGAAATAAATGGAGATGGCGCCTCTTCCACGACTTTTTGGTTCCGTCGCTGGATGGAGCACTCCCGTTCGAATACCGGTACGACATTGCCATGGGCATCGGCCAATACCTGCACCTCCACATGATGCGGTTCCGCGATGAATTTTTCGATGAACATCGTGCCGTCGCCGAAAAAGCTCTGCGCACGCTTTTGGTTGCCCTCGAATGCCTTCTTCAGCTCTTGTTCATCATGGACAAGCTGCATGCCGATTCCGCCGCCGCCTGCCGAAGCCTTCAACATGACCGGATAGCCGATTTCGTCAGCGATTGCTGCCGCTTCCTCTGCATCTGCAATCGGTTCATTGACCCCCTGAACAATCGGGACGCCCGCCTGCTGCATCGTTTTACGTGCTTCGAGCTTGCTGCCCATTGCGTGGATGACTTCCGCTTTTGGTCCTATGAATGTCAGTCCCGCTTCGACCACACGCCGAGCGAAGGCTGCGTTTTCAGAAAGCAGTCCGTACCCAGGATGGACGGCGTCAGCCCCTGATTGCTTTGCCACATCAAGAATGGCATCGATATTCAAGTAGCTCTGGGCTACTGGCGGTTTCCCGATACAATAACTTTCCGTTGCCTCTTTCACATGTAGACTATTTACATCCGCCTCCGAGTAGACTGCCACTGTATCAATCCCCATCTTTTTGCATGTGCGAATGATGCGGCGTGCGATTTCGCCCCGGTTGGCGATTAGAACTTTTTTGAACATGCTGAAACCTCCCTACTGCAATGTTTTGGCGAATCCTGAAAACTGTTCTCGCAGTTTGAACTTTTGAATCTTGCCGGATGCCGTCATCGGATAGCTGTCGACAAAGAAAATATAGCGTGGAATTTTATGTCTGGAAATCTTACCCTGACAGAATTCCCGAATTTCCTCTTCCGTTGCGACCTGGCCATCTTTCAAAATAATCCATGCCGCAGCCTCCTCGCCGTATTTTTCATCCGGTACACCGGCCACCTGTACATCGAGCACTTTTGGATGCTGATAAAGGAACTCCTCGATTTCACGCGGATAGACATTCTCTCCGCCACGGATGATCATGTCCTTCAGACGTCCCGTCACACGAACATAGCCGTTTTCATCCATCGTCCCCAAGTCTCCTGTATGAAGCCAGTCATCCTCATCGATTGCTTCTGCCGTCGCTTCGGGATTATTATAGTAGCCTTTCATGACGACATAGCCACGTGCACAAATCTCTCCCTGCTCACCTCTAGGAACCTCTTGATTCGTACCAGGACGCATGATTTTCACTTCCACATTCGGCAATGCACGGCCGACCGTCTCCACTTTCAACTCGATTGGATCATCAACCCTTGTCTGCGTCAGCACCGGCGAGGACTCCGTCTGCCCATAGCAGATCGTCACGTCCTCCATCCCCATGATGTTGATGACGTCCTTCATGACCTCGATTGGACAATTCGAACCGGCCATCACACCCGTTCGCAGCGTCGAAAGGTCAAACTCCTTTATATTCGGCAGGTTGAGCTCATTGATGAACATCGTAGGGACACCGTGCAGCGCCGTACATTTTTCCTTCTCGACTGTACGCAGCACCTCTGTCGGATTGAATTCCTGGATGGGTACCATGACACCCCCCGATGAAACGATTGCCAAGGTCCCGATGACGCAGCCGAAGCAATGGAAGAATGGGACCGGGATGCACAAGCGGTCTTCATGTGTCAGCCTCATACATTCCGCAATATTGATGGCGTTATTGATGAGATTGGAATGCCGCAGCATGACCCCCTTAGGGAAGCCTGTCGTTCCTGATGTATACTGGATATTGATGACATCATCATATGTTAAGGATCGTTTGCGCTGTTCTAGTTGTTCATCCGAGATTTCGGTGCCATTCGCCAGAAATTCATCATAGCTGAACGTCCCCGGATATTTGTCATCACTTATTACAACTACGGTCTTCAAAAGCGGCAGGCGGGCACTTTTCAGGCTCCCCGGCTCGCAATCCTTCAACTCCGGGCAGAGTTCATTCAACGTATCGATGAATGAATGGTCCCTGTACCTGTCAATCATGATCAGGGCTCTTGTATCCGACTGCTTCAGTAGATATTCCAGTTCGCTTGCCCGGTAATTCGTGTTTACCGTCACAAGCGGAGCCCCCATCTTGCCCGAACCGAACTGCAGCCCAGGCCACTGGGGTACATTCGTCGTCCAGACGGAGAAATTGTCCCCCTTCTCCAGTCCAATCGCCATCAGCGCCTTTGCCACCAAGTCGCTGTGTTTATTGAACTGGCTATAGGTCATCCGCAGATTACGGTCTGTATAAACCAATGCCTCCCGTTCCGGATATTGCGCTGCCCTCTCTTCAAGTAGCTCGCCAATCGTTTGATAAACCAGTTCTGCCATACGCATTCCTCCCCTTATTCGTTTGTCAAAGTACTAACACTAACAGCCAAGCACACGTGAAATGACGACACGCTGGATTTCGGATGTCCCTTCTCCGATTTCCATCAATTTGATATCACGGAGGTGGCGCTCTACGTCATACTCTGCCATATAGCCATATCCACCGTGGATTTGGATTGCCTGGTTGCATGTACGGAAGCCCATTTCCGATGCAAACAGTTTGGCGAATGCCGCCTCTTTCTTAAATGGCTTGCCGTGATCCTTCAGCCACGCAGCTTTCATCACCATATTGCGTGCCAATTCAATTTCCATCGCCATGTCAGCCAATTTGAACTGGATAGCCTGTAGCTTGGAGATGGATTGGCCGAACTGTACGCGCTCCTTCGAGTATTGCAGCGCCTTTTCGAACGCCGACTGTGCAATCCCTACTGATAGGGCTGCGATGGAAATGCGACCGCCATCCAGTGTGTTGAGGAATTGGCCGAATCCCTTCTTTTCATCCCCAAGGACATTCTCCCTTGGTACACGGACATTTTCCAAAATGATTTCGCATGTGTTGGAAGCACGTACGCCCATCTTTTGATAGTCCGAACGGATCGTCACGCCCGGTGTATCTGTCGGAACGATGATGGCTGTGATGATGTTTTTGCCTCTTTCATCCTTGCCTGTAACGGCTGTAACGACGATTTGGCGTGCATAGCCGGCATTCGTAATCCAGCATTTCTCGCCGTTGATCACCCATTCGTCGCCTTCCAGGTAGGCTTTCGTCCGCGTCCCCCCTGCGTCCGAACCGGCATTCGGCTCTGTCAATCCGAATGAGCCGAATGTCTTTCCTTGCGCCATCGGGACCAGATACTCCTGCTTCTGCTCTTCTGTACCGAAGTTATAGAAAGGCGTCGCCCCCAAGCTGACCGCCGCCGCATAGCTCAGGCCGGTCCCTCCGCATGCACGGCCGATTTCCTCAACTGCCAGTGCGTAGGAAACCGTATCTCCCCCGGAACCGCCGTATTCTTCCGGAAATGGAATGCCGAACAATCCAAGCTCCGCCATCCGGTCGAAGCTCTCCTTACGGGATTCATGCTTCTCATCCAACTCACGTGCGTACGGTGCGATTTCCGCCTGTGCGAACTCGCGGACCATATCGCGGATCATCTGCTGTTCCTTTGTCAATTCAAAATTCATATCCTCTGCCCCCTTCAATTTTCCGATAATTCAATCGGTACCGACTGGTCGGTTTGTACACCCCTTTAAAAAAACCGGCTGCCGGTTGGTTGATTGATTCTCATTACATCAAGTATTTTTTCCTCTTTGCCTCTTCATAGCCTTTTTCCGTCATGATTCCCCGAAGAATCAGATCGTTGAAATGGACGGTAATCTGCGCCATCGTCAGACTGCCATTCTGGCGGTACCATTTATATGTCCAGTTGACGAGCCCGATGATGGCCATCGTCGTTATGGTCGTGGAAATGTCGTTTCTGAAATGGCCGCCTTCTTTTCCATCTTCAATCACCTGTTCAATCAGCTTGCGGTATTCCGTTCGCTTCTCCTTGATGATGCTCTTGTATTCCGGCGGCAGGTAGGCGCTTTCATCATAGAAAACGGTGATATGCCGCTGATAGATATCGAACACGTTGGTAAATGCATACAACATGGCGCATACTTTATCAATTGGTGTCTCATGCTGGTCATAGGCCTTTTTCGTCTCCTTCAGTACCCGAGAGATGAAGATGTCATGTATTTCATATAGCAGTGCATCCTTCGACTTGAACTTATGATAAAATCCACCCTTTGAGGTGCCGGCCGTTTCTACAATTTCATCGACCGATACTCCGTGGTAGCCCTTGTGCCGGAAAAGGTCCAGAGCCGTTTCGATAATCCGTTCCTTTACTGATTGTGCAACCACTGCTTCACCGCCCTCCATAGACCCCCTCCTTACCTTTGATATCTTTACTATCGAAAATGACGAAATTTTCTCTTTCACGTCACCTTCTCTCATCCCCAACTATATCACCCATTAATTTACTAGTCTAGTAAATACATATAAAAATTGTCGAAAAAGTAACTTTTTACTGCTTTATGAGTAGCTTTTCAGCTTTTCCGCAACAATGAAATCGGCTTCCGTCTTTTCCCGTATTTCCTCCACCGTGACGTCAGGGGCCGTCTCCACCAGCACCATGCCCTGCTCGGAGAAGTCAAAGACGGCCAGATCGGTAATGAGCCGGTGAACGACCTTCTTCCCTGTGAGCGGCAGCGTACATTCCTTCTTGATTTTAGATTCACCGTATTTCGATACATGCTCCATGATGACGACAACGCGCTTTGCGCCCTGCACAAGGTCCATCGCACCACCCATGCCTTTCACCATCTTCCCGGGAATCATCCAGTTCGCCAAATCCCCTTCCTGAGATACTTCCATGCCCCCCAGTATGGCAACATCGATATGACCTCCGCGGATCATCGCGAAACTCTCTGCGCTGTCAAAGAATGAAGCACCCGGCACAGCCGTCACCGTTTCCTTGCCCGCATTGATCAGGTCAGGGTCCACGTCATGATCCAATGGGTATGGGCCGATGCCCAGCAGCCCGTTTTCCGATTGCAGGAGCACCTGGTAGTCAGCCGGTATTTCATTTGCCACCAGCGTCGGCATGCCGATGCCGAGGTTTACATTCATGCCGTTTTCGATTTCCTGCACAGCGCGCTTGACAATCCGTTCCTTCACTGTCATCATCCAATCGCCTCCTCTGCCCTCGTCGTACGTTTTTCAATTCTCTTCTCATATGCTTCTCCAAGGATTACATGCTGTACAAACACTGCCGGCGTATGGATTTCATCCGGATTCAGCTCGCCGACCTCGACGATTTCCTCTACTTCCGCAATGGTGATTTTTCCGGCAGTCGCCATAATCGGATTGAAGTTCCGCGCCGTCTTGCGGTACACGAGATTCCCCAGCTTATCCGCCTTCCATGCCTTGACGAATGCATAGTCTCCAACAATGCCGCGCTCCTCGATATATTCCTTACCGTCAAATTCCTTCACTGGCTTTCCTTCTGCAATCGGCGTTCCTACACCGGTTGCTGTATAGAATGCCGGAATTCCGGCACCACCTGCCCGGATTCGCTCTGCCAGGGTCCCCTGCGGCGTCAATTCCACTTCAAGCTCCCCACTTAAAAACTGCTGCTCGAAAATTTTGTTTTCCCCTACATACGAGGCAATCATCTTTTTGATTTGCTTGTTTGCCAGCAGCACGCCAAGACCCCAATCGTCGATGCCGCAGTTGTTGCTGACGACCGTCAAATCCTTCACACCCTTTTGGCGGATGACTTCGATTGCTGTTTCAGGGATGCCGCAGAGACCGAACCCACCGACCAGAATCGTCGCACCATCCCGCATCTCTCCAACGATTTCGTGTATCGATTTTTCTGTTTTATGCATGAAATACCTCCTTTGAGTAAATTCACATTCATTATAAACATATGATTTTGAAATAGTAAACTAAAATATTCATAATTTTTATATTTTTCTTTAAATAGCATTCCGTATTGGTTCATGAGGTGTGTCCTATGGATTGCATAGAGCCTTTTCACTGTATGTTGGATGGGGGCTTGTATATGAATAGAATGTACGTACTTTTCACTTGGTGCTAATCGCTCCATAAGGTACGTATAATGCATTATCTGAATCCTCGGCGTAAAGAACGCTACAACGGGGCTTCGAGGGGAAAGTTATATCTTAGATGAAGAGGTGAAACTTTGCTGGTAAAGCCTTATCAGGTCCTATTCGGACTGGTCGGTGTCATTGCTGGAATCGTCATCGGCATCATTGTATACGTGTCCTTTATATCAGTGGTCTGAAGGAAGGCTTCCATCGGTTATATTTGAAGGATGTTGGGTGAAAATTCATTTAGACAATATAAAATATGGTTTATATAAATTTCAACACAGAAATCCGTGTTGAATATTTTTAAATCGAAAGAGGTCGGAAAAAACTAGAAAATTTACATCCAATAGCTAGGGCCCATCCGCACTTCATCCGCATAAAAAGAAGAAAGTGGCATTTGAGAAGTCTCAAATGCCACTTTCTTCTGATTAGACGCCAGTTATGTCCCAGCCTCTTAGCACTGTTATGTTACTACCTAAAATAAATTAATTGATTTATCCGCTGTAAATTCTCACGGTAAAACTTTGCTACTATATACTCCAGTTTTGACTCACTAAATTTCGGAATTTTGTTTTTAGTATAAATGGCCTGTCCCATCTTACTCGACCATCATTCCCCATCCATCTGAATGCGCACCAAAAGGATTTACTAATTCGTCCAATACTGCCTGAATCTCAATGATTGTCGCATGATTGAGCATAGTGTTTACACAAACCGTACATGACCATTCATCGTCCTCTTCATCAAAGAAACCTTCTGCTACAAAATCATTTTCCTCTAACCGCTGCAACTGTTTATCAGACTTTGCTCATTAGGACATACAATATAAAAATCAAGATTTTGCGGTTCTTTGAAATTGACCCCTTCTTTCCATAACATTTGTAAAACTTGTCCATCCTCATCATTCGGAAACATTGGATGATCTCTTTTCTTTTTCTACTAATAATTGTTCCACTTCTTCTAATTTTTTATTATAATGACGCTTATTATAAGAACCAACAAAAGTCAACGTAGGATGATCAACGATAGGGGTTAAATCTCCATCGATAATGTTCGTATCAAAAAAACGAAGGGATTCCAGCTTAGGAAAATACTTTAAAAATGATAAATCATCTATTGAAGAAATAGCATTTAAATCTAAAAATCTTAAATTGTTTAATTTCAAAAGTTCATCATCCAGTTTGAGTTTTTTTGCATTGGAAATCATCAAAAACTCCAAGCTATCTGATAGATGGCTTATCCCTTTAAAAGAGGATAAATTTCTGCAATAGGCAAGTTCAATTCTCTTTAACTTTATACAGCTTTCAAAAACACTGAAATCAATAATATTAGTAAATGATAAATCAACACTTAATAGATTTGGGAAATCTTCAAAAGGATAAAAGTTGCTTCCACTTTGACTTACCCTATACGTATAAAGTGCGATATATTCTATTTGTTCAAACTGAGGTTTTTTAGGCTTTTCTTTTAAATCCAGACCATAATAAATGTTTTTTGGTAAATCAGCATAAGGAATAGTCCCCATTTCCCAAAACGCCATTTCATTATCCCCTTCTATAAATTTAATACTTTCCATAATCTTTTTATGATATTTTCTCCTTGGACTACTTATTTTGTTATACAGTTTAGCATTACGATTTTTGATGTTTTTACTAGCGTTCGGATAAAACCATTTCTTTTCATTATTTTATATTCCGTTATAAATGCATTGCGATTATTTTTTGCTGGTCGCCAAGAAATACTCTTTGCTTTAACGCCTCCTGTTTCATAACGTTCGGAATATTTACCAGATCTCTTTATATTTCCTTTCCCAATATATTTGAATCACTTTCATAATTCCAATCCCTTCGGCAACAAGGGTTTCAAACAAATAAAAATGAGGCACCTCCCCAAATTCGTTATAATGGTAGCGACCAAACAACCTTAAACGAATGGAGTGATTCCTCATGACTATTGTAAAACAAATTAGCCTTTTTGACATCCAGGAATTATTTGAAATGGAGAGTTCGCACCAATTTGATGCAATTATCTCCACTTTCGATGTGCAACCTTTACATTACGCGATGATTCACTCTGCCAAAAGGTATTCAAAGTTAAGTGCGAAACGGATATTCGAAAATATACATATCCACCACGTGGCTCAGAGCTATGAAAAAGCTATACAAAGAACGTTCCTCAGTTGAACAGGTGACTGCTTATTTAAAACAATTCTTTAAGTTAAACAAAGTCCATCAAATGACTGGCAGAAAAGCAAAGCTACATTTCAACCTCGTGACGTTTATTTATAATGCCTGCAAATCAGCTGTAAATCTCATGAATGTACAATTACAAGAAGCTTCATAATTTTATAAAACATAAGTTTTAACAGAGGAGCAGTCTAAGTTTTAAAAAATCTATTTATGAAATTGATTCAACTACTAAAAAACATCCTTGCTAGAAAAAGAGAGAAACGGTAATTCCTCTGCTCCCCATCAATTACATGGTTCTTTTATGTTTTCCAGCTTATTCTCCCCTTTTACTGCAAACATCCATCCTATACGACAATAACATCTCGCAAAAAGGTCTATTTACCTATCTCAACGGACGTTTAAAACCAGCCAAAACAAGGAATAAGAAATAGGCTAGCATACATACCAGTTTTTCATTCTATGAGGTGAAGGGTCGGGACTTGATGAAGCAGCTTACGTTGATAGCGGCCGTAGCATTGACCGCACTGCCGGGATGCAGTGAATTGGACAAACAAGAGGAGAAAGAGGAGAATTGGAGTGCTGTTGCAGCCGACTATGCGAGTGCCTTTGAAAACGCTTCGCCCTTGCAGCTATTCTTCAAAGAGGATCGGACCAGGGCTATTTTCCAGCAGGAAGGCAGCAACGACACGTTCTTTACCGAGGAAACGTCCTGGCTGTCGGAAAATTATGTGGAGACATTGCTAGAAAGTGATGGGGATGCATGGTACAGCATCTACCGTATTACAGAAAGCACGGTTGAAATAGTGTATGAAGGAGCTTCGAAATTAGAGGCTACCCTTATGGAACTGGAGCGAATGCCATCGAAAGGCATTTATCTTTCCCTTCCACTGGAGGTCGGTACATCTTTTGATGGGTGGTTCGTTACCCATGTAGATTGGGAGGTTCAGACACCTTTTGACACGTTCGAGCAAATAACGGTGACAACGAAGAAAATGGGCGGGGAGGAAATCCAAAGATACTTCGCTCCAGGCTTTGGACTTGTTAAAGAAACCAGTAGTATGGCGACAGATGAGCTACAAGGTGAAGCCACCTACCTTTTATACCAACTAGAATACCGATAGCATATCAGGGCACCCGACATTTTGTGGGGTGTTTTTTACGTCTACTTAAAAATCCCTTCCAACGTTCGATAGCAGTATGAAGTCCGCTGCAAATAATCCCCTTTATCCGGAGCTCGGAATCCGCGCTCCATTTGCTACGAAAACACTAGGTGCATATGTGGGACCGCACCTTGACAGCTTTGAATTTATATAAATTCCTCTAAATAGCGTCGGATAAATTGCCAACAAAAAAAGCCAAGCAAACTTCTTCCGCTCAGCCTATTATACAATTTCAATTAATACTATGCTTTTTTATAAGTAACGCCTTTTAATTGAATTTATAAACGGCAGGCTTTCCTCCTACTATGTTGAACACCTGTGTAAAGGAATCAATATAGATATCAAGCTTTAATTCTTTACGATGTTTCAGCAAGGACCCCATCACTGGCGGGTCGAGTTTCTCAAACTGTTCAAGCTCCCACTTATATGCATTTTTAAGGAAGCGTCCATATTCTTCCGTTCGCCCGAGATGTTTGTAGCATAACTTGATGAATTTCCCGATTGAAAGAATATGATATTCCGTCCGGGCCTCGAAAATTTGACGGTAGATGGCCAATGCCGATTCATAATGCCCATCAAGCGTCAGCATGATGATTTCCATTTTATAGAACAAAAATTGACATGCATCTGTTGAAAGATCCTGTTCCCATGTAAAAATGTCCTTATAATATTTTAGAAGCTTCTCCCTTTCTCCTAATGAACCAAGCAATGTCAGAAACGTAAAGTAAAAATCAACAATCTGATGCTCTCTACCCGAGAAATATTCATGGTCAAGCTGCTTCAGAAAATCAAGGCTACATTCAAAATGTCTGCACCCAGCTTCCACCCTTTCCGATCCGTCGTTCTCTTGGGCGGCTTCGAGTAATTCAGTAAGGGCCCTTCCATAGAATTGCTGGGCCTTCCCTAGAGTATATACTGCATGATATTTTCCTGCATCCATTGCAAAATATTTACCTGTATACATTTCATCATTCAATTCCGTCGTCAGGTCATCAAAGCTTTTCAATGTCTGGTATGGTTGCGTATAATGCCCTATATATATGCAGGCATCCAGATAAATTTCAATCAGGTTGGCAGTCGGTTGGCAAACGCAAGGCCCTCCTGCTTCCTCTATGAGCGGAGGTATTCCTGAAAATATGTCCTCTACATTCCCATCATGAACGACATGACAATTGGTAATCATCTTCTCCATTTTCTTTCCCACTCTCATCTCATCACCTCCTATATAATTAGAAGCTACCAACTATGATTATATTATAAAAATACCAATAATTCTCATTTAAGGATTCAAAAGTATGTAAAGGTGGTTAATGTACATAAAATATAACTATACTTTTCCTTTATATATGGCCTTTCCTTATTCCTTCTTCATTTCAATCCACAAAAACAGGCAGGAATAAATACCTACTACTCTACTTTCTCATTGCTACCTAAGCTTTAAAACGCCTGCCGCCAGATTGAAAAAGCCTCCGCATTTTCTTTCTTCCCTCCTGCAGGGCTACCAAAACTGTTTCTTCCATAGTATTTCATATCTTCGTACAAAAAAAGACACCCTACCTCTGTAGGATGTCTTTGGATTTTTTAACATAGTTAATGTTTAATTACGAAGAATTAAAGTTTAATTACGTTAGCAGCTTGTGGTCCGCGGTTGCCATCTACAACTTCGAACTCAACTTTTTGACCTTCGTCAAGAGTTTTGAAACCTTCGCCTTGGATAGCAGAGAAGTGTACGAATACATCGTTTTCGCCTTCTACTTCGATGAATCCGAAGCCTTTTTCTGAGTTAAACCATTTTACTGTACCTTGTTTCATTTAAGAAAACCTCCAAAAAATAAAGTTAACAATATGGAATCTCTTTACCGTTATAAAAAAATTCACATATTACGAAGAGTACCGTCAAATTTACCGATCACTCTTTGTAATATGTGAATCTGTACCCGGTCAAGCAATCTTTATTGTTACATTTAGTATACCATCTATTTACACCATGTCAAACAATTTTTCATGCTTTTTATAAAATTTTCTTTCATTTCTGTAAATTGCATTACTCGGCGGTGGCCGGCACACATGTTTCTAGGATGATTCCATGGAAAATTTGGACATCTTCATCGCAGCCCTCGCAGAATTCGCATTCCTCTTCATTCCAAAAGGCGATGAACCTGTCTTTCCTCATTTCCTCAAAGTGGAACTTCTCACGGAACGATGCCAACATTTGTCCCAGCGCTTCTTCATATTCCTCTTTCGTTTCATATAGGTTTGTCGAAACAATTTGCGATTCCCACCCTTCAAATAGCCACCATGGTTCGAAATCTGCCTTCATGTAAATAATCTTATACATCAAACGACAACCCTTTCCTTTCTGTACGATTATATTGTAAGCACTGGATAAGAAAATGTCTATTAATAGGCTTTTTTATGGTAAAATCTTGCATGACATTCACTGCACAACCTGGGTATGATTCTCCCCCAAAGACTGGATTCTTTCCAGGGCGTCCCCCTTAAGAATTGTCCGCCCTGCTTTCGGTACAGCATCGGCTATTTTCACATCAAATCGGGTTAGATTTTCTGAAAACGGAAAATGTATAAATAGTATACCTATACGTCCAGATGAAATTTCCCTATTGGAATAGCCCGTGGCAATCTGCCTGCGCCTTTACATACATCCCCACCATATGAAGGTATAGGCATTGGCTAAAGATGCTGTAATAATGGAGACAAAACATCATTTGAAGGAACTCTGCCCCCTAATGAGGAGGAAGAACAATGGACAAACGAGTGAAATTCATCTTTTCCGGCGATGTAAAAGGAACCGGCTACCGCTTCTTTATCAAGCAAAAAGCAATCGAGCTCGGCTTAAAGGGCTACTGTACGTTAAACAGCAGGAGCCAGTTGGAAGTCGAGGTGGAAGGCCGTGCGAAGGCGGTCGATGAATTCATCCATTTCGCGCAAAAAGGCGTCAGTCTGCAGGCTGAGACGAACGAGTTCACCCTGGAAATTTTCAAGGACCTACAAGGTTATACTACTATGGAATCGGATATTGTTTAATGTACGACTTTGTCTGTGATAAAATTAGAAAGCGAAACTTTTATCCAGTTCATTCGTATTTATTAGTAAAGTATTCGAATGGAGGTGCAAAATATGCTAGGTGCCATGAATTCTATTACAAGACATGCCATCAACTTTCTGATCGGCTTCACTACATTTACTGTATCCGTCGTCAATCTAGATATGGTATTGGCAGGATTTGCCCTGTTTTTTGGTAGTTATTATGTCAGCGATAAAGTGATTTACAATATACAGAAGGCAAAACGCAGTAAGGAACTGGGCATTACGAAGGCTGAGTACAATCATATAGAGGCGCAGCTGAAACAGGCACAGTACCAGATTAATCGACTTGCCCAGCAACGTGTCCGTTCCATCAAATCATTCAAATTGCTGAATGAGATGAGCAAGATATCACGCCGCATCATCAACATCGTCACGAAAGACCCTCATAAATTCTATGCAGTGGAGGATTTCTTCTATTCCCATCTTCCGTCAGCCGCCGAGCTTGCGGATAAGTATACGCTGTTGACAAAAGAGCAGGTGAAGGGAACCGACATCCACCTCGCCCTTGAGGATACCCGCAAGACATTGAAAGTGTTGCAAGAAGCATTCGAGGACGACTTGCGCTCGGCATTGCAATCGGATATCGATCATTTACGAATCGAGCTTGATTTTGCGAAGCTTGAGAACGAAAAGCGCCGCGAACGGCTGAGTGGCGGTGACGAGTGATGACGGAAAATCCGTTTGATGCATTCAGCTCACCGAACAGCCAGTCTACAGAAGCGGCCAAAGGTGAATATGAGACGCAGCTGCATAGCAACTCAGCCACTCCCCTCTTTCTAGCCATGAGCCAACCCGAACAAAAGCGGGCACTGAAATTGGCTGAGGATTTGAACGTAAGGAAGTATGAGGAAGTTCTATCCTTTGGGTCGTCGGCTCAGCAGGCATTGAAGAAGTTCTCATCCAGGCTGCTATTGCATGTGCAGCGAAAGGATACATCGAAAGTCGGCGAAATCCTTTTTCAGCTGATGGATCTGCTTGATAAGATCGACCCGGATGCCCTCATTGAAAAGAAGTCCGGACTGTTTGGGAAATGGTTCGGCAAACAGTCCGGCTCAGTCCAGCAGACGATGTCGCAGTATAATCGGCTGAGCAAGCATATCGACCGGCTGAATATCCAGCTTGCCCATGCACAGCAGGGGCTTCTTTCGGACTTTTCCATGCTGGAGGAGCTCTATCAATTGAATGAGGAATACTTCCACGAAATCAACGTATACATTGCAGCCGGTGAGATCAAACGGCAGGAAATCAAGGACGTCATATTGCCATCTTTTCAGCACAGGGCCAGTACTAGTGATAATCCGATGATCCAGCAGGAGCTGCAGGATATTCATATGTCGCTCGAATGGCTTGATCGCCGCATATACGACCTTGAAATTTCGAGGGAAATCGCCATCCAGTCCGCGCCGCAGATCCGGATGATCCAGCAGACGCACCAGTTGCTGATTGATAAGGTCCAGGAATCCATCATGTCGACGATTCCACTGTGGCAATCCCAGATTTCCATGCTGCTCAGTATGGGTCATCAGCGCCGCGCCAGCCAGGCACAGGAGCGCCTTACAAAGGCAACGGATGAGCTGATGCGTAAAAAAGCCCAACTGGCCTCCACAGGAAGAACATCGGGGCATAAAGGGACAGGCATTTCCCCAGCGGATATCAACCACTTCAAGGAGACCCAGCGGAAGCTGCTTCAAGAAATTGAAGAGACCTTGCGCATGCAGGCAATGGCCGATGAAAAAAGAAAGCAGACTGAATCGACACTTGTTTGATTCCATTTACTGCAGTGGTCCGGTAGCATTGCAAGATAGCAGACATGAAAAAAGGGAGCTGTTCCGATTCCTCGGACGCTCCCCTTCTTGTTTACTCGAAGTATTCCTTATAATAGCCACCGACATTTCCTGTGTTGTCGATGACGAAGATGAATTCTTCCGTTTCATTTTTCACTTCGTATTCTTTACCGACTGTCAATACATTCGACACCAAATACTTGGAAGCATTTGTATGTACACATTTTACTGTACGAATCGTCGGTGCGTCTTTCCATTTTAAATGTAACATTGCTATACCTCACTTTTTGTAGAGCACCGGGCCCTACTATTTAGTCTTTATTTTATACGATTTCATTCTAGTTGTGTACTAAATTGTGCAAATCTGCAAAAATTGCGCATTCTCCCTGTGACTGCGCCATCTATCATGATACACTATGGCATGAGGTGATTTTATGGCATTCGGCAGTCTTCCTTATTGGTTCTTTGCCATCGCATTTGCTTTTGCAATCATATTTATTATCGTTTCGGAGTGGAATTCCAGAAAATGAAGGAGATGTTCCTTCTATAGTTAAATCATTGCATCTTGATGCGCTCATCCCAGGGCACGGCATTATAGGATAAGCATGGAACAAAAGAAGCGGAGCGGTCCGGAAGGTTTTTTACTTTCTGGACTGCTCCATTTTATATGGTTTATTTCAGCGTCCGTTTCAGGAATTCCTTCGTGCGCTCATGCTGCGGCGCTACGAGCACCCGGTCCGGATGCCCCTCTTCTACGATGACGCCCTTATCCATAAATACCACCCGGTCTGCCACTTCCCGGGCAAACTCCATTTCATGGGTGACGATGAGCATCGTGTTCCCTTCGTCGGCAAGGGTACGCATGACCTTCAATACCTCACCGACCATTTCAGGGTCCAGAGCCGAAGTGGGTTCATCGAACAGCATGACATCCGGTTCCATCGCAAGGGCCCTTGCGATGGCGACGCGCTGCTTCTGACCACCCGACAATTGACGCGGCTTTGCATTCTGGTATTTATCCATGCCGACAACCTCCAGGTATTTCAGCGCCTTTTCCGTCGCTTCCTGCTTGGAGCGCTTCAGCACCTTTTGCTGGCCCACGATGCAATTGCCCATTACATCCAAGTTGTTGAACAAGTTGAACTGCTGGAATACCATCCCGAGATGCGTACGGTACTTTTCTATATCATGGGCATCATTCAGGATGTTATCCCCCTTATAGATGATTTCCCCACCGCTCGGTTTCTCCAGGAGATTGATGCAGCGGAGCAGGGTAGATTTGCCGGAACCGGAAGAGCCGATCAGGCAGACCACCTCCCCCTTCCTCACGGAGAAGTTGACATCCTTCAACACTTCATGATGTCCGAATGACTTGCTTAGATGTTTAATATCAATTACTGTTTCCATAGCTGATGCTCCCTTATATAGACGGCTTTTGTCCAACGGCTGGATCGACCACTTTGTATGAATCAGGACCATCCATCCTGCGCTCTACCCAACGAAGGATACGCGTCGCCGTGAATGTCAGGATGATATAAATGACCGTGGCAATGAAAAAGCTTTCTGCAAATTTGAAGTTCGCTCCTGCAACCGACTTTGTCTGGAAGAAGAGCTCCGTTACACTGATGACGCTAAGAACGGCTGTATCCTTGATGTTCATGACCAATTGGTTCCCTGTAGCAGGCAGGATATTGCGTGCTACCTGCGGGAGGACAACATAAACCATCGTCTGGAAATGGTTCATACCAATGGCCTGTGCCGCCTCGTATTGTCCCTTGTCGACCGACGAGATGCCTCCTCGTACGATTTCCGCCATATAGGCACCCGTATTCAGTCCCACCACGACCAATGCCGCTACAAATCGGTCAAGCTCGATGCCATATGCATATAGGCCATAGAATACTACCATCGCCTGTACAATCATCGGTGACCCCCGGAAAATCTCCACATAGACGGACAGCAGGAAATTGAAAATCTTTAAAATCACGCTTTTAAAAGAACGCTTGTGTACCGGAATCGTGTGCATGATGCCGATGAAAAATCCAATTAGTGCACCAATGATCGTACTAATAATAGCGATTGCAAGTGTTATGTATATGCCACGTAAAAACATCGGCCAATTGTCTTGAAGTATCGAGATGATGGTCTCTAAGCTCATAAAATCCTCCTACCAGCTTTCTTAGCTGCCTTCTTAAAAAATTGAAAACTAGCCGCAGCATATGCGGCTAGATGGAATTACTGTGCTGCCGGCTGGTTGGCGATGGCCTCCTCCATTAGCTGCTGGCGTTCCTCCTCGGAGATTTCCGCCAGAACCTCGTTCATTTGCTCAACTTCTTTAGCCCCTTTTCGGACTCCGATGGCAATCGCAGTATCCGCTGGTTCCGTTTTAAAGCCCTTTTCAGGGACTACATACGCAAAGTTATCGTTTGCGGCAGCAGCAGAAATAGCTTCCGGACGCTCCGCCACATAACCGTCGACGGCCCCTGTTTCAATTGCTACTCGCATCGCTGCGAAATTGTCCATCGCCACCTGCTTATCCACTCCAGGAATCTGATCGATTACCTTATAGTTCGTCGTATTTAATTGCCCTGTTACTTTTGCTCCCTTGAAATCCTCCAACGTTTTGGCATTTTCATAGTCGCCACCCTTTTTCACAACGATGACAAAATCGGAAGTATAATAGTTTTCCGTGAAATCAATGGCCTCTTTACGCTCATCTGTAGGACTCATGCCAGCGATGATTGCATCCACGACACCTGATTGCAGGGCAGGCAGCAGTCCGTCCCATTCCGTCTTGACGATGACCAGTTCCTTGCCAAGCCCTTCGGCGATTTTCTTCGCAATCTCAACATCATACCCTCCTGCGTATTCAGGAGAACCATCAATTTTCACCGCACCGTTCGAATCATCCTTCTGTGTCCAGTTGAATGGAGCGTAGTTGGCTTCCATCCCGACCTTCAGTACATTGTCGCCGGATTCGCCTTCGGAAGCTGTGCCTCCATCATCCGAGCCGCACGCAGTCAAAAAGATTGCTGTCATCATAGCGGCCATCAATAGTGCTAATTTTTTCTTCATAAATACTTCTCCCTTTCTGTCTGAAAATTTTGTATTTTCGGCATATAAAAAGCGACCTACAGAACTGAAGGTCGCGTTTGATATGTTAGCCCATTTCCTCTAGTTCCCATTTGAGATAGCACAACTTGCATAATCGGGAAAGATGATGCAAGACAGTTCTGCAATTATTCACTGCAGCCCCAGTATACAAAAGCGAGTCTGATGTATACTTCGGCGATATTTCCTTCTTTCTCATTTCCACGCCTGCTCGTAGCTCCATGAAAAACTAATAAATACCGCACCTCTACCTCACGAGATGTGAGGCTTTTTATTGAATTGATAGATATATCTAAAATACTACAACAATCTGAAATGTCTGTCAATATATAGTTTAGTAGATTTATACATAAATACCTATATAGATTGAATATGCCATGCTCTTCTTCCATAAAAAGTAAGTTGCAGGGCTGCACACTCCACTACGGGTGGACGCTTTCCGCGGGCGAGGCCAAGCCTCCTCGGGCCGACATGATGTCGGTCATAAAGGCGTTGC
>JAZUQF010000010.1:0-15832 GCA_045605545.1 Lysinibacillus sp.
GGTGGGGAGTTTGACTGGGGCGGTCGCCTCCGAAAGGGTATCGGAGGCGCTCAAAGGTTCCCTCAGAATGGTTGGAAACCATTCGAAGAGTGCAAAGGCAGAAGGGAGCTTGACTGTGACACCGACGGGTGGAGCAGGTACGAAAGTAGGACTTAGTGATCCGGTGGTATAAAGTGGGATTGCCATCGCTCAACGGATAAAAGCTACCCTGGGCATAACAGGCTGATCTCCCCCAAGAGTCCACATCGACGGGGAGGTTTGGCACCTCGATGTCGGCTCATCGCATCCTGGGGCTGAAGGCGGTCCCAAGGGTTGGGCTGTTCGCCCATTAAAGCGGTACGCGAGCTGGGTTCAGAACGTCGTGAGACAGTTCGGTCCCTATCCGTCGTGGGCGTAGGAAATTTGAGAGGAGCTGTCCTTAGTACGAGAGGACCGGGATGGACATACCGCTGGTGTACCAGTTGTTCTGCCAAGGGCATCGCTGGGTAGCTATGTATGGACGGGATAAGTGCTGAAAGCACCTAAGCATGAAGCCCCCCTCAAGATGAGATTTCCCATTACGCAAGTAAGTAAGACCCCTGAAAGACGATCAGGTAGATAGGTTCGAGGTGGAAGTATGGCGACATATGGAGCTGACGAATACTAATCGGTCGAGGACTTAACCAAATTTTGTGTGCTGCGCAATGAAACGTTTATCCAGTTTTGAAGGAACAAGACCTTCAATCAAATAATAAGTCTAGTGATGATGGCAGAGAGGCCACACCCGTTCCCATACCGAACACGGAAGTTAAGCTCTCTAGCGCCGATGGTAGTTGGGGGCTTCCCCCTGTGAGAGTAGGACGTCGCTAGGCGCAAAAAGTCGCTGCTAACAAGGTTAGTAGTGGCTTTTTTTCTTCTTTTATAAAGAAATACTATAGATTAAGTACATATATATAAGGCGATATTCGGCGAGCATAAGTTCATCGGACATCGCTTTTTCGTGTTTATCGTTAAACGGGAGCAGAATTCGTTGCTTTAGATGGTGGATGATGAAATGTTCAAAAGCCATAAAGGAGAAATAATAGTAGGACTGAAAAGAGGAGGATTTTTACTTTATACTGCATATCTTTATTACAGAAAAAGCACATGGAGTGAAGGGCGGCGGGTGCATCTGCTGCTATGCTTTCGATGCAGGCCAAAGCTTTCAACGGGATAAGCGACAGAAGGATAAACTCGCCACGTCGTGCTACAATGCCTTTTATAATCGACGTCGTGTCGTCCTAAGGGCTTTTCCTCGCTCGTGAAAAAGCCTTCTTCCGTATGGGAATGTGGAGTCCAACAATAGACGTTTTATAGGGAGGTAGGCCGTAGATTGGGTTAATCTTTAGCTGATGTCCTGTATGCCACACCAGCCTATCCTATACACCGCTTTAAAGGTTATAACAGGGCAGCTAAACAGCTAAAATAAACTGACAGAAAAAGTGTAATACGCCTTTTAAAAAGTGTTGGAGCCTAGTTTGAAAGTGGATTGTATGCGATCAACCTGCAGGAGATACTGCACACCGGCTATAAATAATTATACGATAACTACCTCTTTTATAGCTTCAGTTGAACAAGAAGTATAAAGACGATAGGCAGGCGCCTTTATGATGAGAATATCTATATATGTATAAAAGAAGGGATGGGGAAATATTAAAAACGGTTTGAAAATTTTTAAAAAGTGCTTGTATATTTTTTGACGATTGTTATAATAATAAATGTACAAAGCAGGCGTCATCCAGGACGTAATAATAATGTTCCGAAGTAGCTCAGTGGTAGAGCAACCGGCTGTTAACCGGTTGGTCGTAGGTTCGAGTCCTACCTTCGGAGCCATTTTTTTTGCCCTTTTCATATAAGGGAGAAGGTTTCTCTATCTTCTTTTCCGTACATACTAATTTCCTTTAATATAAAGAGAAATATTTTATAAAAAGCGCTTGCAAAGTGTAAAAAAAGATGATATTATAAATCTTGTCTTCTTCAGAAGAAAGCAACAAACTGGCCCGTTGGTCAAGTGGTTAAGACACCGCCCTTTCACGGCGGTAACACGGGTTCGAATCCCGTACGGGTCACCATTTAAAATAAATAATAAGATAACACTTAACCAGATCATGGAGGATTAGCTCAGCTGGGAGAGCACCTGCCTTACAAGCAGGGGGTCGGCGGTTCGAGCCCGTCATCCTCCACCATGAGTGTTATATGTCGGAGGGGTAGCGAAGTGGCTAAACGCGGCGGACTGTAAATCCGCTCCTTAGGGTTCGGCGGTTCGAATCCGTCCCCCTCCACCATCTTATAAAATGATTGGGGTATAGCCAAGCGGTAAGGCAACGGATTTTGATTCCGTCATGCCTAGGTTCGAATCCTAGTACCCCAGCCATTTTTTTTTTGAGCCATTAGCTCAGTTGGTAGAGCATCTGACTTTTAATCAGAGGGTCGAAGGTTCGAGTCCTTCATGGCTCACTTTCATTTAGCATACACTACATCCTTTACTCAAAACGGGTAAAGGATTTTTTATTTGGGAAAGAAATAAAGGACTTATTAAAGACTATGTGGTTGAAGCCGAGTGCCTAAGAAAGGATCCGGCTTACCCATGATTACAATGATGGAGTATTCAAATTTGTCTTACTGAATTAATATTAATGGGCCTTTTAGAATGAATTATGGGTAAAAATTGAACTTTTGGACAATTAATAAAAAACATTTTGCTATAATGAAAAAGTGAAACTTTAATTAAAATCATCCGTAAACTATATAGAAGAAGGTGGAGAGGGTAGACAATGGATGCGTTAGTTAACAAGAGGATAAAGCAAGTGCTTAAAGGTGATCAGAACGCATATGCAGACATTGTGAACCTCTATCAGCATAAGTTGTACCAAATATGTTACCGGATGCTTGGTAATAAGCAAGAAGCAGAGGATATCGCACAGGAAGCCTTTGTGCGGGCCTTTGTCAATTTACATTCATATGATCAAAAAAGAAAATTTTCGACCTGGCTATACCGGATTGCAACGAACCTTTGTATCGATAGAATCCGGAAAAAGAAGCCGGATTACTATCTGGATGCGGAAGTGGCGGGGACAGAGGGGCTGGATATGTACTCGCAAATTGCAGCAGACGAGCAGTTGCCGGAAGAGGCAGTGGAGCAGATGGAGCTGCAGGAACGCGTCCAGTATGAAATTAGTCGATTGCCCGATAAATATCGTTCCGTCATTGTCCTCAAGTACATTGAGGAGCTATCGCTTCAAGAAATCAGTGAAATTCTTGATATGCCGATTGGGACGGTAAAAACGCGAATACATCGTGGACGTGAAGCGCTGCGAAAACAGTTGAATAATTTATAGGAGGAATTTCGCATGAGTACGTGTCTAAATGATTATGTAGAATACATGCACGAGTACTTGGATGGCGATATTAGTCGTGAGCACGAGCAAGATTTAAAAAAACACTTGCAGAGCTGCGCCGCTTGTCAGCAACATATGCATGAGCTGAGTGATACGATAGCATTCATCAAAAGTGCTACGCACATTACGGCACCTCCTAGCTTCGAGGAAAATGTAATGAATCGCCTTCCGAAACGGAAAAACACAGCCGGTATCCAGAAATGGCTACGCAAGCATCCCATCTTCATCGCTGCTGCTGTCTTTTTCTTATTCATGAGCGCCACTCTATTGGGAAGCTATCCAAATGACAATCAGTTTTCGGTGACAAAGCAGCCGAACCTCATCGTAAATGGCCAGACCGTAACGGTGCCAGCCGGCGAGGTGGTAGAAGGAGATATCGTCGTCAAAAACGGAACCATTGTCATCGAAGGGGAAGTGGATGGCAACGTCACCGTGATTAATGGGGAATACATGGCATCCACCGCTGTTGTTACCGGCCAAATTGAAGAAGTCGATCAAGCCTTTGAATGGCTTTGGTATGAAATGAAGCAGATGTTTAATGGTTTTGTTTCACTGTTCGAATCCGGTGAGGAATAAATGAGGTATGGGAGCTGTCCAGAAAGCCGAGACTTTCTGGACAGCTTTGTTTTTTCTTGGACAATAGCCGTTAAGGGATGCCTACGTACATCATTAGCGACCATTGCCCTAAAGGAGGCTTCTCAAGATGACTTGCTAGATGATTCTTTTTAATAACAAGAAAAAAGGGAATAGTGTTACTTGACGCATGGGGAAAGGGACGTTTTTGAGTCTTGGATTGCAGGTTGATGGGGATGGTGTAGTAGCGGTTGAAGCCCATCTTAACGTAAAAATGGAAGTGGACAAGATGAACTTACTACTGTTGTAATGTGCACCGGAACTTTCCTTCCTCAACGACGTCCTATAAAAAATGACCGAGTTGACTTGAGTAGATACCGTTTTTTCTCTTTGGAAAAGTCAATTGCAATACAAATATGATATACTTGAGAAGTATATGGATTAGCTAGAAAAGTGGGGGATGCCACGTGCAAATAATCGAGCAATTTACAGATTTGACGCCTGTAAGCGTTATTTTTAACTTCTTGGACGTACTGCTTGTATGGTACGTTGTGTATAAAACTTTGACCCTCATAAAAGGAACGAAAGCAGTTCAATTATTAAAAGGGATATTTGTCATTATCATCGCAAAGATTGTAACTGAAATATTTGGGCTTCATACGCTGGATTGGCTGTTGGAGGAAATCATCGAGTGGGGTCTTTTGGCCATCATCATCATATTCCAGCCGGAAATCCGCCGCGCGCTTGAACAGATTGGACGAGGAAAGCTGTTCCAGCGGACGACGAGCCAGCAGGACGAGGAGCAGACCCGCCTGCTAGAGGCTATGAAGAAGGCCGTGAGCTACATGGCGAAACGCCGCATCGGTGCATTAATTTCAATTGAGAAGGAAACAGGTTTAACAGAGTATATAGAAACGGGTATAAAGATGAATGCGGAAATTTCCTCCGAGCTGTTGATCAATATCTTTATCCCTAATACACCTTTGCATGATGGGGCAGTCATCATGCAACGAGATAAAGTTACGGCAGCGGCCTGCTATCTGCCGCTTTCTGAAAGTGCGTTCATTTCAAAAGAGCTCGGGACGCGGCATCGTGCTGCCCTGGGACTGAGTGAAGTGACCGATGCAGTTGTCGTCATTGTGTCAGAGGAGACGGGAGCCATCAGTATCGCAGTGAACGGCAAAATCGACCGGGACTTGACGATTGATGAATTCACGTTGAAATTGCGCAACTTATGGTTCGGACCGGAGCAAGAGTCCAACTTAGCCTCTAAGCTGAATTGGGGAGGTAAAAAGAATGGATAAATTATTCGATAGCCCCTGGGCGCTTAGAATCATTGCAATTGTACTGGCACTGGCATTATTCTTGTATGTGAATCTGGAAACCGATACAGACCGCGCTGCGAATGACTCCTCTGATGTAGATGTTCTATATAATGTGCCGCTGGAGGTATATTACGATGACGAAACCCTCCTGGTAACCGGCCTGCCCGAAACGGTCGATGTGACGATTAGCGGCTCGTCGCAACTTATTACGCAGACGAAAATCACGCAGGATTATAAGGTGTTTGTCGATCTGAATTCCCTGCTGATTGGTGAACATCATGTACCAATCCAGGCTGAGGGCTTTTCGGATAAGCTGGAGGTATCGATTGAACCGAAATCTGTGAGCATCGTCATCGAAGAAAGGGTCGCAAAGGAGTTCAAGGTAGAGCCGGAGATGAGCAAACGTCTGCTGGCGGAGGACTACGTGCTGAAGGATATGACGGCAAGCCCTTCTACCGTGACCGTGACTGGCGCCAAAAGCGTCATAGAATCCATCAGCTTTGTAAAGGCCACAGTGGTTGGAGAGCAGGGGCTCAAGGCTCCATTCGAGCAGGATGCCAATGTAAAGGTGCTGAATGCCGAACTTAGCCGCCTTGACGTAGCAGTGGAACCGGAAAAGGTGAATGTGAAAGTAGACATTGAAGAATATAGTCGTGATTTACCGATTACAATTAAGCAAATAGGACAATTGAAGGAAGGCATCTCCCTTATAAGACTTTCTGCCGAGCCTGAGAAGGTGAAGGTATATGGGAAAAAAGGTTTGATTGACGAGCTAGGGGAATTAGTCGTAGAATTTGACGTGTCGGACTTGGAAAAGTCGGGATCGCATGAAGTCGCTGTAAAATTGCCGGAAGGGGCGACTCTACAGCAGAAGGCGATCACCGTCCATGTAGAGGTAGCGGGAGAACCGGTTGCCCCTGCAGAGGAAACGGCAGAGACGGAAACAGAAGGCGCTGAATAGCTTCAGCCGCCATTAAACAGAACAATTGCGAAACGAAAAATCCTAGAGGACGACATAGACATATGAGCAAGGGATGTCTAGTATTGAAGGAGAGAGCAAAATGGGTAAATATTTCGGAACAGATGGCGTCCGTGGAGTCGCTAATAGTGAGTTGACGCCGGAGCTGGCATTCAGACTTGGGCGCATTGGTGGCTACGTATTGACAAAGGATGCAAAAGAGCGTCCGAAGGTTTTAATCGGAAGAGATACGCGTATTTCCGGAGAAATGCTGGAGGGGGCATTGGTAGCCGGTCTCTTATCGATTGGCGCGGAAGTCATGCGTCTCGGCGTTATCAGTACACCGGGTGTTGCTTATCTGACACGGGTCATGAACGCGCAGGCGGGCGTGATGATTTCAGCATCGCACAACCCTGTAGCAGACAACGGCATCAAATTCTTTGGTCCGGATGGCTTTAAACTGACTGACGATCAAGAGGCGGAAATTGAAGCGCTTCTCGATGCAGCGGAAGATACTTTACCACGTCCAATCGGAGGAGATATCGGTTCGGTGACGGACTACTTTGAGGGTGGCCAAAAATACATTTCATACTTAAAGCAGACAGTGGATGAAGAGTTCCTTGGCATCCATGTGGCACTCGACTGTGCACATGGTGCGACGAGCCAGCTTGCTACCCACCTGTTTGCCGACCTAGAAGCGGACATTTCGACAATGGGCGCTTCACCAAACGGCCTGAACATCAACGAAGGTGTCGGCTCGACGCATCCGGAGCAGCTTGCTGCATTCCTATTGGAGCGCGGTGCCGATGTGGGACTTGCATTCGACGGCGATGGCGACCGTCTGATTGCAGTTGATGAAAAGGGCCAAATCGTCGATGGCGACCAGATCATGTTCATCATCGGTAAATACTTACATTCAAAAGGCCGCCTGAAAAAGGGCACTGTCGTTTCTACTGTCATGAGTAATATGGGCTTCTATAAGGCCCTGGAGGACAACGGCATGACGAGCGTGCAGACGGCTGTCGGCGACCGTTATGTGGTGGAGGAAATGCGTGCAAACGCCTATAATGTAGGCGGTGAGCAGTCAGGGCATATCGTCTTCCTGGATTACAATACAACAGGTGACGGCCTGCTGACAGGCATCCAGCTAGTAAATATCATGAAGGCGACGGGCAAGCGTCTGTCCGAGCTTGCCGGTGAAATGACGATCTTCCCACAGAAGCTCGTGAACGTCCGTGTAACGGATAAGCATGCTGTCACACAAAACGACAAGGTGGCTGCTGTCATCAGAGAAGTAGAGGCTGATATGGCCGGCAATGGCCGTGTGCTGGTGCGTCCTTCAGGGACAGAACCACTCGTGCGCGTCATGGTCGAAGCACCTTCAGCGGAAGCATGCGAGCAATATGTGAATCGTATTGCCGATGTAGTAAAAGCGGAAATGGGTTTAACTGAATAGTAGGATTGACCGCCTTCCAATGGGAAGGCGGGTTTTTTTATATAGGAAGGAAAGCTCGCTATGAAGTGGAAATAGTAGCGAAAAGGCATTTCATGTGCGTGCGGCCAGTCAGGTCCCCTCCCAAGGCCCTTGTAGACAGCTGCAGGCAAGCCGGCACTTTTGGACCGCTGCTATAGCTTTATTCTCTCAGGATGCTTCATGCCATGCAG
The DNA here is from genome assembly GCA_045605545.1 of Lysinibacillus sp. Lineage (GTDB taxonomy): Bacteria > Bacillota > Bacilli > Bacillales_A > Planococcaceae > Lysinibacillus_B. The sequence continues at coordinate 7,938 of JAZUQF010000010.1, forward strand.
GAAATAAGGAGGTTTTTTGCCCCTTTTTTGTTTAACCGGTTGAAGGGAGGGTACAGTACCTAAGATTCTCCAAACGAAAGGGTGTAAGGAATGGCAAAAGTTGCAACAGTTATTACCAATATGTTTGAGGATAGCGAATATACTTCCCCGAAAGAGGCACTTGAGGCTGCGGGGCATATACTAGTAACAATCGAGAAAGAAGCAGGCAAGGAAGTGACGGGGAAAAACGGTGAAGCGACCGTTACGATTGATAAGGGAATCGATGAGGTGAACCCGGCTGACTTCGATGCGCTCTTCATCCCAGGTGGATTCTCACCTGACCAGCTTCGTGCGGATGAGCGTTTTGTATCCTTCGCCAAAAGCTTCATGGATGAAAAGAAGCCTGTCTTTGCCATCTGCCATGGCCCGCAGCTGCTCATCACAGCAAAAGCACTAGAAGGCCGAGATGCAACAGGTTATAAATCCATCCGTGTCGATATGGAATATGCAGGGGTGAAATTCCATGATGAAGAGGTGTTCGTATGCCAAAAGCAACTGGTGACGAGTCGTACGCCTGATGACCTACCTGCATTCAATAGGGAAATAGTTAACCTACTAGAAGAAAAGGGATTGTAAGGGAAACCCGCTAGTACGTTACGTACTGGCGGGTTTTTAGTGATGATTTGACGAAAGTCAGACATTTATGTATGATGATTATGCTTGTGCGAATGACTTGTATGACAACAAGGAAAACGCTGGGCATGCGCGTGGAAATGGAGGGGAAAGGACGCGCGGTATAAATGACAGGAAAACAATAATAGCGCCTGAGCTAGGGAAATCGGACGGACTCACAATCCCTAGTTGACGAGGTGGAGGATTATCGAATTTTCGGCGGATACCTCCCGATCGACAGTGCCCGATTGTAACATCCGTTCTAAAACAGCAGAGCAATCTGCTGCACAAAAAAACGGATAGGCACCCAATCAAAAATAAAAAAGCTACAAGGCCTATTGTGCGCGTTAGACAGAACGGCAGAAATAGGTTCACCCGTAGCCTGGTTTCCTATTGTCTTTATTATGGGGCGGCCAGGTGAATGTCGGGTGTAAGATAGCGGACGGAGGAGCAGAAATATATGTGTGGAATTGTAGGATATAACGGAACAGTAGATGCAAAAGAAATTTTATTGAAAGGTTTAGAGAAACTAGAATACCGCGGTTATGATTCAGCAGGGATTGCTGTACACAACGAGGAAGGTGTGACAGTCTTCAAGGAAAAGGGCCGCATTGCCGACCTACGCCAGGCAGTAGACAGCGATGTAGAGGCTCAAATCGGTATCGGCCATACACGCTGGGCGACACATGGTGTGCCAAACAAATCGAATGCACACCCCCACCAATCTACGACAGGCCGCTTTACGCTTGTGCATAATGGGGTCATCGAAAACTACCACCTGCTGCAAAAAGCATATTTAAAAAATGTGACAATGCAGTCTGATACAGATACAGAAGTCATCGTCCAATTGGTGGAGCTGTTCTCCAAAGAGGGCTTCTCGACAGTTGACGCATTCCGCAAGACACTAGGCTTAGTGCATGGTTCATACGCACTTGCTTTGCTTGACAATGAAGACCCTGAAACAATTTATGTAGCGAAAAACAAATCACCACTATTGGTCGGTGTAGGCGCAGAATTCAACGTAGTCGCTTCCGATGCCATGGCGATGCTGCAGGTGACGGACCAGTTCATCGAGCTTCATGATCAGGAAGTGGTCATCGTGAAAAAAGACAGCGTGGTCATCACGACGCTGGAAGGCCAAACGGTGGAACGTGCGCCATTCACAGCTGAGCTGGATGCAAGCGACATCGAAAAGGGCACTTACCCGCACTACATGCTGAAGGAAATGGATGAACAGCCGGGCGTTGTCCGCAAAATCATCCAGGCATATGAAAAAGATGAGGAGCTTGTCATCGAGCAATCGGTTTTGGATGCCATCACGGCTGCTGACCGCATCTATATCATCGCGGCAGGCACAAGCTACCATGCAGGTCTTGTAGGGAAGCAGTACTTCGAGAAAATGGCGGGCATCCCGGTGGAAGTGCACATTTCAAGTGAGTTCGGCTACAATATGCCGTTGCTTTCTGAAAAGCCATTGTTCGTCTTCATCTCGCAATCAGGCGAGACTGCCGACAGCCGCCAGGTACTCGTGAAAATCAAGGAGCTTGGCCACCCGGCGCTGACAATTACAAACGTACCGGGCTCTACGCTTTCTCGTGAAGCGGACCATACGCTATTGCTGCATGCAGGCCCTGAGATTGCCGTGGCATCTACAAAAGCATATGTAGCACAGATAGCGGTTCTTGCCATCGCCGCATACGTAGCGGGGAAAGCGACAGGCAAGGAAATCGACTTCGACCTGAAGCAGGAGCTGGCGATTGCTGCAAACGGCATCCAGTCCATCGTAGACTCGAAGGATGTAATGGAAGAAATCGCAGAGGACTATTTAAAAACTGCCCGCAATGCATTCTTCATCGGCCGTAACCTGGACTTCTGCCTAAGCATGGAGGGCGCATTGAAGTTGAAAGAGATTTCATACATCCAGGCGGAAGGCTTTGCAGGCGGCGAGCTGAAGCACGGTACAATCGCCTTGATCGAGGAAGGCACGCCGGTATTTGCACTTGTGACACAGGAGCAGGTGGCGCTCGGCATCCGAGGCAACGTGAAGGAAGTCGTGGCACGCGGCGCAAATGCATGCATCATCGCAATGGAAGGACTGGATGAGGACGGCGATACGCTTGTCATCCCACGCATCCATACACTGCTGACACCACTTGTAGCAGTCGTGCCATTGCAGCTGATCAGCTACTATGCAGCCCTACACCGCGACTGCGACGTCGACAAACCGCGTAACCTTGCGAAATCGGTGACGGTTGAGTAATAAGGGTAAACCCTTCTACACTTTTGTGTATTTGGATAATAAAGTTATTTGAATATGGAAGTTTAACATCCGTTCGCTTATTTTAATTATAAGCGAACGGATGTTTTTTTTATGAAAAGGGAGTTTGGAATATTAATAAAACCCTAGGAACGTATTGCTCCATATCTAAGATACTAATTATTTTTGAGAGGGGAAGTATGAAATGTCAAAACGTCAAACTGGTTGGAATGAAGCAAGAGACTGTTGGGTAGCTGGTAAAAAAGAATTTGCTTAAATAGTTTAAATGAAAAAAAATCGGGCACCTAAGGAATAGGATAACAAATTCAGAAAACATAAAGGAGGAATTAATTATGACCCCAACTACTACTTATAACAATGTATCGACACCTAACGAAGGTGAAGAGAATGGAAAAATCCTCAAGTGTATGATGATAGGGGCTGTTATTGGCGGTGCGCTTGCAATGCTTGACTCAAACACAAGAAACAAAGTAACTGCCACAACAAAAAATATGAAAGATTCAACAATGGATATGTATAGCCAAGTCAAAAACAATCCTTCAGATGTGAAGAACGACTTACAAGAGCGAATGAAATCCGCTTCTTCCGTTCTGAAAGAAGCAATAAGCGATGCTCAAAATCTTTATGAAAAAATAAACGAGAACATCATTGTCCCGGCTAGTATGGTTAAGGAAGAATCAAGTGAGATTCTTTCCAGTGCCAAAGAAGTTACGACTGGTTTAAAGGATATCGGCGGGAAAGTGAAAGAAGCCGGCGAAGAAGTGGTGGATGGCAGCAATGGTAAAAGCTAAGGTGCTTAAAATTATGATGCTTCCAACCCTAAGACCACAGCTGCAAATACTACCATTAAAATGCAGGGGACTTAGTATGCTGAATTAGAAATGTTGATTTTCAACAAAAGGGCGCATTACTTGAATAAGAATGCGTCTTTTATATTGCTCCAGATTGAAACATATTAGAAGTGGTTGTGAATGTATCAGTACAGCTTGTATAAAATAGCTTAATTAAAATCATCTCACTTCTGAAATAGGAGTGAGATGATTCTTTTGTGTGGATATTTATGTTACTGTCAATATAAGGGGCCAGTCAATGCAGTAAGAAATGAGGGGATGGGGCTTTGAGTATAGTATATTTTATAACTCTATCAATAGGTTTGGTCTTATCAACTGCGCTATGTACCTTCTTCAAAAATAAAGCAAGTGACAAACAAATGATTCTGTATGCATTTATAGTTAACTTAGTTTTTTTCTCATTCACTTCTATTGTAATGTACTCGGTAAACTCGCAAGCACTTCATAAAAACAATGAGGGGGTATTTAGTAGTCTAGGAATTATGACTTTCTTATTTTTCATACCAATAATAACGTGGCTCAACATCCTATTTATTCGCTTTAAGCAGATATAGGCATTTGATTGCATTAACACGCAATCGTTATACAAAAAATGTTCCCTGCTACATGGTTGAACATGGCGGGAAAGCGGTAGCTATAATTTCTCCAGTTATATTCCAGGTTGAATTTTTTGAATCTTTTCAAATATTGATTCGTACATTAAAATTGGAAAGGAAACGGAGGATTATGGAAATGGAGAAAACAAAGAAATTGATGGTTGGCATATCGGCAACGGCCGTTACATTGAGCTTGGCTGGCTGCGGCTCATCGACAAGTAGCTTGCCGCCAAAGCCTACAGATAAAAATTGCAACGATTGGGATTGGTCGGAGGAAAATGGCGTATGGCAATGCGATGAAAGCGGTTCAGGGTATTACAGGTTCTACCATTATGGGGGAAGCTATTATCACAATAAGTCATCATTACATAGCAGCAACGACTACATAAATTATAAAAACAGCGCCAGCTTTAACACGACAAAATCCAGCTCGGGGTTTGGCAGTGGTTCAAAAAGTTTCGGCGGATAAGGGAGGAGGAAAAACATGAATGGGTATGTAAACTTTTTATCATATATCGGCGTATCAATCAGTCTGTTAGTGGTCGGCATGCTGCTGTTTACATTAAGTACGCCAAAAATTAAAGAATTCCAACTGATTGCACAAAAAAACGTGTCAGCGGCTATGCTGCTGGGCGGAAAAGTAGTGGGGCTGGCCATTGTATTGGGTGCTGCTGCGGAGTATTCAATCTCATTGCTGGATATGGCCATTTGGGGAGCAATCGGAATTGTGGCGCAGGTCGTTGTATTTTTCATAGCGGAGCTCATAACAATCCGCTTCAGCATTCAAAAAGCGATTGAAGAAGACAATCGGGCAGTCGGCACGATGTTGCTATCGTTATCGCTGGCAGTCGGCTGGATTGTTGCGAAGTGTATATCTTACTAGTTTGAGGGGGAGGCAGTTCTGAAAACGCTGATTTATTATATCGATAAGGGCAATGGCCAGTTTGAACCGTTTTATGAATATACGGAAATACATGTAGGCATGGATGAATTCTATGCACGGCAGCTTTGTACATACTTCATCATGCACGGTACACAGTACGAACTGCTGTCCAACGAGATGGAAGCAGATACGGAAGTGCTCGTGCTAAAGGAAATCGGGCGGAATATATCCGGTGAGGATGAGCGGAGCTTCCGTGAACGGGGCATACAGATTGAATTCAGAAGTCCACATGAACGTGAAAATTATCGATTGCTGGCACGTATTCCATGTGGGACGCATTTTGAAGTCATCCGCTATCTAATAAAGAATGTGGTGGATGTTCCGGGAATCGGGCAGATGCTCGTCACTTCTACTGAAATCGATGAAGACCGCGGCGTATATGTCGTTTACGTAACGGATCTGAAAGTGAGCTGAAGTTTTGCGTGTATAAAAGTGAACGCCGACAGTTTTATGCGCAGATGGAACAGTTTTGGGCGGACTTGTATGGCGAGGAATATGCACTTTACGATTTCTATGAAATGACGGCTGAAGAAGTGGCAAAGATCCGCCTGGCGACGGAACGTACGGGCAGTATCTACTTTAAAACCGCCCATTTACTGCGCAACGTATCGGATGAGACATTGCTTGAAATGGGGTACCCGGAAGAGACGCTCCAGTTTCTTCGCCTGAAGACGCTGTCGGCGGAAAGTGTCATTGCGCGCTTTGACTTCATTCCGCATGACGGCGGCTACAAATGCATTGAAATGAACGCCGATACACCGACGTTCATCAAGGAATTGTTCTTTGTCAATGAGCGCATCTGCCGGGCGTTTGCAATGGAAAATCCGAACGCCGGGATGGAGCAGGTGTTAAAGGATGCGGTTCAGGAAAGCGTTGCACAGAGTAAAGTTTCACAAAAATCACATGTGGTCTTCACCGCACATGAGCAGCATATCGAAGACTACTATACAGCGCTTTACCTGATGCAATTTGTACCGGGAGCGAAATTCACCCCGTTGCACCGATTGCAGATCCAAAGAGGCGTCGGGCTGTTTGATGAAGACGGGAAGCGGATTGATGTCCTGTACCGGCAGACATTCCCGATTGAAAATCTCATCCAGGATGAAGATGAAGCGCAAAATAGAATCGGCTTATGGCTGGTGGAATTGGTGGAAAAGCAGCTGCTGAGAATCATCAATCCGCCATCTGCTTTCTTACTGCAAAATAAAGCGGTGCAGGCCGTCATTTGGGGTCTGCATGAGGAAGGGAATGCATTCTTTTCGGCTGAAGAGCATGAGTGGATTGCCGACTATTTTCTGCCGACCTATCTGGAAGAAGGCCCGTTCATTGAAAAAGGGCTGCGCTATGTAAAAAAGCCTGTATTCGGCCGTGAGGGGGATACGGTGGAAATCTATGAAGCGGATGGACGGCTACTACAGGAAGAAGCGCAAAAATCGTACCGCCAGTATCCAATGGTGTATCAGCAATATATCGAGCAGCCAAAAACGGTATTCCAAAGTGAAAAAGGCGAGCAGACAGGGGAAATGCTGGTTGGCAGCTTTTTGATTAGCGGGCATCCAGGTGCGATTGGTCTGCGCATAGGCGGGATGATTACAAACAATTTATCGTATTATCTGCCGGTCGGGATGAAAAGCTGATTCGTTTCATCATCGGGTGGATCATCGTAAAAGGAGGAAAAGCATTGCAAAATGCAGTGCTTTTTTGCTGTATGAGCTCTTTTTTATCCAGGAGTCTTCACCTCCAACCCCAGTTTTTTTTAAAAAAGGCTCCCAAAATAGAAGAGAAATAGACGGTCTGCTGTTTCGCAAAATCAAATAAGTACCATCCTAGATAGTCCTTTTTTGATAAAACGTAGCTATGTCCCAGTCTCTTTTATATATCAATCAGATAAAAATCCATGTCTATCGAATGCATTTGGCCTTCTTTATAAAGGGCCTGTCTGCGCTGTGCTGCATCAAAAAGCAGGCGCCGCCCTTCCTCATGTCATTTTTCAAGGCGCAGGGAGGCCAAAATGGAGAAAATGATATACGACATAATCGAAAATAAGCGCCATACAGGACTTTAACCCTGGATGACGCTTATCTATATTTAAGTTGTATATCAAATTCGACGGATGACGATAATCGGCGTCTAAAAAGGAGAACGATATTTCTTGGCTGGCTTAAAATGCTTGCCCACAGTGAATCATAAAAAGTTGAATCCTTTTATACCGGTGAAAGTTGTTGAGGCGTATAAAACGCCTTGATTGAAATCATCCGACCTCTAGAATCTGTATGATGGAGGTGGTAGATGAAGCTACTTTTATAACACGCTTTAAAATGAACTGAATTTATTACTATTGTACAATTCAAGAATTTGCATGCCATTTGTATGCAACTAACTCCCCCCTTTTCTTAAATTCCTTGCATTTTTTCTATAAAAGTACTATTTGAAACGCTGATTTTGACGATATATAGAGGGATAAAAGAAAAGGGAGGGGGTTTTATGGGATCCATTGATTCAGTCATGCTGAAGGACACGTACCGGAAAAATTTATTGATGACAGTAACAATGGGCATATCCTTGCTGGCGGCATT
>JAZUQF010000011.1:0-16444 GCA_045605545.1 Lysinibacillus sp.
CTCCATCTTCCACTAGCACGTCGGTAATAATGACTTTCGCCCCTTCTGCCGCCATCTTTCTCACATGAGAAGCACCCATCCCTCTTGCCCCACCTGTCACAATTGCGACTTTTCCTGATAATCTTTCCATTCGAACTCCCCTTTTTGTATTAACTTTTATACGCTTATTGTATTCGAAGGCCGTGCGTTTCTTTCCATTTCCTACTGTTAAAGAGAGTATTTTCGTTCGACACTAGAAGACGACAAAGGAATTAACCAGACTGATTGATTGCTAGCGTCAGCCGCAGATATGTATCTACTATTCATACCCTCTGCTGTACAAAGGGTTGCGGGTAAGTCTGTTTTTTATGATACTCAGAATATTCACCATAATCTTTTCAAAGAAATGAAAATATGGTACGCTCAATCACAAGAAACTTCAGATTTTCAGTTGAAATGACGAGGAAGAAAGGGCGGTCATTTCACATGACAGCAAAGGTCCAATATAACGGCATGCTGCTGCTCGCCTCCTATATACAGAGGCTGTATGTCAATGAACAGGTAAAGGGACGGCTTGAAGAGGAAAGTGAACAGCTGGCTGTTGTGAAGGATTATTTCGATTCAATCAATGCCATCATGCCGATGTTCACCCAGACGAAGGTGTTGACTGTGTCACAGGGGGACAAGCTTGCTTCCATTTTGAAGGGCGTCAAAAAGATGATGGGGCACTATTTCGAGCCGCTGAACACCTCCTATGATTACCAGCTGCGCATCGTCACATCGACATTGTTTGCCGAAAAGCTCATGATCAACGGCATCATCCATCTCGGGAAACTGTTCCAAGAGGATGTAGGGGAGGATATCCATAGACGGGTGAAGTTTTATGAAGAGCGTACCACGATGGTAAATAAGCTCGTTGCAGCCCAACAGGCAGGCATGGCCCCGACAGAGGATGTAAAGAAAATCATTGGCACGTGGTACGACGGCATCATGAAGCAGCAGGAAAACATACTAAACGATATGGAAAAGATTGCACCGATGATCGGCATAAAGGAGAAGGAGTAAGAAAATGAATACATCGACTACTGTAAGAAACGATAAACAATTGCAGAACCGCGCGCGCATCTTGGTGAAGTGCCCCGATAAGCCGGGCATCGTAGCGGTACTATCTTCATTTTTACATAAGCATAATGCAAACATCATTGAGTCCAGCCAATATTCAAGCGACCCGGAGAATGGAACATTCTTCATCCGCATCGAATACCACTGCGAGAATCTGGTAAGCAAGCGGGACGAGATGGAACAGGATTTCGCATCCATCGCTACTGAGCACGACATGGACTACAGCTTCCATTACCGTGCCATCCGTCAGCGGGCGGCAATCTATGTTTCAAAGGAGACCCACTGTTTGATGGAACTGCTATGGGAATGGCAGAACGGCGATTTGGAGATGGATATTGCGGTCGTCATCAGCAATGCGGAGGTGGCACGCCCGATTGTGGAATCCCTCGGCATTCCGTTCTATTACATCCCGGCCAATAAAGATATTCGGGAGCAGGTCGAGCAGCAGCAGATTCGCCTGATGGAGGAATACAAAGTTGATTTGCTCATTTTGGCGCGCTACATGCAGATTCTGACGCCGAATTTCGTCTCTCATTTTGAAAACCGCATCATCAACATCCACCATTCATTCCTGCCGGCGTTCGTCGGTGCGGACCCTTATACGCGTGCATTCAACCGTGGGGTGAAGCTGATTGGGGCGACAAGTCACTATGTAACGAACGATTTGGATGAAGGACCGATCATCGAGCAGGATGTCGAGCGTGTAGACCATCGTGCAGATGTACCGACATTGAAGAAAATCGGACGCAAAATCGAACGGCGTGTACTCGTCAATGCCGTCAAATGGCATCTTGAAAACCGCATCATCGTGGAAGAAAATAAGACGATCATATTCCACTGATATACAGCTGAAAAACGAATACGAATTGCAGGGGGCATCCCGGAACATCCAAACTTTCCGGGGCGCTCCCTTTTTGATGCGTTGTTTCAGCAAAGGCCTGCTACGGTCGGGACTATTTCGTATTGCCTAATCTGCCCTATAATATGGGGTCTATGGTTTGAAAATCGTACCTATCCGGCTTGGTACATGCAGGAGATGTCCGGTGGGAGGGAATGCCCGTTTTCATGGAAGTAGAATAAGACAATAATATCGTCTTCAAGTTGTGTGAAAAGGGAAAAGGAACAAAAAAGGAGAATGCGCTATGAGCATCATCGATTTATCAAATCATCAGGGCACAATCGACTGGGAACAGGCGCAGAAAGTAGTGGACCTTGCCATCATCCGTACCTCACGTGGGACAGTGCTGGCCGAGCGGGAATGTAAAAGCTACGTGAAAGGCTGCAAACAGTACGGCATACCGTTCGGACATACGCACTACTCCTTATATAGAAATGCTAAAGAGGCGTTGGAGGAGGCGGACAGGTTCATTTCGCTGATTGATCCCGAAGCGAAATTCCTTGTCGTCGATGTCCAGGACGCAGTTCAGAAACACACAGGCGTATCTTTCAACACTCAGATTTTCATCGACCATGTCCAAAGTTCAACGGGAAAACGAGTCGGTCTATTTTCGAACAACTACTATTATCAACTGACAGGCCTGGCCCGTGTAAAGGCCGATTTCCTCTGGATCGCCCGTTGCAGTGAATGCGGGGAGAATGGCAGGAGGCCGGATGTATTATGCGAACTTTGGCAGTATACGGAGGAAGGGACCATCCCTGGATGTAGCTGTCCTGTGGGGCTGAATGCATTGAATGGATCATGGACGTTGAATGACTTCATTGCGCCGTATCGGATCGGCTTTGCAGTCGCCAAAGAAGCGAATACCTTCCGCATCCAATCTGGGCGTTATCCTACAAAGAAAGCGATGGAAAAGGCGATGAAGCGGCTCTTGCAGGAGGGCTATTTGCATGATGCCGAAGGAGAACCGTTCTGCAGTACCTGCGTCGGTTGGCGTTTTGTCAGTAGCCCGTATGATTCACAGGCGGAAGCGGTAAGGGCCGCAAGCCGCGCCATCCAGGCGGGGAAGCTTCCCTATGCGACAATCAAGGGGACAAGCGAGAGTCCTGTACGCTAAAAGGGGGCTGTAGCCTACTGTGAAGTACGGGTTAATGGTAAATCGAATGGCTTTTGAGAGGCAAGGAGAGGAAACATGCCGGGCCTGTATATATTTTGAATAGTGGAGGACGATACCCTAAAAAAGCATTTGACAGCCTTCCCTTGGTGTTGATTCTCATTTCATCCCATCAAATCAATCGCTTTTTAATCTCGCTGTATCTGACATGAACGAATATATAAACTATATCATTACTGGTTGGAATGAGATTGCAACTCATATTATCACACTTCTGTATTCGGTAAGTTTCATCCTTAAGAATGCTTATAGTATAAACTTGGTTCAATCAATTTTTATGAATGAAAATGAATTATGTTAGCTGAAACAACTGCCTTTCTAGAAGGCTTTTAACTATCCTCTCAATGACATTCAGGCGAAGCAATGAATATCTTTAAAAGAAGAATATATAGTATAACAGTCCTTCGGGGCTGTTTTTTGTTGTCAAAATGTGAAATGTTTTAAGATTTAAAATTACATAAAGTAAAATATGTGGAATAAATCCTGATGTTACAATCATATAAGAACATATATTTCTGAAAATTCGGAAAGGTTGATGCCAAGATGTTAGTTTTGAAGAAAACCAAAACCTATTTACGTGATAAAGAGACTGTGGTTGATTTGACGCAAAAAATGGTAAGAATCGACAGTGTCTTTCGTGATGATGGGGTTGGCACAGAGCAGAAGGTAGCAGAATTTGTTGCAGAGTATTTGCGCAAGATTGGAATTGAAACACATGTGGAGGAAGTAGTACCAGGCCGCCCAAATGTAATCGGCATTATTGATTCCGGAAAACCGGGAAAGACGTTATTGTTTGAAGGCCATACGGATGTTGTTACGGAAGGGAACCGGGAGGCATGGTCGTATGATCCGTTCGGCGCTGAAATAATCGAAGGGCGGATGTACGGGCGCGGTACAAATGATACAAAGGGAAATCTTGCGTGTATGATTACCGCTTGCCACTCGCTCCTCCTGGACCAAGAGCAATTCACCGGCAAGATTATTTTATGTATTCCATGCGATGAAGAAGGCATGATGATGGGAATCAAGCATTTTATTAAACAAGGATGGGCCGATGGTGTAGACGGGGCAATCATTTGTGAGCCCGAGGAAAACCAGGTGTGCATTGCACAGAGGGGCGCCATCCGCTTACGTGTAGATATATATGGAAAGATGGCGCATGGTGCGATTTCCTGGAGTGGCATCAATCCGAATTGGCGTATGGCGAGATTTATCACGGAAATGGAAAAGCTCGAAAAAGAGGAGCAGCATCGCCTTGGCGAGGACCCATTTTTAAAATGGCCGACGATTACACCAACCATTTTAATGGCACCAGTAAAAGGGGATGCACAAATCAATGTCATACCCGACCATTGTATGACTACGCTGGATATTCGTACGGTGCCTGCACAGGATCATGATGAGCTGCTTGCGAAAATTGAGGCGATTATTGAACGGATGAAGAAAGATGATCCTGATTTCAATGTAAAGCTGACAATTTTGGATAACCGTCCTGCAACAGCCACGGATAAGGATGAGCCGGTTGTTCAAGCCATCTATCAGGCTGTAAAAGAGGTGCTGGAAAAAGAGCCGCTCTACAACGGGGTGCCTGGAGCAACCGATGGAACGTTTCTGCACGTCCATGGTGTGCCGATTGTAACAATCGGAGCAGGCGATCGGGAGATTCCCCATCAGATTGATGAGTATGTGGACATAGAGGAGCTCGCTGAAACTACAGCCATTTATCGTAAAGCTGCCCTGCTCTTTTTGGCAGGTGAAGAAGGATGAGAATAGCGGTCATTCCCGGAGACGGAATCGGAAAAGAAGTCATGCAAGAGGCGCTGTTGGTATTACAAACGTTGCAGGAGCTTGAAGAGGATCTTCATATCGAAACGACCATTTTTGATTGGAGCTCGGAGTATTATGTTAAAACCGGACGCATGATGCCTGAAGATGGTCTGGATATCCTATCGGGTTATGATGCCATCTTGTTTGGAGCGATTGGCGATGAAAGGGTGCCGGATGATGTAACGGTCTGGGAGCTCATCATGCCGATACGCAAGCAATTCCACCAATATGTAAATTTCCGGCCTGTCAAATCACTGCCGGGCATCGTGTCACCTTTAGCACAGGCCGACAACATCGACTTTGTGATTTTCCGCGAAAATACAGAAGGTGAATATTCTAATAGCGGCGGAAGATTATATATGAATCAGCCCCAAGATTTAGCCATACAGAATACCGTCATGACGAAAATAGGCATCGACAATATTGTAAGCGCAGCATGCGACTATGCATTGAAATATGGCAAATCGACTGTGACGAGCGCTACAAAGTCGAATGCAGTAATTTATACGATGAAATTTTGGGATGAATGTGTGAAGGAGGCAATGAAGCAATACCCGAATTTGCAGCTGAAATCTTATTATATTGATGCTTTAGTAGCTTACTTCGTTGAAAGGCCGCAAGAATTTGAGGTAGTGGTGGCTTCGAATTTATTTGGCGATATTTTATCAGATCTCGGCTCCGCCATCATAGGGGGGCTCGGGTTGTCTCCTTCTGGAAATATCAACCCGGAACGTTTATATCCTTCAATGTTCGAGCCTGTACATGGCTCAGCACCGGATATTGCAGGGCGTGGCATTGCCAATCCTATCGCCCAGATTTGGTCGCTTGCACTTCTGTTGGGTCATCTGGGGCGTACGGATTTGGAAAAAACAATCATCCGTGCCATTGAGCAGGTACTGACGGCAGGCCAGGTGAGAACAGCCGATATCGGTGGTTCAGCCACGACGGCGGAAATGGGTGCAGCCATATGCGAAGCAGTCAAAACATGTTTTGAAATGCGAGGTGTCTAGGATGGAGACTGTAGTTGTAACGGGAGCGGCAGGTGGAATGGGCCAGGCAATTGTAAAAGCACTTATTGACGCAGGTTTTTATGTAGCAGGTATGGATTTGGCGGAGCAAAGTGCGTTTTCCCACCCCCATTTCCATTACGAACAAGGAAATGCATTGGATGAGCAACATGTGAAGAGCTTCGTTGATAAATTGGAGGGAATCACAGGGGTGGTGAATTCTCTAGGCATTGCCCAATCGGCAACACCAATAGAAGAGGTTACACTGGACTTCTGGAACAAGGTAATGGACGTCAATGTCAAAAGCCTTTTCATTATGACAAAGGCTGTGGTGCCCAAGATGAAGCAGGCAAAAAAAGGTGCCATCATTAACATTGCCTCCATTTCAGCTGTCCGGCCAAGGCCGGGCTTGCAGGCATATATCGCTTCAAAAGGAGCAGCTGAAAGCTTTTCTCGTGCAATGGCCATTGAATTGGCGCCATTCCAAATACGGGTGAACACCATCCATCCTGGACCGGCAGATACACAAATGCTTGGGCAGTTTGCTGCTCAGGGCACTGATGTGGAGCAAGCAAAACAGCAAATATTCGTCCAATCAGTGCCGTTAGGTAGGTTAATTGTACCGCAAGATATAGCAAATTCCATCCGCTTCCTGCTATCGGATGAGGCGAGCGCCATTACAGGTGCAACGTTGCATGTAGACGGCGGACGTGGCTTATAAGGAGGGGTGAAATGGAACATATACCAATGTGTATAAATGGCGAGTGGATTTTTGGTCCAAAAGATATTCAAGTAGTTAATCCATCAACGGGCCAGCCACTTGTGACAATATCCAATGCCACTTTCGAACAGATTGATGAAGCTGTCGAAAGTGCGAACAGGGCTTTTGAAAGTGAGGAATGGCGCCGTGTCAAGCCATTTGAACGAGGCCAGCTTTTAGTAGAGCTTGCGCAGTATATCCGGTCTAACGCGGAACAGTGGGCGCAGCTGGAAAGCTTAGATGTCGGCAAGCCGATGACGCAGGCCCGAGGAGATATCGAAGCGGCAGCACGCTATTTCGAATTTTACGGCGGAGCAGCTGATAAGGTGATGGGTGAAACGATACCGATAGAAGATGGCCTGCTGAACGCCGTCGTCCTTGAGCCTGTGGGAGTGACCGTTCATATTGTGCCTTGGAACTACCCGGTCCAGATTACATCAAGAAGTGTTGCGGCAGCCATAGCTACAGGTAACGCCGTCATTGTCAAAAGTGCAGAGGATACACCTCTTACCACGCATGAAATCGTGAAATGGTTGAAGGAAAGACTGCCGAAGGGCATCATCCAGCACATTACGGGCTATGGACGCGATGTGGGTGCCTATTTATGTACTCACCCCGGGATTCATCATATTACATTTACAGGCTCTGTTCCTACAGGTATCTCGGTCATGCAAGCTGCAGCGCAAAATGTGGTGCCCGTCACATTGGAGCTTGGCGGAAAGTCGCCTAATATCGTTTTTAAGGATGCGGATGAAAAGCAGGCATTGGAAGGCGTGTTGAGAGCCATTGTGCAAAACGCCGGCCAGACATGCTCGGCAGGTGCAAGGCTCTTAATTGAAAGCTCTTATAAAGAAGCGTTTTTAGCGAAGCTGGTTACTCTTTTTGAGAAGATAACGATAGGTGCGGGAGAGCAGGATCTCGATATGGGACCGCTATTAAATGAAACGCAGTTCAACAAGATTACGAGCCTTTTAGCACTGGCCTCAAAGGATGGGGACATACTGACGGGCGGAAAGACTCTGGATATAGAAGGCTATCCTGAGGGGTACTATGTTGCTCCTACCATTGTGGATGGCTTAGATGTTTCTCATCCGCTCTCAATGGAGGAAATATTCGGCCCTGTGCTGACCGTATTCACGTTCGAAACCGTAGCTGAAGCCATTTCTATGGCCAATGCAACTCCATATGGGCTTGTGGCGGGCATTTGGACGAGCAATTTGAATACGGCACATTATGTTGCCAGCCGTGTGAAGGCAGGGCAGGTTTTCATCAATAACTATGGAGCTGCAGGCGGAATTCAAATGCCTTTTGGCGGTTATAAAAAAAGCGGGATTGGACGCGAAAAGGGACTGGTTGCCCTACGGAACTACACGCAAATGAAAAACATCGCCATCCGTTACAGTAATCCAGGAGGTGACTGACATGAGCAAGGGCAAAGAACTGGTCTTGGAAGTCAATCATTTATCTATTTGCTTTGATTTACCGAACGGACAGCAGGCAAAAGTCGTAGAGGATGTCAGCTTTTCGGTTTATAAGGGGGAGACGCTGGCCCTTGTAGGAGAATCAGGAAGCGGTAAAAGCATCACTTCTCTTGCCATCATGCGGCTACTTCCCATTCCCCCGGGAAGAATCACATCCGGCAATATCCGGTTAAACGGCCAGGAGTTGCTGCAAATGAAGTTAAAGGACATGAGCTCTATCAGAGGAAATGAAGTAAGCATGATTTTCCAAGAACCGATGACCTCTCTGGACCCGGTATTTAAAGTGAGTAGTCAGCTGATTGAGGGGATTCGCAGACACCAAAAGGTTTCCAAAAAGGAAGCGTTTGCGATAGCTCTTGGCATGCTGAAGGAAGTGGGCATTGCCAATGCCGAAAAGGTGATGCATGAATACCCTCACCAATTATCAGGTGGCATGCGTCAACGAGTCATGATTGCCATGGCGATGGCGAATAATCCGAAACTATTAATTGCTGATGAACCAACGACGGCACTTGATGTGACGGTGCAAGCGCAAATTTTGCGATTGATGCTGAAGATGAAGGAGGAGCACGGCTCGGCGATTTTATTCATTACCCATGATATGGGGGTGGTAGCTGAAACGGCGGACCGCGTAATGGTGATGTATGCCGGGCAGATTGTGGAGGAAGCCCCGGTCAAGACATTGTTTACAGAGCCGAAGCATCCTTATACGATTGCACTGCTGAAAACTATTCCTTCATTGGATGAAGATGTGAATCGTCTACCGTCCATTCCTGGAACTGTTCCTTCAGCAAGCCAAATGCCGAATGGTTGCCGATTTGCCGCACGATGTAAACATGCTATGCCGATCTGCAGGGAAAATCAGCCGAATATTGTGCAATTTGAACATCGTCAGCAAGTACGCTGTCACTTGTATACCGAAGAAGGGATGATGGCAAATGTCGAATAAAGCCGTTTTACTTGAGGTACGTGATTTAAAGGCCTATTTTCCTGTGAAGCGGAAATCCATCCGTGAAGAAAAAAAGGTTGTGAAAGCAGTTGACGATATTTCCATCGAAATTTATAAAGGCGAAACCCTAGGGATTGTTGGGGAATCAGGCTCAGGCAAATCAACGTTGGGAAGAACGATTTTAAAGCTGATTGAGCCGACATCCGGTGAAATTCTATATGAGGGCAAACCGATACAGCAATTATCCGGACAAGCCCTACAGAAATTCCGTAATCAAATGCAAATGGTTTTCCAAGACCCCTTTTCTTCGTTAAATCCACGAATGCGCATTGGTGAAATCATTGAGGAGCCGATGAAACTGCAATTAACCCTGACAAAGCAGGAGCGCAAAAGGCGTGTAATAGAGCTGCTGGAAAAAGTGGGGCTCCGTGAAGATGCAATCAAGAAATTTCCTCATGAATTTTCAGGCGGGCAGCGGCAGCGTATTGGCATTGCAAGGGCGTTGGCAATCAATCCAGCTTTCATCATAGCGGATGAACCGGTTTCGGCGCTTGATGTATCTGTACAATCACAAGTTTTGAATCTGATGATGGACTTGCAGGATGAATTGGGGCTGACTTATATGTTCATATCCCATGATTTAGGCGTTGTAAAACATATCAGCGATCGGGTGGCAGTCATGTATTTAGGCAGAATAGTAGAAGTGGGGGAAAAACATGCCTTATACGCTAATCCACTTCATCCCTATACCCAGGCCCTGTTGGCTGCCATTCCTGTAGTGGATTTTGATAAAAAGAGGCATTCGGAGCCTTTGAAGGGAGATCTCCCAAGTCCGATGAATCCACCGGTTGGCTGTGTGTTCCATACACGCTGTCCGAAAGCAATGCCGATTTGTTCGGAGAAACGGCCTGTATTGACGAACCAAAATGATCAGCAGCAAGTGGCCTGTTTTTTATATGAAGAGGAGGAAGCTTGATGTTTCATAATATTACCGATGTTCCTGGCATCGAAGTCGGCCATATCGAGGATAGAAACGGCGTGACCGGTTGTACAGCGGTGCTCGCGAAAAAGGGGGCCGTTTGTGGAGTGGACGTAAGAGGCTCTGCTCCCGGCACACGGGAAACAGACGCCCTTGACCCAATCAACGAAATCCAGCAGGTTCATGCCGTCTCTCTGGCAGGAGGTAGTGCATTTGGTCTTGATGCCGCCATGGGTATCATGCGCTATTTAGCTGAACAAAAAATCGGTGTGGATGCATTTGTTGCTACGATTCCCATTGTGCCGGGTGCAGTGATTTTTGACTTGTTTCTGGGAGAGCCGACAGCTTATGCAACTGCAGATATGGGGTATGAGGCGGCAAAAAATGCTAGAGCTGGACATTTTGAAAACGGTAATATTGGCGCCGGCTATGGTGCAACAGTCGGAAAGGTTGGCGGGCCGCAATATTGTATGAAAGGAGGGCTCGGCAGCAGTTCCATAAAAGGAAAGGATGACTTAGTCGTCGGAGCAATCGTTGTCGTCAATGCAGTAGGGGATGTAAAGGACCCGAAATCAAATGAAACGATTGCCGGGGGGCGTAATACAAAAACGGGTGAATGGATGGATAGCTGTGAATATTTAAAACAGCAGAGCGAGTCGCTGGCATTGCCGGGTACAAATACCACAATCGGCGTTGTGGCGGTAAATGCAAAGCTGACAAAGGCTGAAGCAAAGAAGATTGCCCAGCTTACCCATAATGCGCTTGCGAGGACGATATACCCGGTGCATACCATGCTCGATGGGGATACGGTTTTTGTGCTAGGGACAGGCGACCGCAGATACCCTCTCGATTATTTAGGACAACTGGCAACTGAAGCGATGGAGCAGGCGGTATTGAATGGTGTAAAGAAGGCACAGCCGATAGGGCAAGTCGAAAGTTATCAAAGCCTTCAGGGCGAAAAGGGGGAGTAGGGAATGAAAAAAGGGTGGCTACTGTTCATATCCATATTATTTGTGATTGTTTTGGCTGCATGCTCGTCGGATGATGGCGAGTCGGATGGAAATAACAATGATACAGCGGGTGGGTCACAGGAAATATATGTACGTGTAAATGATGATCCTGACTTTCTAGATCCACATAAGGCGACGGCATCGATTTCATTCCAGATGATTTTGAATATGTTTGAAGGATTGATGGCACCGGAAACGGATGGCTCGCTGAAAGAGGCAATTGCTGAAAGCTATCAAATATCAGAGGACGGGCTTGAGTATACATTCAAAATCCGTCAGGGAGTGAAGTTCCATGATGGCTCTGAAGTGACGGTGGATGATGTGAAATATACGTTCGACCGTCTGATGGGTACAGCTGGTGGCGAAAAGATGAAGAACAACTTTGATAATGTCGTTTCTACCGAGGTGGTAGATGATTCTACGTTTAAATTTACTTTAGCGGAGCCAAATTCAAACTTCCTTTATTCATTGACGGCATTAACGTCAGCCATTATACCGGCTAGCAATGATGGCAAGCATAATGAAAATCCAATTGGTAACGGTCCGTTTGCTTATGAAAATTATTCGCCGGGCATGAATTTGGTAGTCAAGAAAAACGAGGACTATTGGCGTGAAGGCTTGCCTTATTTGAATAAGGTGACATTTGTCTTCCAGTCCGACGACCAGGCTGCAATCATGAGCTTATTAGCAAACGAGGTGGATGTATCGGCTGTTCCGTGGCAAAGGGTGAATGAGGTAACGGATGCATTTAATACTTCCCACCAAAACAACAACTCCTCATTAGTCGTTACATTTAATCAAACAAAAGCACCGTTTGATGATGTGAAAGTCCGTCAGGCAATTGCAATGGCGGTTAACAAGGACGACATCATCGATTCAGTCTTTTCAGGCTATGCTGTAAAACTAGGTTCTAATATGAGTCCGGCCATGGGAGAGTTCCATGATTCTTCCCTGGAGAATATGTACCCATTCGATGTGGAAAAAGCCAAGGCTCTACTCGCTGAAGCAGGCTATGAAGACGGTTTTTCAACAACAATCACTGTCTCTTCCCATAACGGCATTTATAGTAATATCGCGCAAATCGTTGTAGAGAACCTGAAGGCGATCGGTATTGATGCAGAGATTGAAGTAGTGGAATGGGGCATATGGCTGGAGCGTGTCTATGCCGGTCGTGATTATGAAATGACGGCAATCGATCTGACGGGCCGCCCATCCGCCTATGAGGTGTTGAATGACTATGTATCTACAAACGACGCAGAAAACTTCTTCCTGTTTAAAAATGCCGAGTTTGATCAAGTGATGAAAGATGTTCTTCATGAGACGGATCAAGCCAAACAAGTGGAATATTACAAAAAGGCTCAGGCGATTTTGGCAGAGCAGGCAGCCGCAGTGTATATTGCGGATTACCAAATCGTCTGGGGTTCCGATAAGGCAGTGTCCGGATTGAAGAGCTACCCATTCTGGTTCCATGATATGTCTGAGGTGAAGATGTCCAATTAGAAAGGAATGAAGCATTATGTTCTATATACTTCGTCGCTTCATCCTGTTAGTAATCACCGTCATTCTCGTGTCCATCATTACATTCGGGGTTTTTCAAATTTTGCCCGGTGATCCTGTGCGTACGATGCTTGGTACCGAGGCGGATCCCGCACAAATTGAAAATTTGCGATCTGAGCTCGGCCTGGACCGCCCCCTGTATGAACAGTACTTTGACTGGGTGAAGGGGCTATTAACGGGGGAGTTAGGTGATTCCATTCGATTTTCCATGCCGGTGACAGAGTTATTAGTGACGCGGCTGCCTGTCACAATGTCTTTGGCGGCCATTACGCTGTTTATCGTGTGTCTCATCTCCCTGCCACTAGGTATATTTGCTGCAAGGCGACAAAATCAGCTCAGTGATTTAACACTTTCTACCGCTACACAAATAGGAATGGCAGTCCCTTCATTTTGGTTAGGGATGATTCTCATATTATATGTTGGCATGAAAGTCGATTTCTTTAGAATAAGTGGATATATCCCATGGTCGACAAGCATTACAGGGGCACTCAGTACACTGATTCTGCCGGCTGTGACGATTGCGATTCCGCTCATCGCGGTGAATTTCCGCTATGTACGTACAGCCATATTGGAACAGGTGAGGCTGGACTATGTTCGGACCATACGAAGCAAGGGGATTGTCGAGAGAGTTGTGATGTATAAGCATGTTCTTAAAAACGCCATGATTCCGATTTTGACGGTATTCGGAATAATTACTGCAGAAATCGTTGCAGGGACGATTATCGTCGAGCAGGTATTTTCTCTGCCTGGGATTGGCCAGCTGCTGATTACAGCCATTAACAATCGTGATTTTCCGTTGGTTCAAGGCATTGTAATGTATATTACGGTAGCGGTCGTAATGATCAATTTCATTGTGGATATTTTATATACAGTACTTGATCCGCGTATTCGATTGCGATAAGGAGGCGTGAACAATGAAAATCAGACGATTTACCAAAAATATAAATTTAATCATTGGCGCACTCATTATCGGTGGATTTTTTGTGCTGATGTGCCTTAGCTTTTTCTATACCCCTCATGATGTAACGGCAATGAATGTGTCTAATAAGCTGCTTGGACCAAATGCGGAGAATTGGTTTGGTACAGATGAATTCGGGCGTGATATTTTCAGCAGAATTATGAAAGGCACTCAGACGGCTTTTGCGGTCGGCCTATTGACAGTGTTGATAGGCGTTGCCTTTGGGGTGCTAATAGGTGGAACGGCAGGCTATTTTGGCGGCTGGATTGATGAAATATTCATGCGGATTCTGGATGCCCTCATGGCGTTCCCTGGAATCATTTTGGCCTTGATGTTGGTTGCAATCTTCGGACCGGGCATCATCAATACTGCAATTGCACTCGGGGTCATCGCCATTCCCAATATTGCCCGGATTGTGCGTAGTGGTTTCGTGCAGCATCGGGACTCAGAGTATATATTGGCGGCGAAATTGATTGGTGTGAAGACGTATAATATCATGTTCCGCCATATCCTGCCGAATATCTCTTCGCAAATTGTAGTGGCGGCTACGGTCACTTTTGCAACGGCTATGCTTGCAGAGGCGGCGCTCAGCTATTTAGGGCTTGGCGTTCAACCGCCAAACCCAAGCTGGGGCAGGATGCTGAAGGATTCCCAGTCTTATTTGATAAATGCACCTTGGTACACGTATGCACCAGGTGCAGCGATTACCCTTATGGTTCTAGGCCTCTACATGCTTAGTAATGCATTACGAGACTTTTTAGACCCGAGATCCAAGGCATAAATTTTTGCAAATAATTATAAGCCTTAATAGCGAGTTCTATATTAAGATGAATTGGGGGCCGCAGGAAGTTTGCACTGCAAATTGGCGCAAAGGCGCTCCAGCCGCGTATACAAAGTCTGGAGAACAATATTCTAACTGTTCTGCGTTATTATTCTTCGTACCATTGCAGGCTAAAAAATGTTAAAAGAAGCCGGGAGTGCATCACTCCCGGCTTCTTAATTACTATTTACGATGTTCCACAAGGTCGAGTGCCCCTAATACAATATGGGCCAGGCCGAAGCCGAAAATAGTGTTCGCAATCATTTGATTCGACCCACTCTTCTGTTTCAGCGCATAACCCGTTGCGGTAACGGCTGAACCTAGTATCGTTGGGATTAAGCCTTCACGAATATTCATAAAAGATCCCTCCATCGCTAGTAGTTGACGGTGACGTATCACCATCCTTACTTTGCTTCATGAAGGGAGATTTATACCTGCATTTTGCCCGATAAATCGTTATGCCAAAATATTCATGACCTTCTCCTGGACGTCAGGGTTGCCGATGATGACGAGCTGCAGCTTTTTCCGTGCACGTGTGACATGCTGGAAGAGCAATTTCGTCTGCTGGTACTTCAGCTCTTTTTCCACCTCGATATGGGATAGCTTATTCTGCTCATTGTAGTAGAAGGAGGAGTCCATGATGACCGCCACCGCCTCATAATCCTGTCCGATGATTTCATAAAAGCTTTCCTCCTGCATATCGCCTTCTTCTGGCATAACTGTCTGTATGTTGATAGTTCTGGAGTCCAACACCTTCCAGCCTTCCTCATTCAAAAAATGCAGGTAGCTTCCCGCAGCATCATAGGAAGAGAAATATTGGGTGCTGATGTTCGGGTAGCCTTGGCCAGATGACTGCTTGCCAAGATCGAACAGATTGGTGATGAATGCCTGTATCTCCTTGCTGCACCGGATGATGTTCTTCAGCTCATAGCGTTTCGGCTGAAGCCGTTCCTCGATATAGCCGGTGATGTTGTTCTTTAATTCTTTTGTAGTCAAATATTGCAGGCGGTCAAAGGAGAATATGCATATGAGCGGTAGCAACAGCATCTTTTCTAGGAATTTGTCCAAGTGCTCCACATCCAGCCGCTGCACTTCATCGAATATAATCAGATCATAGATGCTCCAATCTTCTTCCTCTACTCGGGGCATCTTATTCAGCAATGGTTCGATGGCCCAGCCATGCTCATTTTTCAGCTTTTTATGTCCGGTATTCAGTTTGCCGCAATGGTAGATTTTCACGCCGTGTGATTTCCGGATATAGTCCTTAGCGATATCATATAAAAGCAGCGTCTTTCCTGTACCAGGCCCCCCCTCGATGGTGATGAAGGCAGGTTCTTCGACAGGGGAATAGTCCAATATTTCACGCTTGAACGTGCTTTGTTGGGCGGTCAGGAAATATTCATCCTTCAAAAAGGCGTCCGGTGATTCAAAAGGCGATACAAGGTAGTTGATCGGGTCGAAAAGGTGGTGGAGGTTATCAATCTCCATCAGGCGCTGCTCCCGCAACCTGTCGATCAAAACTTCGAATGACACTTCTTCGATGTACGTCGAATCGACGAGCATGTAAAGCGTATCAGTCGAAGATACATAGGTGAAATTGTACAATTTCATATCCAGGAACTTCAGGTAGTATTCGTTCTGGATGAGCTGCTTTACAATCTTCTCCTCCGTGCTCTTGCGTTTCAATTCGATATTGATGACACTTTTTTGGCCGATGCGTAGGAGATCAAATTCTTTTCCTATCTGGTTGATCATGAAACCGACAAAAAAACCATTAAAAATATAGGTGAAGGGGGTCCTTGTGCGCAGGGCAGCCACCAATGCCTGCAGGTCTTCCAGCTCATTCTTCCGGATATGGGGATTGATGCCGAACCGGTCTACATATTTTTTGAAGCCCATGTCATGCAGGTCAGCCTGGGCATC
>JAZUQF010000012.1:0-19124 GCA_045605545.1 Lysinibacillus sp.
GGCTACGATCCGACTTGGGGGATATAAGGGTGGATGAGCAAGGGGCGCTGGAGCTTGTCATCTACAGCGGTGCCGATTTTAAGATAAACAATCAGGACCTCTCCATCTTTGTCAAGCGCTATTCGGGATGAGGGGCTGCTACAGCAATCGTGGGAAGCGGGGGAAGGCTCACCTCTCCATTTGTGCCTTTGCCCCCTCGATTGTCCGGATAATCTTATCGATGGTTGCGTCGAACTCCTTCCTCACCTCATGCTCCCATACCCGGAGCAACGTCCAACCTTTTTGCGAGTAGTATTCGTCCACTTCACGGTCCCTCTCCATATTGCGTCCCAGCTTCTTTTCCCAAAATTCGATGTTGCTTTTCGGCATATTCCCGTGAAGGGGGCAATGGTGCCAGAAGCAGGAGTCGATGAAAATGACCATCTTATATTTCTTGATGGCGATGTCCGGCGTCCCCTTCAATGATCTGACGTTCTTGCGGAAGCGCAGGCCCCTGTGCCAAAGTTCCTTTGTAACGATTCCTTCCAGCTTGGAAATGGCTTTGATGGCCTGCATCGTCTTTTTTCTCTGTTCTTTCGTCATGTTGTCCGTCATGGCGGTCCCTCTCTTCCAATCCATCCTTTTCGGTGATGTGTGATTCCATATGCAGAACCTTTCCTCACAAATTGTTCGTATTTCTAAAGTATGATATACCCTTATCTGTAAGCGAATTAAACTAGCGTCATTAGGTACATATACCTTAACGAGAGTGATTGGATTGGTAAACATCAACAAGTTAATGTAAATGTGAAAAAAATATGGAAAATTCCTAATTATTCAATATAATGAAAATAGAAGCAGGAAGTCATACTTCTCTAGTTCTTAGGCAATATAGAGATGGTCTTCTTTGGAAGATGCATCTTTTTTATATTGGCTTTTTCATCAGTTCATCAATGAAGGGGGCATTTTATGAGATTATCAGTGAAAAAGAGAATATTTATGGGCTTCATGATCGTTGCCGTTTTGCTGGTCATTGTAGCGGGAATGGCCCTGTTCTCCCTGCAGCGCACTACAGATTCCTATTCTAAAGTGATAGACCGGGATGTAGAAGTCCAGACATATATGAAAGAGATTGTAATAAAAGTGCAAAAGCAATCATTGGCTGTCCGTGGAACACTTCTAGTGGATACGATGGGTTCACGGACCGAATTTCGGGAAGCTACAGAAGAAATAAATGTGCTGATCAAGGAAATTCGAAAAATGGTAACGGACAAGGAGTTCAATCGGGCGCTGGATAAAATCGAGCAGAGGAATGCGGAACTGACGAAGGAGTATGACGGGTTTGTAGAGAAGCTGAAGGATCAGCCGACAAATGATGAAAAAATGGTGTTTTGGGAAAAACGGCTTAACCCGATTACAAGGGGAATGATTGATGTAGCTTCTGCATATGGAGATGAGGCGGTTACCTTGATGCGTGAAGCGAACAAGCAGAACAAACAAGGAACAGACGCCACGACATTTGTCGTATCAATCATCAGCCTGACTACGCTATTATTGGCCGTAGCAATCGGCTGGTTTGTATCGGGCAAAATTGCAGGGCCTCTTCAAAAAGTGACCAAGGCAACGAGGGCCATGGCACAAGGGAATTTAACAATTGAACCGGTACAGGTGAAAAATAAGGACGAGCTGGGCGAGCTGGCAGATTCCTTTAATGGGATGATGATGAATTTACGGAGCCTTGTACGGCAGGTGTACGCAAGTGCCGAGCAGGTGGCGGCTTCCTCGGAGGAACTGATGGCGAGCGCAGAACAGACGACACAGGCAACGAACCAGATTGCTGCATCTATCCAGGAAGTAGCCGGTGGATCTAAAAAGCAGGAAGTGAGCACAGATGAAAGCTCGCAGGCAATGCAGGAGATGATGGAGGGTGTCCAGCTCGTTACAGCCGCAACGGCTACGGTGGCGGATGCTTCATCGGAAGCGACAAAGGAAGCGGATGAAGGGGATATCGCCCTGCAGCGCGTCGTTATTCAAATGGATAAAATCAATGAATCGACGAACGATTCAGCGGCGGTCATCCAACAGCTGGAGGAGCGCTCCCTGGCAATCGTGAAATTTATAGAGGTGATTACCGGAATCGCGGACCAGACGAACCTGCTGGCATTGAATGCAGCAATCGAGGCGGCCCGTGCAGGGGAGCATGGAAAAGGGTTTGCCGTGGTAGCGGGGGAGGTACGTAAGCTGGCCGAGCAGTCAAAGAGTTCCGCCGATCAAATTGCAGGGCTGGTCGGGGAAATCCAGGCAGATACAAAGCATGCCGTCAGAGCGATGGAGAAAGGTGCAGATGAAGTGGCATCCGGTATTGCTGTAGTGCAGGAGGCAGGTGCCGGATTCAAGCGCATTCAGTCTTCCATCAGCCAAATGTCACATCAAATCCAAGAAATTTCAGCCGTTGCACAGCGTATGTCAGCAAGTGCCGAGCAGGCGCACATGTCGATCGGGCAGGTGGCGAATGTGGCCAAGCAGACTTCACAAAATGCAGGAACGGTGGCGGCTACCTCTGAGGAACAGCTTGCTTCCATGGAGGAAATTACGGCTTCATCAGCTGCATTATCAAAGCGTGCTGAAGAATTATTAACGCAGATGAATCAATTTAAAGTATAGCAATCAACACCCTTTCATCGACATTCGAAAGGGTGTTCTTTTATGTGGACGAACCCCGCCTGATAGAGGGGATGATGGTGCTTCATTGGTCAGGGCCATGTCCCGTTCTCTCTGCGCTGTCATTCCATAGTATACAATGGCCAATTAAGGGAATGGTGTTAACAGGAATGATGCCGGCCTCTTTCTATTTCAGCAAGAGCACTGCATCGAGGGCAGAGGGGGTAGAAGGATGCCACATAAGGAAAAGGAAGATTCGAATGCACCACTCATGTATGTTTTATTAGCAACCGTGGCGGGCGTAGCGGTTACACTGCTGGCGTATATGTAAGGGAAAGGACATGCATAGAAGAAAAGCCCGTAAAAAGTAATGCAATTAGGCATAAAAGAACCCCCTGCTACCCAGCAGGGGGAATTTTCATTTTACTTGGAAGGCTTGGGATGCTTGACGCAGCTCAGCGGCCATATCGGATAAGGTGCTGGCCATGGAAGCCATTTCTGTCATGGAGCTATTTTGCTCTTCCGAGGCGGATGCGATTTCCTGTGTGTTACTTGAAGTGGAGATGGAAATTTCCGTAATGTGCTCGATATCTTCAACCATCTTTCCTGCATGCGTTTGGATACGGGCACTTTCTTCATGAATCTGCATCATATGATCAGAAACATTATTTACGACACGGGTAATGTCCCGGAATGCTTCGCCTGCGGAAGCGACAAGAGCCGTCCCTTCTGTCACCGCCTCGGTTCCTTCGTTCATTGCCTCGATGGAAGAGTGGATTTCCAACTGGATTTCTTTAATCAATTGGCCGATTTGTCCGGATGCCTGTGCAGATTGTTCTGCCAGCTTGCGTACCTCATCCGCCACCACGGCAAAGCCTTTTCCATATTCTCCGGCACGGGCCGCCTCGATTGCTGCATTCAATGCCAGCAGGTTTGTCTGGTCGGCAATGCTTGTAATGACAGCAATGATTTTATCGATTTCCGATGATTTCGAGCCTAGGTGATTGATGGTCGCAGTAGCGGCATCAGTCGTTGCCACGACCCGCTCCATCTGCGTCACCGTTTTGTGGATGACGGTTGTTCCTGATGAAGCCACATCAACGGCATGGTGTGCGACATTGTTCGTCTCATCGATATTATTCGTGATAAGTGAAATGCCCTGTGAAATGCCTGTTACTACATTTTTGACATCTTCCGTATAGCTTGCCTGCCGCTCGGCGCTTGAAGCGATTGTCTGGACCGAAGCGGAGATCTGCTCTGAAGCCGCGCCTGTATCATTGGTGCTTTCGGTCAGCTGTTCCGAGCTGGCGGCAACCTGATCAGCCGTGGCCTGGATATTGACGACAAGATTCTTCGTATTAAGGACCATCGTATTGAAGTTTTCCGATAACTGTCCAAGTTCATCCTTTGACGAGAACGGCAGAGGGTCGATCGTCAAGTTGCCCTGTGCAACCTGATTCATTCCTGCTGTAACGGCAGTAATCGGCTTGATGATAAGACGGATGAACGCATAGGCAATCGCCGTAATAACAAGGGATGTCAGGATGATGATGGCCAACGTTGTATATTGTAGCTTGTGCGCTTCGGCAAGCACAGTGTCTTCCGGTGTATGGATGCTCAGCCCATATCCTACGACATCGATTGGTGCATAGGCGAGCAATTGCTTGCTGCCATCCTTTTCTATGCTGACAACATCAGCAGAAGTCTGGCTGGCTGTTATAATCTTTTTCATTTCTTCATCAAGTGAGGCCTCTTCAAGCGTTTTTCCGATATTATCGGAGGAGTTATCCAGCTGGATGACGCCACTGCCATCCACTAGGATGATTTCGCCTCGAATGCCTCCCTCTTCAAAAGCCAAATATGTATCAATTAACGCTTCAAAGTTTGCGGAGCCTGCAAGGATGGCGATGACCTTTCCTGCTGCATCCCTGATCGGCGTAGTCGAAACAACGATGCGATTGCCCGTCGCTTTCGAAATCAATACATCGGAATAGCTTGCTTCCCCCGCAAGCGTGGTAGGGTAGTAGGAGCGGTCGCTATAGTCGGAGCCGATTGAGTCCGGCTTTGTATGGGCGATGACAATGCCATCCGTATCCAATACGAACATCGTCTCGAAAACTTCTGACCGTTCATCGAGTGTCGTCAGGAATGGAATGATGCGTGATGGATCGAGCGATTTCATGATGTCGCTTTCAGCTGCGATTTCCATTTCGTCCGTTCGTGCCAAGAACCAGCGGGCGATGCCTTCGCTTTTACTGTTTACGAACTCCTGCATCGATGCCTCTTCCCCCGCGACAAGCGATTTACTGTTGATGATCTGAATGGCTGATGTTACGACCACCAACGGAACAAGGGAGAGCAGCAGAATCCAAATAGTCAATTTTGTACGAATGCTTTTAAAACGAAACACTGGATATTCCTCCGTTAATTTTCTTTTTATATAAAAAAATACAGCTATATATATACATGACTACTAATTATAGTAAAAACAAAAAAGAAATCAAGGTGAGATTTTTTCTTAGGGATAAAGATGTGGTTAATAATAGGTAAAAAGTATTTAATGGAGAATATTTGGTACTTGAAAGAGAAAAAATATTTTTAAATATAGAGAAATAATGTTTTGGTAAGGTAGGTTTTATAGCGCTTTTATGTGGAAGAAAGGTGGATATTGTTTTACATCCCTTCATTCCGTGTGTATTTATAGGTGGATAGCTGGGATATCAGAAGGGTCTATTTACCTGTGGTGGAGAGGGCAAGTGGTATTTATATGCAGTTTTTTATAGAACGATTTTCAAAAGCTGACCGATGCATAGGTGCCTTATTTTCATGTATAATGGAGGATAGGGGGGCGGAAACGTGAAGAAAATCATGATTAATTCGCTTGAATTCAAGCGCGTGGAGAAAAACCTGGCTCTTGAAAATTTATATGTGGACGAAGAGCTCGCCCTGAAGGCCATTGAAACAGTAAATGCAGGAAAAAAACTGACGCCTACCATGATCAAAGAGGCATTGCGCCATGGAAAAGTATAATTTCGGTGAGGATGCCTCCTACTTGCTGTCCTGTAATAAGCTCGGCATCGAGACGCTGGAGCAATTGGAGATTGCAGAGGCATATGCTTTCATGATACGGGCTTTGGAGATAGAAAATGGCCTCTATAGAATGAGGGCGTTCACGAAGCGGGAGTTCAAGGCACTGCATCGCTACCTGTTCCAGGATATTTATCATTTCGCGGGTGAATTTCGCGAGGTGCAGCTTTCCAAAGGCAATACCCGCTTTTGCCAGTTCCAATATATCGATCAGATGGCGGATGAACTATTCGGTGCCCTACATACAGAAGGCGCCTGGCAGGATATCTCTACTGCTGCAAAGCGTCTTGCCTATTTCAAGGCTGAGCTGAACATGCTGCATCCTTTCCGTGAGGGAAATGGACGGGCGACCCGGATCTTCATCCATGCATATGCGAGGGAAAAGGGCTACGAATGGGATTACGCAAGCCTCGATAAGAATGAATATATACAGGCGATGGTTGAGTCGGTCGTCGATACAACGGCGCTGGAAGCCATCTTTTTAAAAACACTGCACACATAATGCCGTCTAGGAAGGAATGAATCCTTTTTAGGCGGCTTTTTTTGTGGAAAAAGCTCCGGGTGATGAGGGCCATCACCTAGAGCTTTTTGCAAATTATTTACCTTCTTTATAAGTGTTTAGGAATTCTTTTGCCTTGTCAGGGTCGGCCACCAATTCCAGGCCTGTATCCACAAGCGGGGAGACTGTCGATACAGCCTTTAATTTATTGCCTTGGTAGTAGCTGATGAATTCATCTTGGTTGATGGAGTAAAGAACCGCTTTCCGTAAGTCGGCGGATTCTGATACTTCACGTCCAGATGGATTGAACAAGGCATAGGACACGGCATTGCTGTCGGCTGTTTTCAGCGTCAGATTGCTGTCACCTTCGACGACACCGATTTTTGTTTCCGGTACACCTTGAAGCACATGGATTTCACCATTGCGAAGGGCGGATAATGCACTGTCGTTGTCCTGGATGAAGCGTACGCTGATATTGTTGATCAACGGTTCATCTTCCGTGCCGGCTGCATAGGCAGGGTTTTTCACAAATGTCGCTTCATAGTCGTTTTTCTGAACCATGATATAAGGACCGCTCGCCCATAGGTGGTTGTTGTAGGATGCGCCTTCCGTTACGACGGATTGGTCGCCATAAGCGATGTCCTTGTTCGGATTGTAGCTTGCCACATCGAATGTATTCACCGCCGTCACCTGTGCTTCAGATACGATGCCTCCTGATTGGTGGGCCAGGTAGTTGAGCACTTGCGGGAATGGATTTGCCGTCGTGATTTTTACTACCTGGTATTTCCCGGCTGCATTGTCTACAGCCGCTTCGTCTGCCACCACTTCTGCAATTGCTGCAGGCAGGTCGTCGGATAGGGCCTCCAGCATGCTGCCTCCTTCACTGGATGTAACTTCTTCAAGCTCGCCGATGTCCTCGACGATTGATACTGTATCGATATTTTCATGGATGGAGTACGTACGATGGTCCGGCACCGACTTTTCATCCTTTGCACGTTCTAGAGAGAAGACGACATCTTCAGCTGAAACAAGGTCCCCCGTATCGACTGCAGCACCGTTTTCTATCTCTGTGAAATTGATGTCGTCGCGCAGCACGAAGTAGTAGGATTTGCTGTCTTCCGAAGAAGCGTGGTCGATGGATAAAGAGCCTTCCGATACGACTTCATCCGTATCAGTCAGATTCACCAGCCGCACATACATATTTGTATTCAATGTATTGATGGAACCGTCATTGCCTTTTACAGGGTCAAGGGATGTCAGGGATGCAATCGTTTGGTGCAGTACAAGTGTTTCTGCACTGTTCTTCGCCCGGTCATTAAAGGAGATGTCCTCCCAAGCCTGTGCCCGGGATTTTGACAGGCGTACCGTATCCGGATTCACCTCTACAGAATAAATACCTTGAAATTTTTTGGAAATGTAAAGCGGTGCAATATAGGCATTGTCGAATACAAGCGCCTGCTCCAACTCCGCATATTTCTCCTCTGCTTCCTTCCCAGTCAGCATGCTTGCCTCATCAATCAGCTTATCGACTGTTTCATTGGAAGTGTCGCTGTAGTCGCCGCCGGATTTGAACAGGCCGCGTACCGCATAGTCCGGATTTCCTGTAACTGTCGTCCAGCTGGAAAGGGCCACATCATAGTTTCCGGCTTCCTTTTGTGTCGTGAATGAGCCGTAATCCGGCTGGATGTTCAATTTAACCTCGAAACCGTTCTTCACAAGCTGGTCGCGCAGGATGTTCATATCCGCTTCATTTGAGGCCATGCCCAAAATCTCGATTGTCGGCTGGCCACTGTTGTCTTGATTATCCGTCTTTGTTTCTTCTACATCCGACTTTGTTTCGACGCAGCCTGCAAGCATCACTGTTGCTGCAGCGGTCGTGACGCCTGCGTAGAATAATTTATTGCGTTTTTTCATGTTGAATACCTCCAAGTATTTTAATTTGCTTTCGGGTCTAATGCATCACGCAATCCATCCCCCAGGAAGTTGAAGGACAGGACAAGGAGCATGATGCAGAGCCCAGGGAAGATGGCTACATAGGAATGTGTTTCTAAATAGGCGCTCCCCACTTTTAAAATATTTCCCCATTCGGGAATATGTGGTTCGACCCCGAGTCCGAGGAAGCTCAGACTGCTTGTGGAAATCACTGCGCCGCCGATTGTCAGTGTCGCCTTCACAATCATCGGGGCAAGGGAATTCGGCACGATATGCTTGAAAAGTATCGCAGCATCCGATGCGCCCAACGCCTTGGCGGATTCCACAAATTCATAGTTGGAAATCTGCATGACGTTCGCGCGCATCGTCCGTGCATACGTCGGGATGGCCCCCACGCTCAGTGCGATGATCAGGTTTGTCGTGTTCGCGCCGAACGCTGCAATGATGGCGATGGCCAGCAGAATGCCCGGAATCGCATATAGTACATCGAGCAGGCGCATGATGATGCTGTCCGTCGCCTTCCCGTAGTAGCCGGAAATCGCACCGAGTGCCCCGCCGATGACAGCCGGGATGATGGTAGAGAAGAACCCGACAATCAATGAAATCTGCGCACCGAACACAATGCGCGAGAACAAATCTCGACCGTAGTCGTCCGTACCGAGCGGATGCTCGAGGGAAGGGGGCTGCAGCAGGGCGCTGTAGTTGTTCTCCGTTGCAAATTCGTAGTCGAATGTCCAGGAGCTTGCAACCGAAAGTGAGAACATGAAAATGATGAAGAACAGACCAAAGACAGCCATTGTATTGCGCAATATCTTCTGCCATATCTTCTGCCACTTCTCTACAGCGGAAGCATCCTTATTGCGCGCCTTTTGGATCAGGCTGTAGCCGAGCAAAAAGGAAAAGACATTCCCGGTTACTACCGTTGCGAGCAGGACAAAGCCGATGGGAAGCATCCATCCAGGCGCCGTAGCGGACGTCACATGTTTGGCAATCAGGACGATCATGGCCAAGTACAAAAGCGATAGTCCGATAAAGGCACCCATCGCCAGTAGGAACGAATCGACTACATAGGGCTTGTAGATGTTCAATGCCGAAATGAGGAATATGGCAATCTGCGTCAATAAGGCGTAGACGGCAAATGTATATTCGGCCGTCTTATTTTTCGACAGCAGCATGAAGCCGTAGCCTGCCGCGAAAATATTGCCTATCAGAATGGTGAAGGCAAGTGGAAGGCCGATTAATCTTGTGCGCCGCTTGATTTCGCGGCCGTCTGCCAAATCCTTTTTCATCATCCAAGACGACAGGAGGATGAGCCCGGTCGTCACAGCATAGCTACCGAAGAAAATAAGTACGACGGGGCGGCTATGGCCTGCTTCGAAATCATAACTATAGAAAAGGAACAGAAGCGTTAAAATGGCAGAGAAAGCAAGCGTAAACTGTGCTGTCTTGTATTCCTGGGTAACCTTTAGCAATAGCTTTGCATCTGAAATGAATTTCATCGCTTTGTCTCCTTAAGATTTTTTCATCTTTGAACGAATGCGCGGATCAAAGAAGTTATACAAAATATCGATGATCATGTTCACAAGAGAGATGGTGACTGCAATATACACAACGCCGCCCAAAATGGCCGGTATATCGGGAATGAACTGCTTGTCGACGATATAGCTTCCGATTCCGCTGATGTTGAATACCTTTTCCGTTACGGAAGCGCCGCCCAGCATCCCGCCGAACAGAAGGCCGATGACGGTGATGATGGGAATCATCGCATTGCGGATTGCATGCTTTGTAATGACTTTCCGTTCGGATAGCCCCTTCGCTTTTGCGGTCGTAATGTAGTCCTCATGGATGACCTCCAGCATGCTTGAACGCGTCATCCGGGCGATGGAAGCCGTAAGGGAGGTGCCCAGCACGATAATCGGCATGACAAGTGACAGCCAATTGTTCGGATTGTAGGTTGCGGGGAACCACTTCAGATCGATTGAAAACGTTAGAATCATGATCAGCCCCTGCCAGAAGCTCGGGATGGATAGTCCGATCAACGCAATGATCATGAACGTATAGTCGATGAACGAATTCGGCCGGATTGCTGAAATGATGCCAATCGGAATCGCAATGACAATCGCCATCAACAGCGAGACGAAGGCGATTTCCAATGTCACCGGGAACTTGTTCATGATGCTCTGCGCGACATCTTCCTTCCCAGCAAACGATGTACCCAGGTCAAACGTGAATAATCCTCTTAGTGAATCCCACAGCTGTTGTACATACGGCTGGTCCAGTCCGTAAATTTGGTTGAAATTATCGACCTGTTCCGGTGTTGCCCCCACGCCCAGAATATTTCGGGCCGGGTCGAATGGTGACAGGTAAAGGATTGTAAAGACGAGCGTGGCCACCCCGGCAATGACGAAAAGGCTTTGCACAATCCGTGCTGCAATGAAATAGGAAAACGGGTTGCTGTATACGGCGAGTAGCAGATACATGAAAATGCCTGGGATGAATGTAAGCGCGATAAAAGTGCCGTTCTCCAATAATCCTGCAAAAAAGCGTTTATATGAAGGGTGGTCGATTCCTTCGGCAGCGAGCTGCGATATGGCTTCTTTGTGCAGCCTGCCGTTTGCCAGCCCGGTGATTGCCGCTTCCAGCTCGGTCTCATTGACCGATTGGTTGAAAAATTGGGCCTTCGCCTGTTCCTGCCTTCTAAAGTCCTGGACCCACGCTGTAAAATCTGCTGAAGAGCGAAGGGCATCCACCTTTTGCTTGTATGCCTGTTTATAGGTGGAATCATTACGTTTTAGAAGGTAGAAAAAAAGCGTAAAAAGGTGGATAGGGAGACCTAATAGCAATAAAGCTAGGAAACTACCTTTTTTAGATGCTATTTTTTCAAAATGGTGGCTAAAAAACATATGTTTCATAATAAACCTCCTTTCTTAATGGTTGTTTATACCTACCATATTGTATAATTCCTATCAACCTTGTATAGTATGTAGGAGCAATATTACCAAGTCAACAATTTTTTGGATAAAGGATGGAGAGTATGAGTGAACGTCTTCTTGAAATAAATGATTTGCAGGTTTCATTTATTACAGGTGAAACAGAGTTTGAGGCAGTAAAGGGAGTAAGCTTCCATGTAAATAAAGGGGAAACGATAGGCATCGTAGGGGAATCGGGGTCAGGGAAAAGTGTCACTGCGCGCTCCATTATGCGCCTTTTACCATCGCCACCTTCCTTCCTGAAGGCCGGCACGATTCATTTCCAGGGGAAGAATTTAGTGCATCAGTCCGAAAAGGAGATGGAGTCGATACGGGGAAAGGATATCAGCATGATTTTTCAGGATCCGATGACCTCGACGAACCCGACGATTAAAATAGGGGAGCAGATTGCCGAAAGCTTGATCAAGCATCAGGGCATGACAAAGGGGCAGGCACATGCACGCACCATCGAAATGTTGAAGCTTGTCGGCATTAAAAATGCTGAGGAACGCTACAATCAATATCCCCATGAATATTCGGGCGGCATGCGGCAGCGGGCGATGATTGCAATGGCATTGGCGTGCAACCCATCGCTGCTGATAGCGGATGAGCCGACGACAGCCCTCGATGTGACAATTCAAGCGCAGATCCTGAATTTGATGAAGCAGATGCAGGAGCAGTTCGGAACAGCAATCATTCTAATCACCCATGATTTGGGGGTCGTCGCAGGGATGTGTGACCGCATCCTCGTCATGAAGGAAGGGGAGATTGTCGAGGAGGGCACGACGGAGGAAATATTTTCAGACGCCAAGCATCCTTATACAAAGCGGCTATTGAATGCATTGCCGAAGCTGCATGAAAAGAAGGCGCCCAAGCGGCAGCCCAATCTGCCGGCAGGGGTGGACAACGATACGCCGCTCGTCGAAGTTCGGCACCTGAAAAAGCATTTCGATTTAGGCAAAGGCAGCATGCTAAAAGCTGTGGATGATCTATCCTTTGCCATTTATCCCGGGGAGACGCTGGGGCTGGTGGGGGAATCGGGCTCCGGCAAATCGACGACCGGCAGGACCATTTTGCAATTGCACCAGCCGACAGATGGCGATGTCCTTTATAAAGGGGTGCCTGTTACAAGGTTGTCCAAATCGGAACTGAAAATGATGCGGCGGCATATGCAGATCATTTTCCAAGATCCCTATTCATCGTTGAATCCCCGTAAAAAGGTGCTGGACATCATCGGGGAGGCACTCGATATACACAAGCTGGCAAAGGGCAAGGAAGCGCGCCGGGCCCGTGTGGAGGAGCTGTTGGAGCTGGTCGGCTTACAGAAGGAGCATGCCCTGCGTTATCCGCATGAGTTCAGCGGTGGCCAGCGCCAGCGCATCGGAATCGCCAGGGCTTTGGCGGTCGAGCCAAACTTCATCGTTTGCGATGAACCGCTGTCCGCACTGGACGTATCGATTCAAAAGCAGGTGGTGGAGTTGCTGCAGGATTTGCAACAGCGCCTTGGACTGACTTATTTATTCATCGCGCATGACCTGTCGATGGTGAAGCACATCAGCGACCGTGTTGCCGTCATGTACGGGGGAAAGATTGTGGAATTGGCCGAGAGCGAGGAGCTCTACAGCAATCCCCAGCACCCCTATACAAAGATGCTGCTACAGTCGATTCCGATTCCTGATCCGGCAATTGAAAAGCAGAAAAAAAGCCAGGTACTTTCAGAAGAAGAGCTGAGTATGAAGCAATTCCAGACAGAAGGCACAAAGCTGATGGAAGTGGCACCGGGACACTGGGTGGCGCAATAGAAAGAAGGGCAGCCCGTCTAACGGACTGCCCTTTTTGTTTATAGGATGTGGGGCACGGATCAGTGAAGCATGATGGAGCCGCCGTCTAC
The DNA here is from genome assembly GCA_045605545.1 of Lysinibacillus sp. Classification (GTDB taxonomy): domain Bacteria; phylum Bacillota; class Bacilli; order Bacillales_A; family Planococcaceae; genus Lysinibacillus_B. Next base: position 13,019 of record JAZUQF010000012.1, read on the forward strand.
CATGAATGTCTGCCCCGTCATGTATTTACAGTCATCTGAAGCGAGGAATACAGCCACTTTGCCAATATCCTCTTCCGGATCGCCGAAGCGTCCCATCGGAATGCCCTGCAGCACGGATTGATAGTATTCCGGCTGTGCCTGTGCCCATTGACGGACGCCTTCCGAATCCGCGATAGGGGAAATCAGGTTGATGTTGATGCCGTCCCGGCCGAATTCATTGGCCGCTACGCGTGTAATGGCACGGATCGCTTCCTTTGCCGCTGCATAGGCGGCCTGTGTGGCATGCCCCTTCAGACCAGCCCCGGAGGCGAAGTTGATGATGTTGCCTTTTGTCTCCTTCAAATAAGGAATCGCCGCCTGCATTAAATAAAATGTCGGATAGAAGCCGGTGTTGAATGATAGGTCCATGTGTTCCTGCGTCGTTTCGAGGAACGGAATCTGTCTTGAGACATGTGCATTATTGACGAGCACGTTCAGCTTCCCGTATTTTTCAATGACTTGCTCGATCAGACCCTTTAATTCCGTATGCTTTGTCAAATCAAATTGAATGAAGGAAGAGTTTGGTGAAATGGCCTGTAGTTCAGCTTCTGCTTTTCGTCCTGCTTCTTCATTTAGATCAACGATGACAACAGTTGCCCCTTCTTTAGCCATCGCTCTGGCCATGCCTGCGCCAATGCCGCCCGCACCGCCTGTAATCAAAACAACCTTGTCCTGTAGTTTGGTCATCATTCTCACTCCTTTACAATTTCATTATGCCTCTGAAGGCCATTCGAGCACAAATGAACACTCTACATTTTTAGTAGGCTTACATGAGAGAATGATAAAGTAGATAGAAGTTTTGTGTAGCGGGGTGATTGGAATGTTCTCATATGTGTCACCATTTGCGTTATACTACAAAGGAAAGAATTATTGGAGGGATTTGCATGACAATTACAGTAACGGCACTCGAACGATGCAACAAGGAGTCGGAGGAGACGGTTGCAGTAGAAAGTGCAGCATTTTTACAGCAAAAGCTGCAGTATTTCAAGAATCATCAGGAGGAGTTTCTGTACGCGCAGTCGGAGGACTTCACCAATCTGAAGATGGATGCTGTCGTGCTTGAATTCGATGAAATGTTCAAGGTGTATACGGCATTGTTCGGCCTGCGCCTGCAGAAGAAGGTGAATGCCCAGCTGAAGGCCTATTTACGGGACAACCTGAAGGGCATGCTGGGTTCTTCAAGCGCCATGTTCTCGGGGGACGAGGGCATCTGGGAAATCAATATCGCCCTTGACGCCATCGAAGGATTCACAGGGGAAGAGACGATTGAAGAGGCATATGAACTGCTGCTGGGCTTTGTAAAAGGGCTGCTTGAAGAAATCGAATAGGGCTCGGCAATTATGGGCCATGACGGGTGAGGAAGTTGAGAGGCAGCCAGGGCGTTGCTGAAAATGAGGTCTTTCCATCCGTACAAGGCCCATATTCCGCTATACATAATTGAACAAGGGGAAAAGTACATTTCATGTTAATGGGGGATGAAAATGAAAAGAATGATGTGGAGCATACCACTGGCCTTTGCCATCGGTGTGCAGTTCGCCATGATGGGGTGGCCGTTTTGGATGGCGCTTGTGCTATTTGCCGTCATAGCGGTGGTGGAAATGGCGGTGATGCTTCATACGTTGTATTTCTCGCAGAATCTGAAGAGGATTACTAGATATATAGACCGGCAGAAGAAAAATCCGCTTTATGCATATATGCATCTGTTGAGGGAGGGGACGAACACAGAGCTTGTCGAGGCTTTGGACAGGCTGCTTACGCAATACAAGCAGCCGAAAGCCCAGGCCGTGTATGGTGCCAACAAAGCAATCTTGCAGGGAGATTTCGCGACGGCCCATCGTTTGGTGGAGTCGATTGCATCGACGGAAATCGGGCAGTATACGATGGCGCTCATTGAGGCGATGCAAGGAAACAGGGAAGAGGCAGGACGTTATTCACTCTCGAAGGAATGGATGAAGACCAGCATCGAGGCGAACCTCGCCTTTGTCGAAAAGGATAGGGAGGCATTCGAGCGGGAAGCCCGAAAGGCCATCGACGGTGCAAAGGGCGGCCAGTACTATTCCAATACATATGTGTTCAAACGCATGCACGACGAGTGGGAATGAGCCACTTTAAGTAAGAGGGGCATAACTGTTTATAGTGATAGTAGAGAAGATGCTTTATAGAGTATTTTCTCTACATACGAAAAGAGGCTGTTCGATAAGTGCCAACTTACCGTGCAGCCTCGCTTTTTATGGCCCGGCACCATGCTGGCCCCTTCATGAAAAGGGGACTGTTTAAGATGCAGGCCTACTCATTTGCATAGCAGGATCTGCCGGGAAAAGTTCTGTTTTTTTGCGACGCACCGGTCGACAATCTCAAAGCCTGCTTCTTTTACTACATCATCTATTGTTTCAATCGTCACGACGACGACCTTATCTGCAATCCGTCGGGCATGCCGCAGGATTTCGGCCTGTTCGTCCGTCGATGTGTGGGTGCACAAGTTATAGGGGAGGTCGATGATTGCCACGTCATAATGCCCCGTCGCCTCTGCAATCGGTCCTCTTGTCACAGTGCCCTCCAGACCAAAGTGGGCGATGTTTTTTCGCGAGCCCTGGCACACATGCCAATTGATATCCCTGCCTTCGATATCCATCCCCATTGAAAGGGCTTCAATCAGCACTGTCCCAATCCCGCAGCAAGGATCGATTGCTCTGACCCCTTCAATCTGCGGCACCGCGATGTTTGCGATGGCGCGGGCCATTCTTGTATTCAGTGCGGTGGAGTATTGCTGCGGCTTATGATTATGCTTCCGCCAGACGGATTCACTTTTCTTGTAGTGGCCAAAATACCAAATGCGGTCCAGCAGGACGATGCCGAATAAGTGTGTCGGGTTGTCCAAATCCGGTTCTCCATCGATTGCAAGTCCGATGTCCCTCTCGATTCTGCGGCGCTCTTTATGCTCGATCTTTTTCGTCTTCCCTATGTCCATCTTGTTGAGGCAGATTACCTTATATGTACCTTCTTGAACGGGGAGCTGTTTGATCTGTTCTGTAAGAGCCCCAAAGTCCGCCGCTTCGTACAGAACCTCCAGACGCTCTTCGATGAACGGACTGCGGCTTGGCTCGATTTCGATATTGCTAGTCAGGTAGTTGGATTCACTGTCCCGGCCGAAAAAGGCGCGCATCTCCATCCTGCGTAAATCGTACTCGTCCAGATGGTGGACGTATGTATATATATATCGCTTGCACGTGGCATCGTTCTTCAATTCGTTTTCTTCCTTCGAGGTGATAGTCTAAGCCTGGATTAGTTATGCAAACTGTCCGGTTCCTGGGCTTGAAACTTCATTTTACTATAGGTGGCTTGCCGTTAGCCAATTTCTTTTTAGTCTGTAGCTGGGAGCTTCGCAAATCGTCTCTTCATTCCGTGATGAATGATGAATTTTTCCCAGACGGAGAATGTTGACCGGATAAGCAGCCGCCATCCAGTTTTTTGTTGTCACCGGCCGGCAGCATGCACACGCTCTAAACAATGCGCGGAAGGGCTTTCGTTGGAAATGAAAATAAAGTCTCGAAATTGGCTGGGAGTTTCATTTGTACTTGGGGACAGGTATCCATATTATTATAATCAGATAGATACTTTTTGAGAGAAGAGGGAGGATGGTACGATGACACAGCATACTTTTACACTTCAGACAGAGTGGAATGGAGGTCGTAATGATACGGGTACCCTGCAGGCCGAGCGTCTGCAGACGGCGATTTCAATCCCCCCTGAGATGGACGGACCGGGCAATGGGACAAATCCGGATGAGATGCTGCTCGGTGCAGCCGCCACATGCTACATCATTTCCCTTGCGGCAATGCTGGAGCGTTCAAACATCCAGGCGACGCTTTCCATGACATCGGAGGGAATTGTAGACGTTACCAATGGAGTCTATACATACGAACGGATCATCCACAATCTCTCCATCAGGCTGGCCGAACATACCGAGCAGCACGAGCGCATCGCTACACGGCTTGCGCATAAGGCGGAGCAGACTTGTATGATTAGCAAAGCCTTAAAAGGGAATGTGGATATTAAGCTTTTATTGGCATTTCATTAAAGGATGTGAGTGAATGAGCGGATGGCAATTAGTGTTGCAGATTCTGATAGCATCTGTACTGATTTTTATCATCAGCGGTCGTTTGATTGGTTCTAATGTAAATTTACGTAAGAGGATTTTGTCTGTTGTGATAAGTGTTTCCTTCACGACATTTGTCTTTTGGTATTCTTATCTCCGCAACAATCCGCTGAATGAGGAAGGGCTTGTAGAAAGTGTCCTGAATGTTGCGACACTGCTATGGTTCGGCAGCATGCTGCTCATTTCCATGCTGTTATATTTGTTTTTCGAGCTGTTCGATCCGATTGCATTGAACGAAAACGGCAATAGCATGAGAGGCAATAAGAACATCTTCAAGCGGTTGTTTGGCTACTGGAGGAAGCAGAAGCGGCTTCGCCAGGTTGGAAAAGTGGCGATGACAAACGGCATAACGAGCACCATGAAATATGTGAGGAACCGGGAGGACGAGCGGGAACTGGCGCTTGCCCTTCGTTTGACGCTAGAGGAATCGGGAGGGATCTTCGTCAAGTTCGGCCAGGTGTTGTCCACGAGGAGGGAACTGTTTCCGCCGGTTTTCATCAAAGAGCTGGAAAAGCTCCAGCAAAATGCCCCTCCCCTGTCCAAGGAGCAGGTGGACGAGGCGCTGAGGAAAAACCTCAAGGCCCCTGTCGACCAGGTGTTCAGTTATTTCAGCGATAGGCCGCTTGCCGCCGCCTCCATCGGCCAGGTCCATAAAGCCGTCCTGCGCGATACAAATGAACAGGTCGTCGTCAAGGTGCTGCGGCCTGAAATCAAGCAGGTCATGCGGGACGATCTGGATATTCTCGTGGAGTCCGCCACGTTGCTGTGCGAGAAGTCGACATGGGCTGAGAGCCTTGGCTTCAGGGAATTGGCATTGGGCTTTGCCTCCTCACTGCAGGAGGAGATCAACTTTACCATTGAAGCCCGGAATATGATTCAACTGACGAACATCATGCAGGAGTCTGCGGCGGTGGCTAAAATACCGAAAGTCTATACGGAATACAGCACGTCGGACCTTCTTGTGATGGAGTATGTGGACGGTGCCTCTGTAGGGTATGCCGCCGCGACATTCAAGGAGCTGGACATCGATTGCTATCAATTTGCCCAGAACCTGCTGTATGTCTTTTTGGAGCAGGCGCTCATTTCAGGCATTTTCCACGCCGACCCTCACCCGGGGAACATCTACATCGAGCATCATACCGGCAAGCCTGTCCTCCTCGACTTTGGCGCTGTCGGCAGACTGTCGGCCACCCAACAGGAGGGGCTGAAGCTCTTTTTGACCGGCATCCAGCAAAACGACGAAAGCCTTCTCCTCGATGGAGTATTGCTGTTAGTCGAAAATGGGGAGCAGGTCGATCGTGAAAAGGTCGAACAGGCAATCAGCCAGGTGCTGCTGAGGATTACGTATATCGAAAGCATTCCGACCGATGAACTGATCTATTCGATCTTCTCCATCATAAGGGAGTGCGGGCTGCATTTCTATCCATCGGTAAGCGTGGCCTTAAGGGCGATTGTGACGTTGGACGGCACGCTGCGGAACATCTATCCAGGATTCGATATATTCCATGAAACGAAATCATTTTCAAATGACTATGTGAAGAGGACCTTGAAGCGTCCATTCCAGGATCCCGCAGGTACGAAGGAAAAGCTTGAGGAAGAGCTGGCACTCATGCTGCCCAATATCCGTAAGATTCCCCGGCGCATCGAACAGGTGCTGAAAAAGGTGGAAAGCGGCAGGATCATCCTCCATCATGATATTTTTTCAGACAAGGCAAATTCGAGCTTCGTCATGCAATTGTTCTCGCAATTTGTTCTGTTGATGGTGGGCATCACATTCGGAATCATCTCCGTCTCTCTGCTCGCCATCTCCCAATTCATGCACAGCGCATACGCCATTTACCTGAACACGGCCGCATATCTTGGCCTGTTCCTATGTGCCATCCTGCTCGTCAGGCTGTCCATACAGGCAAT
>JAZUQF010000013.1:0-16441 GCA_045605545.1 Lysinibacillus sp.
GGGAATTTCACAAGTATGATGACGTTTTTACGTGCCGGGAAAATCGATATCAAAATCCTCGGTCCCATCGTCCCGTTCGTCTTCATCGGCTCGATGGCAGGGGCACTCACCGTACATCAGGTTGACTCGGAGGTGCTGCGCCCCCTTGTGCTCATCCTTCTTGTCGCTGTGCTGATCTATACATTGATTAAAAAGGATTTTGGCAAGGTGGGAAAGGAAGGGAAGGCTGCCGGAAAGAAAAAGGCCGCCGGATTGCTGTTGCTGATTGGCCTGGGATTCTATGACGGTTTTTTTGGACCAGGTACGGGTTCCTTTATGATTTTCGTCCTGCTGTTCATGGGGTTCAATTTCATTGAGGCTTCCGGCAGCTCAAAACTGCTCAACTTCACTAGCAATTTCGCTGCACTCATCATGTTCCTGTTTTTAGGAGCAGTCAACTTTACATACGGCTTCATCATGGGGGCTGCGATGATTCTAGGGGCCTTCGCAGGATCGAAAATTGCACTGAGCCGCGGGACAGAGTTTGTGCGGATCCTGTTCATCGTCGTCACAATCGTCCTCATCTTAAAAAACGGCTATGACTATTTTTCAGCTTAAAACTTAGAAGTGCATCATGGGGAAGCTTCTCCCCCCGATTTACTCGGCTGTGCGGAAAACTACCCCAAACCCTAAAAAAGCGGCTGCAGGTCATCCCTGTCAGCCGCTTCATTTATTTTAAAGACCGCATTTCAATTGTGCACCACAGTTTGTACATGTGTTGCATCCGCCCATTTCTTCAACTGTTCCTTTTCGGCAAACCGGGCATGTGTTTCCTACCTCGGAACCGATTGTTACATTTGTTTGGGATAACGGGGCAATTGTATCAACAAGCACGACGCCTCGCTTCGTTTGCTCTTCCTGCTGCTTCAGCTCTTCGAATTCAAGCTGCTCGTCCGCATGGGATTCTTCCGCCTTCAGCGTCAACACCTGCGTATCACGGCTTCCATCCACATACACGGTACCACCTTTAGCACCACCGCGATACAGACGCTCGTACACCTTCTCTACCTGCTCCACCGTATAGCCTTTTGGTGCATTCACCGTCTTGGAGATGGATGAATCAATCCAATTCTGGATGATGCATTGCACATCAGCATGCGCTTCCGGTGACAGCTGCATCGAAGATACGAACCAATGCGGCAGGTTATTTTCATCAGCCTCTGGATGTGAAGCCAAGTATTCCTGCACGATTTCAGCCTTCACCTCGATGAATTTGCCAAGGCGTCCTGAACGGTAGTATGTGAAGCTGAAGTACGGCTCCAGTCCAGTCGCCACGCCAACCATCGTACCAGTAGAACCTGTCGGCGCCACTGTCAGCAAGTGCGAGTTCCGGATGCCGTTCGCCAATACGCCTTGGCGGATATGCTCCGGCATCTTCTTCATGAAGCCTGTATGGATGAATGCTTCACGCAAACGCTTTGTCTCCTCTTCCGTACTACCTTGCAGGAACGGGAAGCTGCCACGCTCTTTCCCAAGCTCGATTGATGCTTCATACGCTGCGATTGCAATCGTCTTGAAGATTTCATCCACCAGCTTGTTGCCCTCTTCTGACCCATATTCTTTTTCACAATAGATCAGCAAGTCGGCAAGCCCCATCACGCCAAGCCCGACACGGCGTTCGCCAAGCGCCTGCTTGCGGTTCTCTTCCAGGAAGTAAGGGGTTGCGTCAATGACGTTATCCTGCATTCTTACGCCGACCTTCACTGTTTGACGCAGCGCTTCATAATCGACGGATTTGGATTCTTTTACAGCAAACTGTGCCAGATTGACAGCCGCCAGATTACATACGCTGTATGGGGCTAACGGCTGCTCACCGCATGGATTTGTTGCAACAACCTGCTGACCGTACGCCTTTGCATTCGTCATGTCATTGGCGTTGTCGATAAAGAAGATTCCTGGCTCTGCCGCGTATGTAGCACATACGTTGATCAGGTTCCAAAGCTCGCGCGCTTTGATTTTTCGGTATACGCGCACACCGTATCCAAGTTTTTCCCACTCGCGTACATCGCCCACTTTATGCCATTCTTCGTTGTAGACATCCATTTCAGCTGGGGAATAGTTTGCTACATCCGGGAAGCGCAAATCATAATCCAGGTCATTTTCGACAGCATGCATGAAATCGGCTGTCAATGTGACCGAAATGTTCGCCCCAGTCAGGAAGTCGGGGTTATGGACCGTATATGTGCCGCCGTCGCGAAGCTTCGCCTCCGCTTCACGAATGATCGCCTCATCGAATCCGCCCACGCCTGGGATGTTTTTATAGTTCACAATCCCTTGATACATAGCCTCTTCCTGCTGTGTCAATGGCTTGAACTTCAATTTTTCCTTTGCCAGTCGGATGATGGACTCGTCCGCCGTATTTTCCATCAAATAACGAAGAATGCGCGGGTTCTGCATTTTCGAGATGATGAATTCCACGATATCCGGATGCCAGTCAGCCAGCATGATCATCTGTGCCCCACGGCGTGAACCGCCCTGCTCTACCAGATGCGTCAGCTTGGCGATATCATCTAGCCAGCTGACCGAGCCTGAGGATTTGCCATTTACACCACGGGCAAGTGTATTTCTTGGACGAAGCGTGGAGCCGTTCGTTCCGACACCGCCGCCACGGCTCATGATTTCCATCACCTGCTTGCGATGGTCGCTGATTCCTTCCCGGGAATCCGGCACGAAAGGCATGACATAGCAGTTGAAGAATGTTACATCCGTCTGCGATCCCGCTCCGTAGATGACTCGTCCAGCCGGGATGAACTTCAGGTCGACAAGCTGTTCATAAAACTTTTCAAACCATTCTTTCCGTGCATCTTCCGTCTTTTCGACAGCTGCCAGCCCCGTCGCATTACGCTTTGCAATCTGCTCATAATATATTTCAAGCGGTTTTTCAATAATATCGAGTGAACGAGTGATGATACCCGTCTTTTGCTCTTGTTCGTTTTCCAATACATGACGGAAATCCTCTTCGATTAAAATGGCGGCTGTTTTCGCTTCCTTATCGATTGATTGGATGATTCCTAGACCGCGGGCCGGGAATTTTGGATCTTCTTTGACGGTCAATACTACGAAGTCCCCCGGTTTCAATGTTTTTTTCTCCGTATCCTTGAAGGAATAACGGTCAATCATCACAAGACGTGATACACCTTTATGCGTAATATGCATATCCGGCGTAATCGGATGCACTTGCGGGAATTGCTCGATGTCTTTATTGAGCTGATCTACTCGGATGGTCTGTTCCAGCACACTTGCCATCTCCTTAGCCCCCTTTAGTATTATAAAGCTTTCTCATGTCTGTACCCTTAAAAATGGAAATCAAACACAAGATATTGTGTTTGATTTGTATATAGCGACTATATATAGGCACGACATTTACACTTTTAAAAGATTACAATAGATTTTTTTTTCAAACAAGGACTTGATTTTTTTTTATTTTTAGGGATTGTCCATATATCAACGTTTCTTCCAAATAAAAAAATTTCAAACAAATGTTCTACTTTTTGAAATTCCAGTCATTACTCGCATATTTTTCTTTTTCCAGTTGTTCTATATATGCTAATTGTGCCTCTGTTAATTCATAGGGAATCAATTCAATTTCCAAAGACTGCTGGAAGCCGCTTTTAAATGCCTCCACGCACTGTTCGATCGTGAATGGCCGATCCACCAACCGGTTCATGGCCACCGCCTTTTCTGGAAGCTTCCGGCGCATCCTTTCACGCGCTTCCTCATCGGCGAACCTAAACAAGGATAACAGCTTTTCTTCATCCATATCCAGTAAAATGGCTCCGTGCTGCAAAATGACACCTTTTTGGCGAGTTTGCGCACTGCCCGCCACCTTTCTGCCTTCTACGACAAGTTCATACCAGCTCGGTGCGTCGAAACAGACCGCGCTTTTCGGCCTTTTCAAGTCTGCCTTCTTCTCCTCCGTATCAGGCACGCTGAAATAGGCGTCCAGGCCCAGATTGCGGAATCCGAGCAGCAGCCCTTCACTTAACACCCGATAGGCTTCCGTCACACTTTGGGGCATATTTGGATAGTCCTCTTCGACAATGATGGAATATGTCAATTCATGCTCGTGCAGGACAGCACGCCCCCCTGTCGGTCTTCTGACAAAACCAAGCCCCTGCCGGCGGACCTCTTCCAAATCAATATCTTTATGTACCTGCTGGAAATAGCCAATCGACAACGTTGCCGGCTCCCATTCGTAAAAACGAATCACAGGCGGAATGAGCTTCTCGCTATGCCAATTCAACAGCGCCTCATCCAACGCCATGTTAAAAGATGGGGTACATGGACCTGAGTTGATAAAATACCATTGTTTCATAACATGCCTCCATAAAGTATTTGGATAACTTACTCGACGAACGACCCGTTCTCTTTTATAATATACCTGATAGATAGAAAGGGGAAATATTAACGTGCAAGTATTAATTACAATCGCCATCATCTTGGGAGTCATCATTGCCTATGTGCTGATCAATTCCTTCCGTTTAAAGAAGGCAGTGACAAATTTGACGCAGGAAGAATTCATTCAAGGATACCGCAAGGCCCAACTGATCGATTTGCGGGAGCCTAAGGAATTCGACGCAGGACATATCCTAGGGGCGCGCAACATTCCGATGACGCAGATGAATCAGCGGCATAAAGAAATCCGGCCGGATCTACCAGTATACCTATACTGCCAAAATACAGGCCGCAGTGCACGTGCTGCCTTAATGTTAAAGAAAAAAGGCTATAATCAAATTTACCAATTGCAAGGCGGCTTCAAAACTTGGACAGGTAAAATCAAATCAAAATCATAGTATATACATCGCTCCCTCTCAGGGAGCTTTTTTCTTCGCAAATCTCTTTCCACCTCACAGCCATGTACAGAAGCTTAAGGGAAGTCGAAGTCTGCTGGCCGTCCTTCACCAGCCATGCCGGCACATCCCCTCTGGATTCCCCTTTGGCTGATTAGTTAGCGGATGGAGTTCTTATACCCTATCCCTGTCGGAGTCCGTAGCCTGCTTTGACGGCCGCTTGCGACAGACGTCCTCTCCATCTGTTGCATAAAGTCCGTTATTCCAACAAAATCGGCAGTAAAAAGGTGCCTATGTCCTATCCATCCTCTACGATTAAACTGCCATTCACTATATCGAAGCATAGTTTCTTCCTATATAAGTGACAAAAAACGCAAGGTCGAACCTCTAACATGTGCTCCCGAGGAATTTTGATACGCATCGGCAACACGGCGAAAACGCATAGGGCACGCCCTATGCGTTCTACGGATATATTGTCCGTTTGCCAAGATACAGTTTAATTCGCCCTTCTATACCTGTTTTGTATAGCGAAGAACCGGCGTACGTGCTGCACGTGTTTCATCAAGGCGCGAGATGACCGTCGTATGCGGCGCTTCCTGGACGATTTCTGGCGTTTCTTCCGCTTCCTTGGCAATTTGGATCATGGCATCACAAAATGCATCCAACGTCTCCTTCGATTCCGTTTCGGTCGGCTCAATCATGATGCCCTCTTCTACGTTCAATGGGAAGTAGACAGTCGGTGGATGATAGCCGAAATCAAGCAGACGTTTGGCAATATCGAGTGTACGTACACCAAGCTTCTTCTGGCGCCTTCCTGACAACACAAATTCATGCTTGCAATGGCGATTGTACGGCAGGTCGAAATGCTCCTCCAAGCGTCGCATCATGTAGTTTGCATTCAATACGGCGTATTCCGTCACAGCCTTTAAACCGTCCGGCCCCATCGTCCGGATATACGTATAGGCGCGTACATTGATGCCGAAGTTGCCATAGTACGACTTTACACGGCCGATTGATTGCGGACGATTATAGTCGAAATGGTAGTTCCCTTCTTCCGTCTTGACAAGCACGGGCTTCGGAAGGAAAGGAATCAGCTCCTCCTTCACCCCTACCGGACCAGAGCCTGGACCGCCGCCGCCATGCGGGCCGGTAAATGTTTTATGAAGGTTCAAATGGACGCAGTCGAAGCCCATGTCACCCGGACGCGCCTTTGACATGACGGCATTCAAATTCGCCCCGTCATAATAGACTTTGCCACCGACGCCATGAATGATTTCAGCCATTTCCAGGATGTTTTCTTCAAAAAGGCCTAATGTATTCGGATTTGTCAGCATCAATGCCGCAGTATCTTCCCCTACGACACGGCGTAGGTCGTCAAGGTCCACCAGACCGTCTTCATCCGATTTGACGGTAATTGTCTCGAAGCCCGCCACTGTAGCGGAAGCTGGGTTCGTCCCGTGGGCAGAGTCGGGGACGATTACTTTGTTACGGTGCCCTTCGCCATTCGCCTCATGGAATGCGCGAATCATCATCAGCGCCGTCCACTCGCCATGCGCACCGGCTGCCGGCTGGAGTGTCACTTCATCCATTCCTGTAATTTCCACGAGCGATTGCTGTAGGTCATATAAAAGCTCCATGGCCCCTTGTACAGTCTCCTCGTCCTGGAGGGGATGAATATTGGCAAACCCATTATAGCGCGCTACATTTTCGTTGATTTTTGGATTATACTTCATGGTACAAGAACCCAGTGGATAGAACCCGGAATCCACACCATGGTTGCGGCGGGAAAGCGCTGTATAGTGGCGCATGATATCGAGCTCGGATACTTCCGGCAGTTCTGCCGCCTCCTCCCGCACATAGCCCGATGGCAGAAGCTCCTCCAAATCAAATTCCGGAACGTCCAGCGGCTCCAAATTGTAGCCGACGCGCCCCTCTTTTGTTAATTCAAAAATTAATGGTTGGTTTTCGTTACTCATTGCAATGCCCCCATTTCTGCTACTAGCGCATCGATTTCCTCTTTTGTGCGCAGTTCAGTTACAGCAATCAATGCATGGTTGGCCATCTCTGGATAGACGCGGCCTAAATCGAATCCGCCAATGATGCCCTTCTCCAGCAGGCCTTTATTGATTTCAGTGACTGATTTATCTGTTTTGACGACAATTTCATTGAAATGGGCACCCTGGAACGCAACCGTAAATCCAGCGGCCTCGAATGCATTTTTGGCATAACGTGTTTTGACGATATTCTGCTTCGCCATTTCACGCACCCCTTGTTTACCGAGTGCCGTCATCGCCACAGAGGCTGCAAGAGCCAGCAACGCCTGGTTCGAACAAATGTTGGAAGTTGCCTTGTCACGGCGGATGTGCTGTTCACGAGCCTGCAATGTCAGCACATAGCCGCGGCGGCCTTCCTGGTCGACTGTTTCTCCGACAAGACGCCCCGGAACTTTGCGCATCAGCTTTGTCGTTACAGCGAAGAAGCCGCAGTGAGGTCCTCCGAAGTTTTCAGATATGCCGAACGGCTGCGCATCCCCGGCTACGATATCCGCCCCCAATTTCCCCGGAGGAGTCAGTACGCCAAGCGACAATGGATTGGCCGATACAATAAACAACGCCTTATGTTCATGTGCAATGTCACCGATTGTTTTCAGGTCTTCGATTTGACCGAAGAAGTTCGGGTACTGGACGATGACCCCGGCAGTCTGCTCATCTATCAAACTCTTTAACGCTTCGCTGTCCGTCACGCCTTCTTTTGTCGGAACCTTCACGACCTCTATCGACTGGCCATGCGCATATGTCGTCACTACATCGATGTATTCAGGGTGGACGGAACCCGATACAAGGAGCTTTTTACGTTTTGTATGTCCTGCCGCAAGCATACCCGCTTCTGCAAGTGCAGTCCCGCCATCATACATTGATGAATTGGCAAGATTCATGCCTGTCAGCTCGGCAATCATCGTCTGGAATTCAAAAATCGCCTGCAGTTCGCCCTGTGAAATTTCCGGCTGATACGGTGTATAGGCCGTGTAGAATTCCGAACGGGAAATCACATGGTCCACGATGACCGGCTTATAGTGGTTGTATACGCCCGCACCAAGGAAGGAAATATTGTTCGTCGTATCGGCATTCTTTGCCGCAAGCCCTGCCAGCTCTTTCATCAGGGCCGCTTCGGATTTAGCCTCCTTGATATTGTACTGTCCTTGGAAACGAACCTTTTCGGGGATGTCTGAAAATAATTCGTCGATGGAGGAAACACCGATCGTCTCCAGCATTTCCTTTTTATCTTGTTCCGTCATTGGTAAATAACGATGTTTCATATTTGACCCTCTTTCCGATTATTTTGCACGCTTGTAAAATGGTGTTTCCACGACTACCGCCGGGATGGACTTCCCGCGGATTTCAATTGCCACTTCCGTTCCGATGGCTGTTGCAGAAGCTTCGACCAATGCCAGACCAATGTTGCGTTTTGTCATCGGCGATTGTGTCCCGGTCGTCACCTCTCCGATTTCCCGGCCATCCTTCAATACCTTATAGCCGTGGCGCGGAATGCCCTTGCCCGTCATCTCTACTCCGACCAGCCTGCGCTTTAGGCCCTCCTCCTTTTGCGCAGCCAAAGCATCACGGCCGATGAATTCCGTATTCAGCTTCACGGCGAATCCAATGCCTGCCTCAAGCGGGGAAATATCCTTCGACAGCTCTTGGCCATATAGCGGCAGGCAAGCTTCGAAGCGAAGCGTATCGCGCGCGCCAAGTCCTGCCGGGACGACCCCCTTGCCTTTACCTGCTTCCAGGATTTTATCCCATAAATCGATGATGGCTTCAGGCCGGCCATAGATTTCGAAGCCGTCTTCACCTGTATAACCGCTGCGGGAGACGAGCACCCGATGTCCCGCCACTTCCACATCGGCTTTAAATTTGAAGTATTTTATATCATCTAAGTTTTCTGACATTAATACCTGCAGTACTTCCTGCGATAGAGGGCCTTGCAGCGCGATTTGGGCATAGTCGTCCGATTGATTGGTAATGATGACATCACCGGACTTTTGAGAAAGCATCCACTCATAGTCCTTTTCAATATTTGCTGCGTTGACGCAAAGAAGATAGCGATTGTCATCCAGACGATAGACTAGTAAATCATCTACGACCCCACCTGTTTCATAGCACATGGCATTGTACTGTGCCCCGCCTATCTGGATTTTGGAAATGTCGTTCGTCAGCAGCTTTTGCAGATATCCTTGCGCGTCAGTTCCTTCAACAAAGATTTCCCCCATATGCGAAACATCAAAAAGCCCAGCTCGATTACGTACGGCATCATGTTCTTCCTTGATGGAAGAAAACTGCACCGGTAATTCCCAACCGCCGAAATCGATTGTTTTTCCCCCGTATTTGCTGTACGACTCGAACAATGGCGTGCGTTTTAACTTGCTCATAAAAGCCCTCCTTCAAAATATGATTGTTGCCAAACCTCTTTCAAGGTCCGTGGAAGGCACCTCCGCTTTTTTGTTGTCGGGTGCGCCTATTCCATGGACGTCAGCTTTGCGTTTTCAGCCATAAAAAAAGACAGACGAATCCCTGAATCGGAATTCTCTGTCCTTGCACCTGAAAGTTACACCTATTACTGGTCTTCTGCCACATAGATAGGCTTTCCCCTTTGGTGGCCGTCTTTGCGGCGCTCTCCAGAGTTGCGTCCTGTACGAGTCTTTTTGCCTGAGAGATTCATAGCTTCTCTACTTGCTCCTTCGGCGACGCGACTTCACGTTCTCTCCCCGTACCCTCATCCGCTTTTATTCAACAATAGCTTCCATCCTGACGTTCTTAGCCATATCCTAACATTGAACGGAATGTAAAGGCAATCATTTTTTGGAAATACCTTTAAAACGAACAATAAGGCCCTTTTCCAAAAAATCATTCACCTTTCAATCTATTCACCTGAAATCCGATATACTCTACGATTTGTCTGATGGACCTTCCCTCTGTCAACACCTGGATGTGGCCCGCTTCCCTGTAGAATTTTCTTCTGTTTCTGTACAGCTCATGCAGCTCTTCTTTTGTAGAGCGCTGCACAATCGGTCGATTTTTATCATTTCGAATCCGTACATAAATATCTTCGAACGTAGCATCCAGGAAAAATACGAGCCCCGTCCGGCGCATGATCCGGCGATTCTCCTCCCTCATCGACACACCTCCGCCCGTCGAGATAATGCACGCCTCATTACGGAAGTTTTCTAGAAACTCAGTTTCAATTTCACGGAATCTTTCTTCCCCGTATTTTTCAAAGATTTCGGGGATTGTCATACCCTGCTGCCTGACGATTTCATGGTCCATATCATAATAGGGCATCTTCAAAAAGTAGCTCAATCTCCGTCCAATGGCACTTTTTCCGCATCCCATGAAACCAACTAAATATATTTTCCGCATGGCCTATCACCTTCTTTGTCGCTAAAAAAATTAGTTCTCACTGATTAATACATGTAGTATATCAATCGTAGCACGAACATTCGACAATTCCAACGAATTATATATTTTTATTTCCATTTGAAAGGTGGTTGCATAGGCAAGGCATGCACTTGTCATAAGAAATAGGAGGACGATTGCAAGCGGAAAGAGGGCGCCAGATTCAGTTCGAAGGTTGTGCCACAATGAAGATCCTCTCCCTTTCAATTCCGTCTTCCAATTCGACCTTGAGGGTCAGCCTGTTGCCGATTAAGACGAATCTTGCGCTTTTTACACCGACAAGCAACGTCTCATTGCCGCTTTCCTCCCGTTTCCATAAAACCTTATTAAGAAATTGAATATTGTATGTCTGATCTTCACCTTTCTTCACGATGGCGGCCAAACCATCTTCAGAAACGGATACCTTGCTGTCGATTGGAAAATAGCGTCCCATATCCGTCACACATAATTCCCAATCCGCTTCTATTCTCGCCTTCCCTACTGCCGTCATTTCATAATATTCCATCAGAATGAAAAAGAGAAGATGCCCGAATGCGACAAACAGGAGCAGATGAAGCAGAGCTTCTACAAACGTAAATCCTTTTTCATGCCCGCTGAATCGATACATGTCCTCTGCAGTCCCTCCAAATCCATGTAGGCAACGCATATTTCCCCATTGCCGTATTGCCACTCATATTCCATCCCCTCAATCATGACCCTGCCTTGGGTAGCTCCTGTATAGAATGCTTCCTTGACCCCGTTGTATGCCGCCTCGCTTGCCCGGTACGCCATTTTTTCATTATGCAGTCTGCCTTGAAGATTGTTTACAGCAGGAACCAGCGTCACTGCCAAGAGCAATAGGATTGCCATGCCCAATACCGTTTCCAATAATGTGATGCCCCGCTCATTCAATCAAACGCAACCTTCCTTTCGACATATTTATTGAATACAGGAATTTCCCATGGGGCGTGGTGACTTCCACCTTACCTAATTCCGCCACATACCCTTTCGCTGTAAAGGTGATGTACGTTTTCTTTGTATAAATATCAATTTTCATCCCTTTTGGAAGCTCCCATACAACTTCGAACCACTTGCCGGCCCTCCTTATATTTACGTATTTTCCATTAGCAATATATACATCCATCGATATGTTTTCCTGCTGGGCCACCATATAGGATTCATGCAAGGTCAATCGGAACCGGTCAATGGCCCGCTCGTATTGCCCCTCCTTCAAATGCCTGTAGGAGAAGGACATTACAGCTGCGGTGACAACCATTAAAATCAGCAGAACAAGCAACGTTTCAAGCAAGGTGAAGCCACGCTCCTCCCTTACGATGATGGTCCCCCGCCTGATTCCGCCCCTTCTACGGCAGCCTTTCCATCCTTGTCGATAGTGATTTTCTCGCCGCTTGGACATTTCGCCTCCTCCGTCGAGATATATCCTTCTTCAATCAGTTGTGCAACCGTGGGATATTCCATTGTATCGACACGGTATGCCTCCACCTGTCCCTGGACCATCGACACATAGGCACTGCAGCCCTTTTCATCGATGGTGGCAAAATGTTTCGTGACATTCGGAATCGTTATTAAGATGAGAATCGATATAATCAGTAGGACAATCAGCATTTCTATTAATGTAAAACCTTTTTCGTTTAACATAAGTTCTCCCTCCTTCTAGATAACATCGAGCATATTGTACATAGGTAGCAGGATGCTTAAATAGGCCGCTACAATACATAGTGCAATGATGATGAACAACAACGGCTGAACCGTTTTCGTCGTTAGTTTTATGGCGCTCTGCAGCTTGCCGTCAAGTAGCTCGGCGTATAGAATCAGTTCCCTGCCGAGCAGTCCACTGAGTTCTCCATGCGCAATGAATTGCTCAAATTTCGGATAGAAATAGTCGCATACAACTACCGCTTGAGCAAGTGAATCCCCGTACACGACGCGTTTCTGGACGCACGAGGAAATATAGGCAATCTGTTTCTGATGAGGCTGCTCCATTAGATGCTCCAGGGCCGCCTGCAGTGAAAATCCCGTCAACAGCAATTCCCCCAATGTCCGGGAAAACTGCCGTGTGATCAAAAGCCGCCAATAATAACGGACGAACGGCGCCTTCAGGAAGATTGCCAGCTGCAGGTCTACTCTTTTCTTGTTTACATACATGGCTCCAGCCGTCAACAACCCGGCTCCGATCAGACCAAGCGTGATAATATAATCCGGCATATGGAGGAAGAACTTGGACCATTGAATGCTGGAAGACTCGCTATAGCCTGTACGGGTGAATAGCATTTGCTGGATGTTCGGCAGAAATTTTACTCTGAACGCGATAAATAGGCCAATGAGCAGAACGAAGAGGAACGCCGGGTACACAAGCAATTTCACCATGCGGTTTCTGATTTCTTCCGAAAACCTCATTTGCTCTCCAACGACCAAGAGCGTCCGGGAAAGGTCCCCCGTCTTTTCGGCTAGCTCCACTGATAGCAAATGCTGCCTTTTCATGCCCATCAGGCCAAAGACGACGCTCGGACCTGCCCCTTCCTGAAAGGCTCTTTCCAGCTCCTCCTCCCACTCGGAAGAATTTTTTATATGATAAGGAATGAGCATCTCGATGCATTCTGCAAATGTATATCCTTCTTCGAGCAGGGTGCCCGTCCGGTCGAGCAGCTGGGGAAATTGGGCAACCCGCATCTTCTTTTGCCACAGCATCCGGACAAATCTCATGGATTCTTCCCCCAAGGCCCTTCTATTTCCTTCAGTTGGCCGGCCAAGGTCAAATTTCCGTGCAGCTCGTAGAAATCTCCATCCATTGCCTTCGATACAGCCTCAATCAGCGCTCCGTCACTCAATATCTCAAATACCGCCTTCCTCTCCTCTGCCCCGTCTACTTGTATAAGCGTCTGGGCGACGATGCCGATTAGTGCTTGCCTCATTTCCTCCAGTGAGATTCCGAGGTCCAATAAGCGATATAGACAATTGACGGTATCCTTGGCATGGACGGTTGACAGCACCAGGTGACCGGTCAGTGAAGCTTCCAATGCAATCTTCGCCGTTTCCCTATCGCGAATTTCGCCGATCATGATGACATCGGGCGAATGCCGCAGAATGGCCTTCAACCCGGTTGCATATGTAACGCCTGCACGTTCATTGACCTGGATTTGCAGCAGATCATCCTGGCTGCTCTCCACCGGATCTTCCAGTGAAATGATGTGGCGGGAAAGGGTGTTACGACAATATTGGACAAGTGAATAAAGGGTGGTCGTCTTGCCGGAACCAGTCGCTCCGGACATTAGCAGGAGTCCCTGGCGCCGCTGTACAAGGCTGGATAATAGGTCGGCAGTTTGGGGATGGTAGCATAGGGCGGCGATTGGATAGGCATAATTCTGCCGCAGTACACGTACGACGATGCTCTCCTTGGCAAATACCGAGGGCAGCGTTGAAATACGGAAAGCATAGAGGTGCTCCTCGATTTCCTTCTGGAAGGCACCGCTCTGGGGCTTTCGCTTTTCACTGATATCAAGTGAGGATAAATACTTGAGGTAGGAAATGATGCGCGTGGCAATCTCGTCAGGGAGCGTACCCGTCTCAACGAGTGTACCGAATTTACGGAGCAGGATGGAATAGTGCTCCTTTTTCGGAATAAGATGAAGGTCGGAAGCACCGAAGTGACAAGCCTTCAGCAGCAACTGCTCACTTTGGGATGCAATGATCGTTTCATGCTCCATTGTTTACACCTCTTTTGTATAAGTAATGGGCATATCGCTATCTATGGCAACATTATAAGGAGGAGGACGTCAAAATGGAATGATAAATGCCAAAATTTAAATTTGGTCATCAGCAGGAAATCTTACTGCAAAACACATGGTAGAGCGAAAATAATAATTTACGCGTCGAAATGATAGGATTTGTAGATGATATACCATATAATGAGAGAGAACAAAAAAAGAGGTGAAATAATTTGATGCATCCATTAAAAATTACCGGTACGTTGGCTGATGAAACGCGGTTCCGCATATATGAATTCCTATTGCAGAATAAGCGTGCATTCACCGTTCAGGAAATAGCGGAGCAATTTGATATTCATCCCAATGTAGCAAGACTTCATTTGGCGAAGTTATCGGAAATCAATGTGCTTTCCGCCGATTTCGTGAAAACCGGGAGAGGAGGGCGTCCTGGGCGTGTATATCGGGCGACGGCGGAAGGAATTTCATTGACATTCCCCAGACGGGAAGAACCCATGCTCCTCCAAATATTGCTGAAGCTGATTAATACCCTGGGAGCGGATGCCCTGGAAAAAGGAAAAGAAATCGCCTATGCCCAAGGCCAGAAAGACATGAATGATATCATCACCCGACATTCCAAAAGCCTGGGTTCCCTCGAGGAAAAAACAGTCATTCTTACGGAGCAGGCCGCTCTGATCGGCTATATTCCTTCCATCGAAATCAAGGAGGGGGTAACAGCCATCCGCTTCTTGATTTATAACTGCCCGTTCCATCACCAGCTTCCGCATTGTCAGGAGGAAATCTGCGCATTGCACGAAGCCTATCTCCGCGGTCAGACCGACCTGCTGTTTCCCGGCAATGAAATCATCCAGATGGAAAGTATGAGATATGGATGTGAAAACTGCCAATATGAAATTCGCTTAAAATGAAATTTGGAAATTCCATCCGATTGTCACAAAGTTCACCTAAGTTGCAGTTTACATTATCTATACACATCATTTATAATATATGGGAGACTATTGTATTCACTCGTAAAAAGGGGGGATTTTCATGAGCAATATGTATAAAGTTATGGCTTTCTGGACAGGGATTTTTGCCGTTATGTTCTATCTTGGACACATGCCCGAGGTTTCGCTATTATTCGTAGGTAATACCGGTTTATTCTTATTATTAGGCTTCTTAAACCTTTCAGAACGTATGTACATGTACATTTTCGGTGCGTATTTAACAATTTTCTTCGCAGGATTCACGTATTATACAACATTCTTGCACATACCTGGCGGCCATTAATTCCGTCCATCGACAAAAGCGTATCGACTATCCGATACGCTTCTTTTATTGCCTATATTCCATGGGTCATCCATGGCTTTACCAGCCATCTTCCCTTACCACTGAAGGAAATCTATCAAACGGATCAGAATCCATTTAAAAACGGATTATTCTCCATTTCCGCTGCCGGAGTTGTATAATCCCCGTGGCCCGGATAGATGATTGTGTCCTCTGGAAGCACAAGCAGCTTGTCATGGATGGACTGAAGCAACTCTTTCATATTGCCTCCGAACAAGTCCGTACGGCCGATGCTCCGCTCAAACAATGTGTCCCCTACAATTGCAAAGCCATCCTGCTCAAAAATATATGATACGCTTCCTGGCGAGTGCCCCGGTGTGAATACAGCCCGGAAGACAAACTCCCCTATCTCGAATGTTTGCTCCTGGCGTATGATATGCTCTTCAAGCGGTGCCCCCACTACATAATTTGGCAGCTCGAAATACTTTCCTGAGCCGTTCTTCAACGGATCCGATAACCAGTCGACTTCCTTCGCATGGATATACAGCGGTACGTTGAACGTTCCGCGTATGGCATCCACCGCACCGATATGATCGAAGTGCGCATGCGTCAGAAAGACTGCAAGCGGCTTCAAGCCAAGGGACCGTATTTCCTTTACAAGGCACTCCCCCTCTTCTCCTGGGTCGAAAATAAGGCATTCTTTCTTTTTATTGCTTACAATATAACAGTTCGTCTGTACCGGGCCTAGACTATATGTTCTGATATTCAACAT
The DNA here is from genome assembly GCA_045605545.1 of Lysinibacillus sp. GTDB lineage: Bacteria > Bacillota > Bacilli > Bacillales_A > Planococcaceae > Lysinibacillus_B. The sequence continues at coordinate 16,043 of JAZUQF010000013.1, forward strand.
CCTATCACCTCACTCCCATTATACATGAACGGTTGTTCAAACAAACGTCATTTTTTCTGCTCGACAAACTCCTGAATAAACTATACAATAAAAAAGGAATATATTGTTTGCAACTTTGTCATGTCGAAAGGAGTGTCTATATCATGAGTTGGATTTTAATGATCATTTTTGGACTAATAGCTATTTTATCTGTGGTCGGCACATTCCAGGCAATCAAAGAAAAGAATATTCTTTCTGTAGTATTCAACGTTGCTTCGGCAGCTATCTTCGGGTGGTTCGTAGTAATGACGGTACTTAACTCCGGCTACCCACCGGTACACCACTAATAGCTAACACAAAAAGACGATCCGGCAAATGCTGAGTCGTCTTTTTGTCTATGTCTATAGTAAAAAGGAAGGG
>JAZUQF010000014.1:0-2632 GCA_045605545.1 Lysinibacillus sp.
GGATCCTGGTCGCACAGCAGCACCTTATATCCCTTCATTGATAATGCATGGGCGATCATGGTGCTGTTCGTTGTCTTGCCCGTCCCCCCTTTGAAGTTGCCAAATGTTACGACGATTGCTTCTTTGTTTTCGGCCACGTCCGCTACCTCCTCGATTGGTATTAAATGTTTTTATCCAACGTATATGTATATATTTTAGGTTAGTTTTTAGTGGAATGCAAGGTGGATGGTTAGAGGTGTTTTGGGGGAGCGGGATGGCTTGGTTATTGGGATGAACGAAATTTCCAATAAAAATATATCAACATACTCATATATTAATATATCTATATATTTCATTTCTTTTATTCAATCAAAAACACTTCAACATGAAAACTCCCTTCATAAGGGATTTTGTTAGGTCCGAAAAGGCAGTAAAAATGAACATGCGACGAGAGCTGATTTTGATTATTACTATAAACAAGGCTAATTTGAATTTATGTTAGAAGCATTATCGGAAGAAAAATAACAAAAGTAGAAGTTTGAAATGTAGAAATTTCTACTTTTAAAAAGTAGAAAATATCGATTATCTTTTGAACTCCTCATAAAAAACGTGCTCGTTGGTAAGCGCGTTTTTATTTATCTTTCTCTTTATTAACGACCACATTTAAAATGTTGCCGAAATCATACGGGACAGAACATACTTCATTCTCCTTTGGTCACTCCAATTAATTAAATTCGCAATTGTGTGTGCAGCTTGAAAATATCTCCGTACCTGGTGCTCCCGATGTCTGTGCCAGTATGATTATCGAACACATCCCTACCCCAACATCCATTCTGTTTAAAAACAAATTTCTATTTAACCACAGTAATAAGATAACTTTCACTCATAAATTAGCGCTAAATATTTCCCCATACTCCTTCACAATCTTATAAAAGCTATTCTTCTTCAACCCCAACATCTCCGCAAACTTCACTCCTGTCAGCTCCTTACGCTTCCACGCCTCATAATTCGCTTCCAACACTTCTCTTTGCCCTTTTGACAATGCAGACAAATCCAATCTCGGGCGTCCAAGGTGCTTCCCGGCCTTCTTTGCCTCTGCAATCCCCTCGGCCTGGCGCTTTAAAATCTTCTTGCGTTCCTGATCGGCCACATACGACAGCAGCGATAGAAACTGATCCTCCATCAGGGAACCCAGCTTGCTATCCTCCGTATTCATCGCCTTGAATTTGCGACTATCGAACAGCGTTTCGTTTTCCAGGACCACAATGTCAGCATTTATATTGCGGGTAATGTCTTTCCACTCATTGATAATCTCGTCGTAATTGCGCCCCAAGCGATCCAACGCATCGATATAAATAAGATCTCCTGAACGGATTACACTTTTTAACGCCTGGTACTGAGGGCGATTGAAATTCTTACCGCTCGCCTTATCGATAAAAATATCCCTCTCGCCTATCCCTAATTGGCGCATCTTTGTTAATTGACGCTCGACATTCTGATCCGCAGCTGAAACACGGACATAACCAAATGTTTTAGAATTCATGACCTAATCGATACTCCCATCACTATCATTTTCTTAAAAGAGCTTTTAATTCTTCAATCGTTAATACGTCATTGTTTCTTCTATGTATCATCCGGTGGCAGTTGGCACATAGGGGAACTAAATCCGTATTCGGGTTGATTTCCGTCGCCTCTTCCAATGAACTTAAGGGCTTTAGGTGATGAACCTCAATAAAGCCTGCTCCTCTTTCACCATAGGCGGCTTCAAAGTTGAACCCACATACATAACAATCCAATCCGTGGATTTGGATGGCACGTTGACGATTTTCAGCATTCCGTTCATACTGCTTTCCATAATAGAATTTTACGTTCCCTTCCACATTGCCATTCTCCACTTCTTCTGCAGCAAGGTCTTCAAGAATCGTTTGAAGCAAGTCCTCTTTCGAAGATTGTATACGCTCCTGCCAAAGTTGCTGTAAATGAAGTGCATGTTCTGCATCTACTAAATAGTTAGTTTTCTGTCTTAGACGTAGGATCAGCAGATCTGATAAAACATCATGTTCCTGTAACTCCAGACGCTTGATGCCATGTTCAACAGCTACCTCTAACACTTTTAATTCAACGGCTAAATAAGGTTCGGTTGGAGCATCTTCGTACCAGTACGCTGCTGATTCCTCTTCATCCATATATTCTTGCGGGAGGTCTACAACTCGCGTTCGTGCAACAATGCCCCCGCTTCCTTTATTCGTACCATCTGATCGCCAGATGAACACTTCATCCCCCAATTCAATTACATCAGCAAAATGGGCTTGGCGAATGGACCACCAAATTATTTCATTCTCCAATAGATAGTTATCTACATCAAACCTCGTTGGATTGCCTTGGAAAATCCACGTATTCATATTGAAATTCCCCATTTCCGTTTATAAAGATATAATAAATATTATAAGCGTTTATATTTCATTTTCATATACTTTACAAACGCAAAAAAGACATACTTTTAAAGCGTCCTAAAAGTATACCTTTATAAACTCTTTTATTAATATAAAACCCAGTTCTCTAAGTGCTATTATTAATCGAATACTAAATTAGTTTATATATCAAAATCCACTTGGGTAATAACCTCTCTTTAAACTTTCTATAACACCTTCTA
>JAZUQF010000015.1:0-2774 GCA_045605545.1 Lysinibacillus sp.
TTTCAACCTTTAAAAACCGCAGATAGGGGGTTTTCTTACTCTACTATCCAGTTCCTACTCTCACTCTACTGAAAAGGGATTCAGCTATAACTGCTATTAATCAGATAACCTTTGGCGATTACATGCAGATGGGCTGGGGCATCAAAGTCTCCCGAGACACGAAAAAAACCTCTCCACAAGGGAGAGGGTTCGTATTCGCAAATTGTATAATCGGTTGATTAACGTTTTGAGAACTGAGGTGCACGACGAGCGCCGCGTAGACCTGGTTTTTTACGCTCTTTCATACGAGCATCACGAGTAAGTAGACCAGCAGCTTTTAAAGCTGGACGGAAGTCAGGGTCAACTTGTAGTAACGCACGAGCGATACCGTGACGGATTGCACCAGCTTGACCTGTGAAGCCACCGCCGTTAACGTTAACGTGTACATCGTAAGAACCTTTAGTTTCAGTCGCTACTAATGGTTGGTTGATGATTAAGTGTAAAGTTTCATATGGTAGGTAATCACCGATTTCACGGTTGTTGATTACGATTTTGCCTTCGCCTGGTACTAGACGTACACGAGCAGTAGAGCTTTTACGACGACCTGTGCCGATATATTGAACTTGTGCCAAGGTAATATCCTCCTATTATTTTAGATTATCCGCGAAGCGTATAGCTTTCTGGTTTTTGTGCAGCGTGTGGGTGCTCTGCTCCAGCGTAAACGTTCAGTTTACCGAACATTTTGCGGCCTAAAGAGTTTTTAGGAAGCATGCCTTTAACTGCTAACTCGATCATTTGAGTTGGGTATTTCTCTTTCATTTCGCCAGCTGTACGTTGTTTTAAACCACCAGCGAATTGTGTGTGGCGGTAGTAGATTTTACCTTCTAACTTGTTGCCAGTTAAATGGATTTTATCTGCATTGATGACGATTACGTGATCACCTGTGTCAACGTTTGGTGTGAAAGTTGGTTTATGTTTACCGCGTAAGATTGCAGCTACTTCAGAAGCTAAACGTCCAAGAGTTTGGCCTTCTGCGTCAACTACTAACCATTTACGCTCTACTTCGTGGCCTTTAGCCATGAATGTTGTACGCATGAATATATCCTCCTAATCGATAATAATTACCGTTATTTTTCATTAGTCTACACTATAAGTTTCGGGGCTTATTTGTGGTGGTAATGAAAATACCATACATCATCTTATAACGAATCAAGTTATAAGTCAAGAGATTTAATTAAACACCTGGAGAAGTTGTACTAGAGTCAATAATGCACCTCTTCAAGGTACAAACCGTGTGCCGGCGCGGTTTTCCCCGCCTTCCCACGGTCACGGCCCGCTATGATCTCCGCTAAGCTTGCCGCATCTCTCTTCCCTGTTCCGACTTCCCAAAGCGTCCCTGCGATGATGCGGACCATATTGTACAGGAAGCCATTGCCCTCAATGGCCATATGCAGCTCCTCACCATGCCATTCGAAATCGAGCCTTTTGACAGTGCGGACCTTGTCGACCACGCTCGTATTCGCTGCGCAGAAGCAGGAGAAGTCATGCGTGCCAAGGATGGCCCCAGCCGCCTTCCTCATCGCCTCCACGTCCGGCTTGATGCCATTGGTCTCCACTGTATAATGGCGGCGGAATGGGCTTTGCACCTGCTCGCAGCTCCAGATGTAGCGGTAGCGCTTGCCGCTCACGCTATACCTGGCATGGAAGTCGCCGGGCACCTCCTCTACAGCCAGCACGCGGATATCGCGCGGGAGCTGGACATTCAATGCCTTCATATACCTCTCGCAAGGAATCTGGAGCGTCGTATCGAAATGGATGACCTGACCTGTCGCATGGACGCGCGCATCCGTACGACCGCTCGCCGTCACCTTGACGGGCGCCCCCTTGTGCATGACCGACAGCACCTTTTCCAGCTCCAGCTGGACTGTACGCTCACCGGGTTGCACCTGATAGCCTGCAAAGTTCGTACCATCATAACTGATTGTCGCTTTTAGCCTTCTCATAAAACACCTCTAGTTACGGAAATATACTAGCAACGCCATCATCACGACAAGAGAGGCAAGTGCCAGTGTATCCCCTGAGTCCCATTTCAGCTGGCGGTAGCGTGTACGGCCTTCCCCGCCGCGGTAGCCACGCACCTCCATTGCCGTCGCCAGATCCTCGGCACGCTTGAATGCGCTGACAAACAGCGGTACGAGCAGCGGCACGACGGCCTTCAGACGGTCCTTCATCGGTCCTGCGCTCAAATCCGAACCACGGGCCATCTGCGCCTTCATAATCTTATCGGTCTCGTCCATCAGCGTCGGGATGAACCGCAGTGAAATGGACATCATGAGCGCCAGCTCATGGACCGGCAGCTTTACCTTCTTGAATGGATTAAGCAATGTCTCTACCCCGTCCGTAATGGAAATTGGTGATGTCGTCAGGGTCAGCACCGTTGTCATGAAGACCAGTACAAGGAAACGGATGGAGATGAAAATCCCCTGCTTCAGCCCTTCTTCATGGATTTTCACAAGGCCAAGATCCAATAGGACGGGCCCCTCGCGCGTAAAGAGGACATGAAGAAGGAAGGTGAAGACCAGAAGGAAGATGACCGGCTTCAGTCCATTGACCAGAAAGTACATCCTGATGCGGCTCAGTAAAATGACGCCGAGCGTAAATGCAAGCAGCAGCCCATACGTAACTGCATTGTTTGCCAGAAATACGATGATGATGAAGGCAAAGACGAATAGCAGCTTCGAGCGCGGGTCCAGGCGATGGACGACGGAATCTCCGGGGATGTAGCGTCCGAATAT
>JAZUQF010000016.1:0-6588 GCA_045605545.1 Lysinibacillus sp.
TTGGCAAAATAGCCGTGCATATAGATGACCTCAGCTCCTGCTTCAAAAGCCTTCTCCGCCAGGAGACAGCCCATGGTCCCTTTTGATAGATTCGTATGGCCGGGGACGTCATCCCACTTTTCCATCGTTCCACCGCTTGTGATTAACACTGTTTTTCCTTGTAGCATGAGTCTTCCTCCATTATTTGCTTAATGAATAGAGAATGAATAGGTTTTTCCTTCCACCTATTATATGGCATGTTTATTCTCTGCTGCAATATGCAGGAGTTTTATGCTCATTCAAAAAGCCCGCAGCTCCAATAAAAGAGATACGGGCGATTGCTTATTAGGGGAAGCCCTACTTGACGGGTTCCTGCTCGGTGGAATGAAGTTTGGCGAAAATACCCTGCACTTTGGCGAGATTACAAGCATATTTGGAGAAATTACAACGGAATCTGGCGAATATGCAGACACTAAAAGGAACGTGCTATTCGGCTTTTACATCTTCTGGTGCCTCGCCCTTTTTCACCTCGATATAGTGGATCAGGAGGCCTTCCTTTTCATAAATGCTGAAGTAGTAGCCTTGGTGGTAGATTGATTTTGACAGGTCCAGGTCGGTGTCCGCTGTGAAGTACCAGCCGCCGAGTGTGTCGAGGCCTTCCACTTCAAACTCCACGAATAGCAGCTTTTCCACCTCCGATAACAACAGTTTCGAGGCGATGATGTAGTGTCCCTCACCGATTTTACGTATTTCCGGGATTTCGTCCTCATCGAATTCATCCCGGATTTCCCCGACGAGTTCCTCCAAAATATCCTCGACCGTTACAAGACCGCTTGTTCCGCCGTATTCATCGAGCAAGATGGCCATATGGATACGCTTCTTCTGCATCTTCTGCAGGAGCGTCTGAATCGGCGTTGTTTCAATCGTACGGATGAGGGGATTCATGAAGTCGACCAGGCGGAATGTTTCCGGCTGGATGCGGTTCTTCATACCCTGCGTCAAGAAGTCCTTGATGTTCAAAAAGCCGATGATGTTGTCGCGGTCACCTTCGAAAATCGGATAGCGTGTATAGCGCTCCTCTGATATTTGCGTCAGTACCTCCTCGAAAGTATCGTTCACTTCAAATCCGACAATGTCCGTACGCGGCACCATGATTTCACGGGCGATTTTATCATCGAACTCGAAGACGTTGTTGACATAGTTCAGCTCATTCTTGTTGATTTCACCGGATTTATAGCTCTCCGATAGAAGGAGGCGAAGCTCTTCCTCCGTATGGGACAGCTCGTGTTCTGAAGCCGGCTTCATGCCGACCAGCTTCAATAAGAGGCGGGCCGACCCGTTCAAAAGCCAGATGAAAGGATACAGAATCTTATAGAAGATTTGAATTGGTTTGGAAAATGCCAGTGTAATGGCTTCTGCCTTCTGAATGGCGATGGTCTTCGGGGCCAGCTCCCCAACGACTACGTGCAGGAACGTGGCAATGAGGAAGGCGGCACCAATCGTGAAGATATGGATGTAGTCCGTCGAGAGGCCAAGGCTTTTGAATAGCGGATGAAGCATGAACTCGAATGTCGGTTCACCGACCATCCCGATTCCGAGGGCCGTTACGGTAATTCCGAGCTGACAGGCGGAAAGGTATTCATCCAGGTGTGTCGTCACCTGCTTGGCGGCAAGTGAGCCTGCCTTCCCCTCTGCGACTAATTGATCGATTCTTGACTGGCGCACCTTGACGATTGCAAACTCGGTGGCAACGAAGAATGCGGTAAGTGCAATCAATACGGCGAAAATGAGTAAATAGATAGTTGTCGACAATCTGCAGTTCTACCTGAATGGGTAGAACGTTCACCTCCTATGCTGTGGGAGTTGGATGGGCAAGGGCCGAATAGAGGCGCTCTCTGGGGTTGACGCCCTGTTACGAATACTGAAATTCTACATACAATAACCACTGACGCTTTATACAATACATAGCCCAACCTATTACTTTTCTATAAAAAAGTATAACGATTTAGATGTTTATCGAAGGGTAATTATCATAATTTTCATTACTTCTTCAAGAAAGCCGCTAATGAATGATGCATTTTAAATCTGCCATCATGTCAACAGGCGCTTTGTTTGACTCGTTATCGGTACAAGCCGGGCATTCGCTGTTTAGCATGGCTTTTCTTAAGTATCCCCAATTTTATAAAATGTAACATGCCCTTTTTAATGAAAAGACCTGCAGCTTTTCATTAGCTGCAGGTCTTTATATTCAGTCATTTACTGTTGGTGTGATTCCTGCCAACCTTTCTTTATAGTCTGCCGCCTGGAAGTCCGAGACGAGCCGCCTGTAGCTGAATGTGTAGCTCGGCCAGATGGATGCATTGCGTCCGGTTTCGTCGAAGTACCAGCTTGTGCAGCCGCCCGTTTCCCATACAGTCCCCTCCAAACCCTTGGCTATTTGATCAACGAATCGCTTCTGGGCTTCCCTTTTCGGCTCGATGATGTCCATTCTTTTTGTCCGCAGATGCTTCACCACTTTCTGGATGTGCAATGCCTGCGACTCCATCATGAACAGGACGGAGGAATGTCCGAGCCCGGTATTCGGCCCCTGCATGATGAACAGGTTCGGAAAGCCTGACACTGTAATGCCCAAATAGGCTTTCGGACTGCCGTTCCATTCCTGGGCCAGCGTATGTCCCTTCTTGCCGTAGATGTATTCCGCCAACGGGGCATTCGTCACCTTGAATCCTGTGGCATAGATGATGATGTCCGCTTCCGCCTTGTTGCCGTCCTTATCGATGATTCCATCCCTTACCACTGTTGAAACCCCAGCTGTATGCACCTCGACATTCGGCTGTGCAAGGGCTGGATAGTACGTATTGGACGGGAGGGCACGCTTGCAGCCGAGCGCATAGTCCGGCGTCAGCTTCCGGCGCAGCGCGGGGTCTTGTATGTCCTTATGCACATGGGCCAAGGCATCCCTCGCCACCTTTTTTGTGATGGACGGATGCCTGAAGCCGACCACCATGAATTCCCTCGACATATAGATTTTCAAACGATTTGCCCGTTGGAGCAGAGGGACATACCGGAACATCTTTTTCCTCGTTTCGCTGATCGGTGCATCCAGCTTTGGGATGACCCATGCCGCTGAACGCTGAAAGACATGAAGCTTGGCCACTTCTGGCTGGATTTCCGGAATGAATTGGATGGCAGAGGCACCAGTCCCGATGACCGCCACCCTTTTCCCCCTCATATCAATTCCGGCTGGCCATCTGGCGGAGTGGAACGCCATTCCCTTGAATTTTTCGATTCCCTCCAGCTTCGGGATGGATGGATCGCTCAATGCTCCGAAGCCCCCTACGACAAACCTGGCGCGGTATTCCCCCTGGTTTGTATGAATAATCCATATACCGTCTTGTTGATTCCATACCATCTTCTGAACCTCGTGATGGAGGCGAATGGTCTTCTGGAGGTCGAAATGCTCAATGCAGTCCTTCAAATAGGAATGGATCTCCTGTTGCCGTGCAAATGTATGGCTCCAGTCCGGGTTTCGTGCAAAGGATAAGGAATATAGATGGGATTCTATATCGCAGGCGCACCCCGGGTAACCGTTATCCCTCCAGACACCGCCCACATCCCCCGCCCGCTCCAGCATGATGATGTCCCTTTCCCCGATTTGCTGCAGCCGGACCGCCGCGATGATGCCTGCAAAGCCGCTGCCGATAATGACGAATTTTGCCTTCTTCGATTGCTTCATCTCTTCACTCCACCTCATCCTTTTAAAATGGATGTCCTGCACATCCTGTTCTCTCGACTTTCGCGTGACTCTACCGTGGGTGATTATTTATGAACTTACTAGTTTCTCCGTAATCGATTTCATTATATTCTTACGAAAACCTTGTTATTCTACCTGCCCAGGTTTGGGGACTCGGAAAAAAAGCACCTCAAATCGCCTATCGACGAGGCAATTATTAAAAGAACCATATTCCGTACGTAGGTACGTAGCTGCACCGACCGTCGTCTTCGTGTGAAAAGAATGAAGCAAAAAAGGGCTATGAATTGATGAAGGTCATTAAATACTGATTCAGCTTTTCTGGCGGTGTTTCATACTTTTCATGATGCCATTCCAGCAGAATCCCCATGATGGCGTTCGTCTGATAACTGATACGAAATGCCGCTGCCCGCTCGGGGGTTTGATTGGAAAAGGCGATTTCTGTGAGGAACTCGCGGATTAGATGAAACAGCATGTAGTAGTATGTCATCGGAATCTTCTCATCGAATACGATGCAATAAAACGTTTCATATTTTTTGACGTGATGGAAAATTTGAATCATATCGGCTACCAATCCTTCCAGCTGGCTGTCCATTTTATGATAGGGTGCAAGGATTGAGCGCTTTAAATCATCTACGATTTCCTCGAAATATCTTTCAAACACGCCATGGATATTCGTGTAATGCAAGTAAAATGTCCCTCTATTGATCTTCGCCATCCTGCATAGCTCGCTCACCGTAATTTTCTCGAGCGGTTTTTCCTTCAGCAGGACCAACAATGCCTGTTGCAGACTTTCGTGTGTCTTGACAATCCGTAAATCCATATTTTTTTCTTCTCCTATTCGACAAAACAGCATAGAACTGTTCATTATTAAACAATTAATCATTTTGTGTTGTTTGTGCATAGTTATGGATACTATTATAATTTTTATTGAACATATGTTCAATAAACGGTAGTTGATTATACGAAGACTTACAAAGGAGGATTTTTTTATGAGATTACAAGACAAAGTGGCAATCGTCACAGGCGCGGCCTCAGGCATGGGGAAGGCCATTGCCGAGGGCTATGCAAAGGAAGGCGCGAAAGTAGTCGTTTCCGATATGAATCTAGAAGGTGCCAAGGCAGTGGCGGAAGCTATTACAGCAAACGGCGGTACGGCATTTGCTATCGATACGAACGTGACAAAGGACGAAGATCTACAACGTCTGTTCGATGAAACGATTGCCCAATACGGGAAGCTGGACGTTCTTGTAAACAACGCCGGTATTATGGACGGCTTCGAGCCGGTAAATGAAGTGCAGGATGCGCGCTGGGATATGATTTTTGCTGTCAATACAACGGCTGTCATGAAATCAATGCGTATTGCGACGGACCTATTCCTTAAGCAGGGACACGGTGTAATCGTCAACAACATCTCTGCAGGCGGTCTGCATGGCGGTCGTGCAGGTGCAGCATACACAGCTAGTAAGCATGCCGTTGTCGGATTGACAAAAAATACGGCATTCATGTTTGCTGATAAAGGCATCCGCTGTAATGGTATTGCACCAGGTGCTGTCATGACGAACATCTCCGCTTCCATGACAAACGTCAGCCCATATGGTGTCGGCAAGCAGCAGTTGGGCATGGGCTTGAATCCACGTGTCGGACAACCTGAAGAAATTGCAAATTTGGCAATCTTCCTCGCTTCCGATGAGGCAAGCTTCATCAACGGTGTGGTAGTGACTGCTGATGGCGGCTGGACAACTTTCTAATCCCTTTTTATAGCTAAAAATACGAAAACACCTTGCCAACGCGCAGCTAGCGACCCGGCAAGGTGTTTTTCGGTTATTCGTCCTGCTCCTGTTTCTTCGCATTGTAAATCCGATCGATGAGCGGCGGGTGTGAATAGCGGAACCACTTGACAAGAAGCGGCGGATTCGTCTCGCTCAGACTGGATTTTGCCAGCGCCTGGAAGGTAGAGATGGCGTCTTCTTCATTTTTCACAAGCTCAAGTGCATATTGGTCCGCAAGTACTTCCTCGTGCCGAGATATCGCATTCGACAGGGGATCTGCCGCAAATAGGATGACAGATGACAGCAGGAGATAAAGCGGGAGTGAATGAATGGACTCCATCCGTTGAATGTTCAGTGACTTGCCATGCCTACGAATCATTCTCGCCATCAATTTGGCCACCAGCCAGTAGGCAACAAACGTAATCGCAAAATAAAGAATCATGCCCCGGTAGACATCCTTTTTCACATAGTGCCCCATTTCATGCGCCATGATAAAGAGGATTTCCCCTTCAGACAGTTGCTGGAGTGTCGTATCCCACAGCACGATGCGTGTATTGCTGCCGATACCGGTCACATAGGCATTCATCGTATTCGTCTGCCCTGCCATCTTCACCTCATACACATGATCTGCCGGTATTCCCGCCTCATCGGCAAGCAGCAGAATCTTCTCCTCCAGCTCCTTATTCGCTATCGGTGTAAAGTCATTGTACAGCGGATCGATGACTTCCGGCTTCAGGAACATGTAAAACAGCATGATGGGAATCGTCGCCATCCACACATAGAGCCACCAACGCTTCACACTTCTTCTGATGAAGAAATAGATGATGTTCACCATCATGAATGTCCACAACAAGTCGAAGCAAAAATCAATTGCATTGTGCTGCAGCCATCCTGACATCGGCTGTGTGCTGAGCCCGTACTGCTTGGACACCCAATATGTAACATATTTCAGCGGCAGCATCAGCAGGGACGTTGTAAGCGACAGGAAGAACAGATAGACGGCGGTTTGTCCGATCGCCCATTTCGACATCCGCTGTCCCCATCGCTCCAACGTCAAGTCGGATGTAGCCATGTCGTTCTGTGGGC
>JAZUQF010000017.1:0-5364 GCA_045605545.1 Lysinibacillus sp.
GTCAGCCTGGGGTTGATGACACCGAATAGCCAGCTGACGAGGAAGTAGCCGGCCTCCCTCTGGAAGATGACAACCGGCAGGATGATGAAGGCAGAAATGATCAGCGACAGCAGGTCCGAAAATCCAAACATAATAGTCACATCCCAACGTATTGCTCGTAAACTTTCTTGTACCCCGTATTAGGCAAATGAACCATCGATAAGGACAGAGTGGGAATACATGCTGGGAAAAGGGGGGCTAGTAAAAGTGAACGACTGTCCATCCCAAACAGATGATTTGTCAATAGTTGATTCATCAAATATAATGAGACTGTTTTTATAAAAACTCTCTAAAGCAAAGGATGATCAGCATGCGACAAACAAAAACATCATTAGAACAGCTGATGGAGGACCGTACATCCGTCCGTAAATATGAGCCGGGCGTAGTGATTCCCCGTGAACAGCTGCAGCACATACTAGAGCAGGCGACATCAGCCCCATCCTCAAGCAATATGCAGCCATGGCGCTTCCTTGTCATCGACGACCCAAAGCAGAAGAAGGAGCTGCGCGCAATTGCCAAAGACCAGGAGCAGGTGGAGACTTCATCTGCCATCATTGCCGTTTTGGGCGATGTGAAGATGTATGAAAACGCTCAGCAAATCTATGACGCAAACGCAGAGAAGGGCTATATGCCCCGCGAGCTTGCCGATTTGATGATTAAAAATTCCCTGTATCTATATGGCAATGCGCCTGAAGACGTATTGAAAAACATCGTTCATTTTGACACGGGCCTCATCTCCATGCAGATCATGCTGCTGGCAAAAGACATGGGGTATGACACGGTGCCGATGGGCGGCTTCGATAAGGAGAAATTCGCAGAAAAATATGCATTACCGGCAAATGAAATTCCGATTGTGCTTATTGCAATCGGTAAAGCGGCTGCTCCGGCATATGGCTCTTCACGCCTGCCATTCGAACAAGTCATCCGTTTTTCATAATAGGGCATAAAAAAGGGGTTATCTTGATAAAAGGACATCAAGGTGACCCCTTCACCTTATTGGAAAAGATATCCGCGTACTTTTAGAAATGCCGGAGATAGCGTATGCTAATAGGGAGTATGTGAAAAGAAGGACGGAGGACCAGCATGTCAGCAAGCCAAAATGAGTTAAGGCAGCTATTTCTAATGTTAAAAAATATCGACCGGCGGGTGACGCATGCATTTGAAAAACGAACAGGGGTCAGTGTTACCCGCTACGAAATTCTATATGCACTAGCTGAAAAGGGCCATATGATTCAAACGACGTTGCAGCAGATGCTCGAAATCGACCAGGCAGCCGTTACACGCCATTTAAAAAACCTGGAGGAGCAGAAGCTGGTCACACGTAGACGCAACGAACTGAACCACCGTGAAGTCCTCGTCGCCATTTCAGAAGAAGGTAGGCAGCTGTTGGACAGCTGCAGCATGGACAAAGAGCAATTCATGGAGGCCCTGTATCAAGGTTTCACACGTGATGATCTCCAACAGCTGGAAAGGCTGATGAATCAACTGAACAAAAACGCCGAAGCTTTGTAATATGGAGCGGCTGTATAGGGAGGACGTGATGACTCCAACCTGGCGCCGCTATTTTCTTTAGGAATAACTGCCTTAGGAAAACACCTTTGAATCTACTGCCTTTAGTGGACGGAGAGTAGATTTGGAGGTGCTTTTTCTCTTGAAGAAAATGGGTGATGTAAGTGTGGCGAAACAATAGTCGAAGAAAAGAGTGCTCTCTGATTCTAAAGTATGGGGAATAATCATTGCATAGCTAGGAAGTTATACTCTCATAATCAGCCCAAAAGTCAGAGTAAAAATTAGATTCGGAAAATACACTATGTTAATATAATTTTGTGAAACATATTTTTAAGGAGAGGACACTGTATGGCAAAAGAAAACGTATTAATCGTTTACTTTGATATCGAGAGTGAAGGATATCAAGCATTGACTGAAATGGGTCAAGATACTTTTTCTAAAAGCAACTCCGTGTTAATTGAGCAGGCGTCTCTGATTAAGCGGGAGAACGGCTCCGTTATCGAAAAGGATGTCTTCCATAATGGGGAAAGCATGGGGGAGGGCGTGGTGATTGGCACGATCATCGGCAGCTTCCTTGGTGTTTTAGGAGGTCCGCTGGGGATAATGCTTGGCATGGGCGTAGGTGCTACAATCGGTTCGCTTGCATCCCTTGATGACACAGAAGAAAACGAAGGACTGTTGCACTCCGTTACAAGTCGCCTGCAAGATGGGGACATCGCGATTATAGCTGTTGTCCAGGAAGAAGATGAGGCGCAGCTGGATGGCTATTTTGCTAAATTCGACACTACGATTATCCGTTATGATGCACATGTCATTGAAGAGGAAATCGAGTATGCGGAAGAATTGCAAAAAGAGCTGGCACGCCAAGCTCGAATTCAGCTTAGACATGAACGTTCCGATGAGCGTAAGCGCAAAGTCGAAGAAAAGCGTGCAGAGGTTCAAGCCCGCTTTGAAGCATTAAAAGAAAGATTGAAAGCTTAGTTATCTAAAAGCCGATACATAGGCAATAAACGAAAATATTTTAAAATACTACTCTACATACGGGAAGAAATTAAAAAAGAATGCTTTTTTATTAGGCAGCTGGAAGATTGAATAAATCAAACTTCCAGCTGCCTTCTTCCATGCTTGGGACGCAACTAACAGACTACAAAATGGGAGCAATCAACCGTGAAAATCCTTCCCGCACTTTCGTCCATTTTCTTCGGTTCGTATAGCGCGCCTTCGTCATCTCAAAACTATCCCCTTCATCCTCTAAATACAGGTCACGGCACGTAATGGCCAAATCCCTATCAAAAAAGATGCCATTCAGCTCAAAGTTCAGGCTGAAGCTGCGTACATCTAAATTCGTTGTGCCGATTGTGCAGATTTCGTCATCAATCACCATCATTTTCGTATGTAAAAAGCCTTTTTCGTACCTGAAAATACGGCCGCCGTATTTTAGAAGGTCGCCCCCAAACGCAGAATTCCCGCCATAAATAAAAGGGTGGTCCGTCTTTGCCGGTGTCATCACACGTACATCGACGCCCGATGATGCGGCTATTTGCAGTGCCTTTAAAAACGCCTCGTCCGGAATGAAATAGGGTGTCTGGATATAAATGTATTTCTTCGCCGACATGATGATCCGGATATAGCTCTCTTTTATCGAATCGAACTTCGTATCAGGCCCGCTCGAAACGATTTGGACCGGCAGCACATTTTCTACTGTAGGCTCAGGGAAGTATGCTGGATTCATTTCGACATAGTGAATATTCATCGCCTGATACCAATCGAATAAAAAATGCAGCTGCAAGGCATGCACAGCCTCCCCCTTTATCCTTACGTGCAAATCCCGCCAAAAGCCGAAGCTCTCATCAAGTCCTACATATTCCTTGGCGATATTAAACCCACCGATATATCCGATTTCACCATCAATTACGACGACTTTTCGGTGGTTGCGGCAATTCAAGCGGGGATTGATCATCGATAAGAACGCCGGGAAAAACGCACAAACCTCACCGCCTGCATCAATCAACTCCTGGAAATCCCGCACCTTCAATTTCCTGGACCCCAGATCATCGAACAATACGCGCACTATTACCCCTTGCTGCGCTTTTTGGATCAGGGCCCTGTAGATGCTCTCCCCGATGACATCAAGCTTGATGATGTAGTATTGAATATGGATGTGGTGTTTCGCCTGCTCGATATCCTGCAGCAAGGCGGCGAACTTATCCTGCCCGATGGAAAATAATTGCGTTTCATTGTGCTGTGTCAAAAAAGCATAGTTCATCTCAACATTCATGCGGATGAGAGGGGCGTAATCCTGCGATACGTCATTCGGGAATTCGAATGATCCATCACGGAGTGCCTCCCGCTGTTTTGTATAGGGCTCGAATGTTTCCACCTGCTTCAATACGCGCCACCCGATGAAGCTTTTCAGCTGAAGTTCCCGCCCCAGTATCATGAATAGTATAAAGCCGACAATCGGGATGAAGAACAATACGAGCAGCCATGCCCATGTCGCAGGAGCACTCTTACGGCTGATAAAAATCATAACAAAAGCTAATAGAAAATTTATGATATAAATCGCAATCGTTGCGATGGAAGTAATCGTCACGAAACATCCCTCCTGAAGAAAAGTAGTAGCTATGTCATATTTTTATGATTTTTACCTCGTAGCTTTATAATCTTCAATAATATATAAAAATACAAGCACTATTTTGAATTTAACAATTTAATATTCTAATATAGGTAAAATGTATACATGTTTCGTATCGAATCGAATGTACAGTCATTGCTTGGAGGGAGTATAAGAAAGCTAAAAGCCAACAGAATGGCATCTGATTGATATACAAAAGTTACTGAATAGTTTTGTGGATATAGTAAAGGAATCAAGATGAAAGGCAAGGAAGCAACCAATTAAAGCAATGCTTTTTGATATAGGTGTACAGCCCAGAATGGAGGGGAAGGTTGTTTCTGTCTTCACTCGCTTGTAGGTAGGGGGGAGGTTCAAACAGAAAAACCCGGAAATAAATTTCCGGGTTTCGATTACACTTACTTATCGGTATCCATGACACACTGCCTCCCTTTCCCATTGTGCCTTAAGCTGTACTCAAGACAATCGTGCTTTCGCTAATTCAGTATTAGTAATGATTGTCCTTTTGAGTTAACGATCAATCGCACTCATCGGGTTAACCCTCCTAAGTCATTGGATTTGAAGTGGAATCATTTATAGTATGGACAGGAGGACAGTTTTTATTCACATCTGAAAAGTTTTTGTAAAGACACGAGCTATGTAGGCGAGCGAGGTGTTGGAAGTCACATTTAAAAAGAAAAACCCGGAAATAAATTTCCGGGTTTCGATTACACTTACTTATGGGTATCCATGACACACTGCCTCGCTTTCGCATTGTGTCTCAAGCTGTACTCAAGACAATCGTGCTTTTGCTAATTCAGTATTAGTAATGATTGTCCTTTTGAGTTAACGATCATTCGCACTCATCGGGTTAACCCTCCTAAGTCATTGGATTTGAAGTGGAATCCCTCATAGTATAGACAGGATGATATTTTTTATTCGCATTATTTTTGTGTAAATCGATTTTTTTCGCAAATGAAGCGATTTACTTCTCACTCTGTGTAATTGTGCACCTGCGCATGTTATAATAAGGTGCTTAGATAATTATGATGTTGTTTATAATTGAACGGATGCCAAGAAGCGCCTCCGCCTAGCGAGTACATATGGAGGTGTAATTGAATGAATAAACGATGGACAATCGGTAAAATCAAGGAATTTGTGGACAATAATTCGGACAGCAAGCTGCTGACGACGGAATATCACGG
>JAZUQF010000018.1:0-4161 GCA_045605545.1 Lysinibacillus sp.
TTATTTTTGTTTCTTTTTTAATTTTTCTGAGGTGTATACGATGCAGATGCCAAGGAACAGGCCGGTCGTTAGCCACATCATAATACCATCCAAATCACCATCGAAAATTGTTACATTCATCAAGATTACGAACTGCATGAGGGCGGCCAGGCAAAACATTGCTTTCATCAAATAACCTCCTTCGTTTCATACAGGCGAACGGATTTTTTCAGTGACCAATAGAAAAGCATGATGCTGATGACCGGGAAGACAAGCAGGCGTATGTAGAACGAAGGCTCGTGATTCCACAGGTTCAGCAGAAGATGCGGCATCAGGAGGAAAAGAAGTGCACCAAAAAAGCTCAAAAAGGAGTCGGTCATACTCTCCCTGAAAGGATTGGTGTGGAAACGGAAATACATTTCCATAGCGGCCCCTGCAATACTGACGGCTAAAAAACCTGTGAAAGGAATCAGAAAGTCCTCCAGTTCATTTTGTTGAATCCCTCTATGAAATTGAAGAGGAAATATCACGCTATAAATCATCACAATATAAACGAGCACAGATGCATAGGTAGCCGTAACGATTTCTTGCCTGGATACCGGTAGCGAGTGGACGAAATAGCGCATCTTCTTATCTTGCAGCAGGGACATCTGGCGAAAAGAGCTGGAAGTTACAACGAGTGCATAAATCATGATTGGCATGACAACTTCATCTTGGACGAATAGAAGACTGAAGACGATTGTGATAATTATACTGGTCAGCATGGATTTTCCGTTGTTTTTTAATTGCAGATGGAGCAGGGCTTTCATCTCGTTTCCCCCTTATGGAACATCAATCTTTGAAGCCAAATGAATTGCTGCTTTATAATGTAGCCACGTCATTAATAAGGTGGCGATGAGTGCTATTGCAAGCATGGTGCCAGTAGAAAATAATTGTCCTGTCCGTAGCGCATGGAAAGGTGACAGGAATAGGATATAGACGAGTCCGTAAAAAAGTAGAAGACTTATAATAGAAGCTATCTTTTGGTTCGGAATATGTTCGACCAACAGAAGCAGGTTGACGATTAAAAGAGTGATGAACAAAGTAGTTCCAGCTGTCGATGCCCAGCCATTCCATGACCAGTCTTCCTGCAGGCGGATCAGCAAAAGAGATAAAGTAAAGAACAGGGCCGAGTATACACAAGTGGTAGTCAGCAGGAAGATGAATTTTGCCTGAATGGACTCCTTTTTGGGGATGGGCATGACGGCGAACATCTTTTCATTCCTTCGATAAAGCTGTAAAAATAATGTCGTGATGACGCCCACCGATACAATCAGGCTACTGCTGAAGGCGAAGGAAGTCTGCTCGAACAATAGGAACACCCCCATGAAGAGAAAAGAGAAGAACGGTACGGCGAGCAATTGTCCCTCTAAGTTGCGGAAGTAATACTGTAGCAGCATCTTACGCATGGCTCAGCCTCCTTTCACCTGGAACACCATGATTTCTTCAATTGTCGGTCTTTCCAGTGGGAAGGCTTGACTGACGAACTCCCGCTTCACAAGCAGTTCGATGCCGAACGTACCAGGGCGCTTCCCGACGATGGCGTGTGAGGGAATCTCCGTTGCCTGCTCCTTAGTTCCTTTCCAAACACCGTAATTATACAGCAATGAATCCTTGGCCTCGGTGAACAGTACCTCGCCCTTATGAATAAACGTAATCGTATCGGCAATCTTCTCCAAATCACTGGTGATGTGGGAGGAGAATAGAATCGAGCGCGTTTCGTCCTCCATAAAATCAAGCAACACATCCAGCATTTCATCACGTACGATCGGGTCCAGCCCACTTGTTGGTTCGTCCAGAAGGAGCAGCTTTGGATGATGGGAGAGGGCAAGCACTATGGCGAGCTTCATCTTCATCCCACGGGACATGGATTTTACTTTATCGTATTTCGAAACGTCGAAGCGCTCGAGATGGAAAAAGAAAAAATCACTGTCCCACCGTTTATAAACCTTTTTATAAATTCCATCCAAGTCAATCGGTGTCAGATTGTCCGGCACATGCAACTCATCAAATACGATGCCGAGGTCTTCACGAATCTCCGTTTCACATTCGGCGTGGTCCTTGCCGAATATCGAGATTTCGCCGCTTGTCTTCTTTAGGAGATTCAGGATGCAGCGGATGACGGACGACTTGCCGGCGCCGTTTTGGCCAATCAGGCCCATCACTGTCCCCCGCTCTAATTCGAATGATATATTTTTCAACTCAAATTTCCCTATCCTTTTAGACAGGTCTTTCACTTCCAATGTATTCATCTTCCAGCACTCCCCAAGTTAGAATTCTTTGTTCGAATAGATGATGACGGATATAAAGTATGAAATCGTCAACGGAATGAGCATGAAAAGAGGTGCGGCATATCCTAAAAGTTCGAGTGTTTCTATAGAAGGCAAGTAGGCAGAAAAGCGCATCAGCTGTTCTGAAAAGAAGTTCGTGAAAAATGCCGGGAAAAACACTACCGCAAAGAGGACGAACCTGCCTTTCTGCGTTCCGAACTTTATAAAGATGGGAATCAGCAGGGACAGCATGAGGAGGGCGCCTGCACTCGTCATACAAAGTATAGAAAACAGCTCGCTTACCGTAAAACTTTCGAAAAAGATGTTAAATAATAGAATGATAGGACAGATGATGATGGCACTGCCCACTGTAAGAAGCAAGCCCAGCAAATATTTGCTTGTAATGATATCCCGGCGCGATACAGGAAGCGTCAGCGCATATTTGTCCCACTTGCTCATTTCATCGAAAGTAAAGGATGTCATCACCTGCATGGAACCGAACAACACAGCCAACATCACCACAACAGGCCCCATGTCAAAAAACAACGTCAGCATCATAAAGAATACTAATAAGTAGACGGCCGATTTCAGCTGACCTTTAATTGCATATAAGTCCTTCCAGATTAAAGCGTTCACACTGCTTCCCCCTTCGTAAAGAATACCATCAGTTCTTCAATTGTCGGCTTCACAATCGGAAAGATCCGGTTCAAATGTTTTTTCCGCACGAGTGCTTCCATTCCATAAATGCCTTTACGCCTCCGGACAATGGCATCTTCCGGAAGGTCCCTCATTTCTTCGGCGGAGCCTTTCCAAATGGCATATTCATAAAGAAGGGCATCCTTGTTTTCGCTGAAGATGATTTCCCCTTCATGGATGAATGTAATCGTATCTGCAATCTTCTCCAGGTCGCTCGTAATGTGGGAGGAGAAGAGGATGGTATGTTCCTCATCCTGCATAAAGGCCAGAAACAGATCCAATATTTCATCACGTACAATGGGGTCGAGTCCGCTTGTCGGCTCATCCAGAATGAGCAGCTTCGGATGATGGGCAAGGGCAATCGCGATGGAAAGCTTCATCTTCATGCCGCGCGAGAGTTCCTTCACTTTCTTGGAAGGGTCGATTTTGAATTGCTTCAATAGCTGGTAGAAGAGCCCCTCATCCCACCTTTTGTACAACCTGTGCATGAATTTTTCTATATCCTTGCCGCTCAGTGTTTCCGGGAAGGGAAGGTTATCATATACGACCCCGACTTCCTCTTTGATTGTTACTTCTGCCGCTACATGATCCCGACCGAAAATCTCGATAAGTCCCTTCTCCTTCTGCAGTACATTCAGGATGCATTTGATTGTCGTGGATTTGCCGGCGCCATTTTCTCCGACAAACCCCATGATTGTGCCTTGCTGCACATCAAAGGAGACGCTTTTCAAAGAAAACGCTGGGAATGATTTGTGTAGATTTTGAATGGAAATGGCATTCAACTTTATTCCTCCTCCAACAGTAATGTAAAAAGCTCGGTTAGCTCATCCTTCGTCATGCCGGCCGTTTTTGCAAGTTGCATCGACTTGGACAGATGCTCCTCAATCTGACGGATTAATTCCTCCCTCAGGAAGTCCTGGTTGCGCTCTGCAACGAAGCTGCCTTTGCCTGCGACGGTTTCAATGAACCCATCCCGCTCCAGGTCGGCATAAGCCCGCTTTGTCGTCATGACACTGATTTTCAGCTCCTTTGCGAGCATACGAATCGAGGGAAGTGCATCGCCGGGAAGAAGGGCCCCGCTTAAAATTGCCTGCTTCATCTGCTCTGTAATCTGTTCGTAGATAGGTTTGTCGCTGGCATTGCTTAATTTAATGATCAAATGATTCCCTCCTTGAAG
>JAZUQF010000019.1:0-20725 GCA_045605545.1 Lysinibacillus sp.
TGCTGACAATCCGGCATGATTCTCTGAACAGGGAGTCCTTCATGAGCGGTGTAGCCTTCTGCATCGAAACGGTGATTGGTATGGAAAGCCTTGTATATGGCCTAGAAAACATTATTTAAGCAGGTGGAAAAAATGAAAATAGCATTGATTGCACATGACCGAAAAAAAGACGATTTAGTTCAGTTCGTCATTGCGTACCGTCGTATTTTTGAAGAGCACGTTCTTTTTGCTACAGGAACGACGGGGCAGCGCATTATGGATGAAACGGGGCTTGAAATTACGCTTCTGCGTTCAGGTCCGTTGGGCGGCGACCAGCAGATTGGCGCCATGATTGCGAATAATGATATGGATCTGGTGTTCTTTTTCCGTGATCCACTAACGGCACAGCCTCATGAACCGGATGTGAAGGCGCTTGTTCGCCTATGCGACTTGTACCATATTCCGCTGGCGACAAATATGGGGACGGCGGAAATCCTGTTAAAAGGATTGGATGCCGGCTTGGTCGATTGGCGGTTGATTCAGGAAAAACGCCAGTAAGAATCTGGATTGAAGGAAGGTTGTAAAACGGATGCGAAAATTAAAAATTGGTATTACGTGTTATCCGACAGTCGGCGGTTCAGGTGTTATTGCAACAGAATTAGGGAAGATGCTGGCAGAAAGAGGTCATGAAATCCATTTCATCACCTCAAGCGTACCATTCCGATTGAATAAAATTTATCCAACCGTTTTTTTTCATGAAGTTGAAGTGAATAATTATTCTGTATTCCAGTACCCACCGTATGATATCGCATTGGCGAGCAAAATGGCAGAGGTCATCAAGGAGGAGAAATTGGACATCCTCCATGTGCATTATGCCATCCCGCATGCGGTCTGTGCCGTACTGGCACGCGACATGAGTGGGGAGAACATCGGCATCGTGACGACGCTCCACGGTACGGACATTTCCGTGCTGGGCGAGGATTCGACGCTGGCTCCGGCAATCAAATACGGTATCGACCATTCGGATGTCGTGACGACGGTATCCCAGGCGCTGAAGGAGGAGACATACGAACGCATCGAGACGGTAAAGCCGATTGAGACGATCTACAACTTCGTCGATGAGGATGTCTTCCACCCGATGAACGGGGCGGAATTGAAGGCACGCTTTGGCATCCGGGAAGACGAACGGGTGCTCATCCATGTGTCCAACTTCCGAAAGATCAAGAACATCCCGCACGTCATCGAGGCCTTCCTGAAGGTGCGCGAGGCCATGCCGGCGAAACTCCTGCTTGTAGGAGATGGACCGGAAAAGCACCGCATCATGGACCAGGTCAAGGAATCGGAGTATACGGAAGATGTGCTGTTTTTAGGGAAGCAGGAAAATGTCGCTGAGCTGTTTTCCATCAGTGACTTGAAGCTCCTGCTTTCGGAGAAGGAGTCGTTCGGCCTGGTGCTGCTGGAAGCGATGGCATGCGGCGTGCCTGGCATCGGGACGAATATCGGAGGCATTCCGGAAGTAATTGAACATGGGGAAAATGGTTTCATCGTGGAGCTTGGCGATGTTGACGCGGTGGCACAGCACGCCATCGAATTGCTGAGCGACGAGGAGAAGCTCTCCCAATTCCGTCTTGCGGCAATCGATGCGGTACAGACGAAATTCAAATCCGAAGCAATCATTCAACAATATGAAGAACTCTATGAAAGGCTGGCACCGGTGAGGATATGAAGCGACAATGGCAAGCGGCGAAGCAGGTAATCAGGCGGCTGGAGGAGGCAGGCTTCGAGGCGGTGTTCGTGGGCGGAGCGGTGCGTGATGCACTGCTTGGCCGTCCCGGAAATGATGTCGATGTGGCGACAAGTGCGGTGCCGGAGGAAGTAAAGGCGGTTTTTTCGAAAACCATCGATATCGGCATTGAACATGGAACCGTCCTTGTGCTGGATGCAGAGGAGCCGATTGAAGTGACCACGTACCGGACGGACGGTGAATATGCAGATCACCGCAGGCCGGATGGTGTTGTCTTCGTCCGCTCATTAGAAGAGGATTTAAAACGCCGGGATTTCACGATGAATGCAATTGCCATGGATGCCGACGAACGAATCATCGATTTATATGGCGGGCGGCAGGACATCCAGCATAAAATCATCCGGGCGGTAGGCAATCCGTCCGAACGTTTTGCAGAAGATGCCCTGCGCATGCTACGGGCCGTCCGTTTCTCCGCACAGCTGGGTTTTGCCATCGAGCAGGCGACACTTGCGGCCGTGAAGGAGCATGCTGCTGAAATCTCATTTGTAGCCCGGGAGCGCATTGCCGCCGAGCTTGAAAAAATATGGGTCAGCAAGGCGCCAAAAGCGGGCATCGATGCACTTGTGGAAAGTGGCCTCGGCCTTTATCTGCCGGGGAACGTTCCTGCCCACCAGGAAAAATGGGAGGCCTTCCATGCGGAGCAGGCTGTTGTCGGCTGGGCCTATCTAGCCTTTTTGAACGGTGACTGGCAGGAAATCGTCCAGTCCTATCGCCTGTCAAATAAAGATAAGGCGTTCATCAAGCAGGTGCTTGATGCCAATAGAAAGCTCCAGGAAGGTTGGCGTCCCCTGGATTATTTCACATATGATTTGGAAGTGCTACATGCGGCTTTTGACTTTGCGCTTTGGAGCGGAGATGCCCCATCCATCACGAAAGAGGGAATAGCCCGGCGCAAGGCCGAATTGCCGATTCAGACAAAGCAGGAGCTCGCCGCCAATGGCCATGATTTTCTTCAGTGGCATGGGGGCAGGGGCGGCCCGTGGCTGAAAGAGGCGGTGGCACAGGCGCTCCAGGCTGTACTGGAAGGCAAGATGCAAAACGATAATGAACAAATAAAGGATTGGTTCATAAATGACTTTCTCCATGAAGGATGAATTATTGGCAAGACTATTAAAAGCAGAAGGCGAGCCGATTTCAGGCCAGCAGCTGGCAGATGAATTCGGCGTTTCAAGAACTGCGGTCTGGAAGCATATACAAGCCCTGCAGGAGGAAGGATACATACTTGAAACGGTCAAGAAAAAGGGCTATGTCCTAAAGAGCGTGCCGGACCGCCTGGATGCCGCACGCATCCAGGCATTTCTGCAGACGGAGCGGCTTGGGTGCGTCATCCATCATTTCGGTACGGTAGAGTCCACGCAGATGCTCGCACATGGCTATGTAAGAGAAGGCGCAGCAGATGGTACCGTCGTCATTGCAGAGGAGCAGACGGCCGGACGCGGGCGCATGCTGCGGCCATGGGAGTCGGCAGCCGGCAAGGGTGTGTGGATGACCGTCATCCTGCAGCCCGATGTAGCACCGCATCAGGCCCCACAGTTCACACTGGTGGCGGCAGTAGCCGTCGTTAATGCGATGAAGGCCCTGTACCCGGGTCTTGGGCCCGAAATCAAATGGCCGAATGACATTTTGCTGAACGGCCGAAAATGTACCGGCATCCTGACGGAGATGGTGGCCGAGGCGGACCGTGTACAGGCACTGCTGATTGGCATCGGCATAAACGTCAATCAGCAACCGGATGATTTTCCGCAAGAGCTGCAGTCCATCGCCACTTCCATCGCCGCAGAACTAGGCAGGGAAGTGGACCGGGCGGAGTTTGTCGCAAAGGTACTTCATTATTTGGAATCCTACGGCGACCAGTACGTAAAGAACGGCTTCTCGCAGATCAAGGTCCTTTGGGAGAAGGCTTCTGCGACAATCGGCAGACAGGTGCGTGCCACAACGTTGCGTGAAGTGATTGAAGGCGTTGCCATTGGAATCACCGAGACCGGCGTCCTGGAAATCAAAACAGCTACTGGCGAGGTGAAGGGTGTCTATTCGGCAGACATCGAGCTATGCTGATTCCTGTTATTCCCTACACATCGTAAATATTATAACTGTACGTCTTCACATAAAATTGTTATATTAATAGATGGACAGTATCCATTGTGAACTGTACCCGTTTTATCCAATTTTATGAAGAGTCTGCCTTGATCTTTTTTAGACAGGGACGGAAGAAAACGAAGCGTACAACACACAAACGCTACCCTTCTGTCCATTACCGGACGGAAGGGTTTTCTTGTTTTCTTCAATGTACTTGAAGGAGGAACAAATGAAAACAACAAGCGATTTCTTGAAAATGAAGCAGCAGGGTGAAAAAATCGTCATGATTACAGCATACGATTACCCGGGGGCGAAATTCTCGCAGGATGCAGGCGTCGATATGATTCTAGTAGGCGATTCACTGGGCATGGTCGTGCTCGGCTATGATTCTACGATGCCGGTGACAGTGGAGGATATGATTCACCACAGCAAGGCGGTTCGCCGCGGTGCAAAAGATACGTTCATCGTGACGGATATGCCGTTCGGTTCGTACCATGGAGATTTGAATGACACATTAAAAACAGCAGTCCGCATGATGCAGGAGACAGGTGCCGACGCACTGAAGGTGGAAGGCGGCGATGAGGTAATCAGCGTCATCAAGAAGCTGACGACAGCAGGTATTCCGGTTGTTGCCCACCTTGGTTTGCAGCCGCAATCTGCTGGGGTTTTAGGTGGCTATAAGGTACAGGGGAAAACGAAGGAGCAGGCGGAAAAGCTGATCGAGGATGCCCTGTTGGCAGAGCAGGCCGGTGCATGTGCAGTCGTGCTGGAATGCATTCCGCACCAATTGACAGCCATCGTTTCAGAGAAGCTGACGATTCCGACAATCGGTATCGGTGCAGGTCCGGAAGCGGATGGGCAGGTACTTGTATTCCATGACCTGTTGATGTATGGAAAGCATCATATTCCGAAGTTCGTACAGGGCTTCGCATTTGTAGGCGACGAAGTGGCACGCGGAATTGAGGGCTATACGAAAGCGGTGAAGGACGGCTCGTTCCCGACGCTTGCACAAAGCTTCACGATGAAGGAAGAAGAGCTAAACGGATTATACGGAGGCGTAACAAAATGATCGGAACAGCAACGAAAATCGTCCCGACGATTGCCGAGTTGAAAGATATTGTCCGCAATGCAAAGCAGGAGGGCAAGACAATCGGCCTGGTGCCGACGATGGGCTACCTGCATGAGGGCCATCTGACATTGGCAAGCAATGCCCGCAAGGAAAATGACCTTGTCATCATGAGCATTTTCGTCAACCCGACGCAGTTCGGGCCGAATGAAGATTTTGCATCGTACCCGCGTGACCTTCCGCGTGATACGAAGCTTGCCGAATCGGCAGGGGTCGATATCATTTTCGCTCCTTCCGTAGAGGAAATGTACCCGACGGACGGCGGCATCTACATCCGTGCAGGCCGCCAGTCGGAAATCCTGTGCGGTGCAAGCCGTCCGGGGCACTTCGACGGGGTACTGCAGGTTGTCGCAAAGCTGTTCCATCTAGCCGAGCCGACTCGAGCATACTTTGGCGAAAAGGATGCACAGCAGCTCGCCATCATTCAGACGATGGTACGCGATTATAACTTCCCGCTTGAAATCCGTACTGTGCCGATTGTGCGTGAAGAGGACGGGTTGGCGAAATCCAGCCGTAATGTCTATTTGACGGAGAAGGAACGTGCAGAGGCGCCGGCCATCTTTGCTGCATTGAATATTGCGAAGGAGGAAATGCTTGCGAGTGGTAATGTGGAGCAGGCCATTGCGAAGGCGACTTGCCATATCGAATCTCAGACAAGCGGAAAAATCGACTACCTGGAGTGCCTGTCGTATCCTGATTTGGCAAAAATCAATGACAAGACAACAGAGGTCCTGCTGGCCGTTGCCGTATATATTGGAAAAACAAGATTGATCGACAACTTAATGTTTTCACTCAAAGGAGAAATGAAGTAATGTTTAAAACAATGATGAACGGGAAAATCCACCGCGCGACAGTTACACAGGCGGATTTGAACTATGTAGGTTCCATTACAATCGATGAAGATATCATGGACGCCGTGGGTATCGAAGCGAATGAAAAAGTGGCCATCGTCAACAACAACAACGGTGCCCGTTTAGAAACCTACGTCATCAAGGGAGAGCGCGGCTCGGGCGTCGTGTGCCTGAACGGTGCGGCGGCTCGCCTCGTACAGCCGGGCGATATCGTCATCATCATCTCATATGTGATGATGGATGCCGAGAAAGCGAAGCACCATAAGCCAAAAGTGGCAATCATGGATGAAAACAACCGCATTAAAGAAATGATTGACTACGAACCCGAAGCAACTGTGTTATAGAAATAGTGGGAGGACCTGCCGATGATGGCGGGTCCTTTTTTTCGCTTTCGATTCGCTGGTATTGCATGGTGGGCTGGTCTAGTAGGAAATACTTGGGTGAAGTATAAACAGGAGAGAAGGTTTTCTATGGAACAGATAAAAAAAGGGCCAGAATATTATATTTAGGTTAAATAAGTTAAACAGATGATATTAAAAGGACCACACATTTTAGATATGTCTAATATGTGTGGTCTATTTTATAACTTCACAAAGTAATCAGTGAGCTTTTCAGTTTCTTCTTCGCGTAATTGCTTAGCTTCAAATTAACTAGCCCTTTTCTATTTGCAACAAGGGGACTCTTAACAGTCATTGTCACTCTCTTCACATAAGTGAATTGAACTTCCAAGTTACATAAGAAAGAGCCTCGACTAAGCAGCTTAGGCTCTTTTTAATTTAATTTTTGGAATTTTATATAAATTTAAGTATAATATTTCCACATATATTCTATTCAGAGAGGGACAACAAAATGGAAAAGAAACGTAATTTTTTAGTAAGTGCTATTTTAATTACTGTAATTATTGCCTTTATCACGTATCTACTTACAAGAGACACAGAGCAAACCTTTGCCGAAGCTGCCGGCACTGACCCGAACGATACAGATTTTTTCGTCACAGAAATTGCTGTCTATGACATGGAACCACGAGCAGGTTATTTAGCACCGATTCATTTAACCGATGATGAAAGAAAGAAACTTAATGAATTAGTGCTTTCTACCAAAGTGAGTGGGAAAAGGGTTGATTATCCTTTTGGAGCACGTTTCTTTGCAACTCAAAATTTTATCGATACGCAAGGGAATAGATTCTCTTTCAATACATACGTCGATGATAAAATGGAGAATTTTGTTTTCATCAATCACTTTAACGATAGAGATGCATGGTATCAGATGAAAGGAAACGAACTTCAAGATTTTTACTTAGAACTACTTGAAAAAGCCCCTAAAGACTACTACTAGAAAAAGCCTCCAATTTTATGGCTGCCCGTATTGTACAGGCGATTGGCACAGCCCTTTTACTGCCCGTCATGTTTAACACGATTTTGCTGATTTTTCGGGTGGGAAAACGAGGTTCTACAATGGGATTATTGGAGCTTGTCATCATGTTCGCCCCGGCCATCGCCCCGAACGCTTCAGGCATTATTCTGTATTACCTGACGTGGCATAATATTTTTAAAGAGGCTTACTTCTGCAATGATAGGAACCTACCGGAAAAAGGTAGGTTCCTTTGTATATATAAGTTGAAGTGAAGGCGTTTCCTATTCGAGATGGGCTTTTCTTAATAAATATAGTAAAATAAGGGTAGGAGATGATGGAAATGAATGCATTTCAGATGCACTTGATTGAGAAGCAGGCAACGAAGCTGTTGAATAGTCTATCCAACTCGAAGGATGCCGGTGTAGTGGCAGCGGTGCGTAGCCTTGTCGATACAACATTGACGGAAGCGGACGTACCACGCTTTATTATAGAAGATGTACTTGCACTGAAGGAACGCCAGCAACTGGAGCCGCTTTTAAGCATTGTGAAGGAAAATGTGCAGCCTTTTCCGGAAGTTTCGGAGCAGGTGGTCAAGCGGCTGTGGAAAAAGGAGAAGAAGCTGAAGGTGCCGAAAATAGCGAATGCCCAAGTAACATTTGTCGCCTGGGATGATTCCTCCACTCGGACACGCTTTTTCGTGTATGAGCAGGAAGGGGAGCTGACGGGCGTCAAAGGTGTCCTTTCCACGGAACAAATAACAGGCGTATGTGCGCTTTGCCGCCAGCAACACGGTGTGTCTCTTTTCACGACGAAGGAAAAGGGAGAAATAGAGGGGACGTACAAAAAGTACAGCCAGTATATTTGCGCAGACATTGAAAAGTGCGAGCAGGGCATCGATTCGCAGGAAAAACTATATAGTTTTATGGAAACGGTCAAGCCGTTGAGATAGGAAGAGCGCACCTCGAGTATGAGGTGCGTTTTTATTATGGAACTGCAAGTATCCAACGGGGAACAGCGGGTATTTCGTTCGGGTGTTGAAACCTTCTGGCCCAACATCACTGCAATGCCAAATTTTAATTTTTAGCCAAGGTAGTGTGGAGGGGGTCCGGTTATGCTACGCTCGCTTTGAGGTGAGAGGATGATTTTAATTGAGCGGGATGAAACGGAAAAGCTGCATACATTACAGGCGTGTGTCCGGCGCGGCTTTACAGAATGGAAGGATGCATTGTACCGCATGGAGTCAGGGCTTGCTGGGGAGATGTATACCGACCGGGTATGGGAGGATTTCCACCTGAAGGAGCCGCATTTTCTTCTACATAACTATTGCGTGGGTAGTCATCAAATGGATACCGTTTTTCTATGTAATCGATTTATTTTAGTAATAGAAATTAAGCATATAAGCGATCGGATAGCCATTGAAGAGGAGAAGGCACAGTTTCTACGGACAAGAGAAGACGGGGCGGTTGAAAGCTTCCGCAATCCGATTGATCAGGTGAAAAGGCATGTGCGGTTCATGGAGCATCTTACCGGGTGCCGCATGCCGGTCCTTTATGCAGTCGTCTTTTCGCATTCCCGTACGATGATTGGCCACGTGCCAAAAGGGGAGCCCGTCTTTAAATTGAGCGGGCTGGAAACCTTTGTCCGGCGGATGATTGCTGATTACCCTGAGAAACTGGATTTCGATGAGTTGAACGAGGTTGCCCGGTTCCTTGCTAAGCAGCACAGTCCACGTCATTTCGATTTGCACATTGACTTTTCGCGGCTGAGGAGAGGGGTTATCTGTTCAGAATGCGGTTGCACGATGACATTCCGGCACGGAAAATTCATCTGCAGGTGTGGGCGGACTGGGCTCCAGGATTTTTATGAGGGGCTTGCTGATTATCGGTACTGCGTTTCCGAGTGGATTACCAATAGGGAGCTGAGGGTGTTTTTTAATATATCTTCTATAAATGCCGCTGGGAGACTATTAAAAAACCTAGCTTTTGAACATGAAGGACTTTTTAAGCAGAGAAGATATAGAATCTGCCTGCAAAAATTGAAATCGCAAATAAACGGGTGAATTTCGCGAGTATATCACTGAAAATCGAGAGTATTTCCCTAAAAACCGAGAGTATTCAACAGAAAACCGAGAGTATCCTGTCCCCAACAAGAAAAACCCCCGCGGCGCATATCGCCCCGGGGGAATCTGGTTAACTACTCACTTTCTCGACGGGAGCATAGGCATGCAGGATGGCGCCTAGTCGTTTGATGCCCTCCTCAATCATTTCAGGAGTCGAGTTTGTATAGTTGAGACGCAGTGTATTGACGTTTTCAGGATGCGTATAGAACGGATCACCTGGTACGAAGGCAACCTTCGCCTCCATTGCCGCATGGAATACCTCCAGTGCAGACACGCCTTCCTGCAACGTGACCCAGATGAACATCCCACCCTCCGGCTTTGTATATTTCACCGTGGAAGGGAAGTACTTATCCATGGCAGCCAGCATCGCATCGGACTGCGCACGGTAAAGGGCGATGATGTTATCGACATGCTCCTTATACTCATTGTTAGCCAGGTAGTCATGGATGACGTATTGTGAAAAGATATTTGTATGCAGGTCCGTTGCCTGTTTCGCCGTCTCGATATGAGCCATCAGCTCCTTGTTCTTCGTCACAATCCAGCCGATGCGCATGCCCGGTGTAACCGTTTTGGAGAAGGAGCCCAGCAGGACGGAATTTTCCAATCTGCCGCCACCGATGTAAGGCAATGCCTCGCCGCGGAAGCGTAGCTCGCCGTACGGGTCATCTTCGACCAAGATGACATCGTGGTCCTTTACTACGTTGTAGATCGCCTCGCGTTTTTCCGCAGAATACGTAATGCCTGTCGGATTGTGGAAATTCGGCACCGTATAGATGAGCTTCACGTTCGGGTTTTGCAGCTGCTCTTCAAGCTCCTGTACGTTTAATCCATCCTCCTCCAATGTGACGGAATGGAAGGTTGGTTCAGTCATTGTGAATGCCTGGATTGCCCCTAGATAGCCGGGTGCCTCCATGATGATGCCGTCGCCTTTATTGATCAGCACTTTCCCGATCAACTCAAGTGCCTGTTGGGAGCCCGTCGTGATGAACACTTCATCAGGGTTGACATCCAATCCATGTGTCTTCTTATATTTCGCTGCAATGAACTCACGTAGCGGCAGGTAGCCCTGTGTCGTTGAATATTGGAAAAGCTTCGTGCCATGTTCGTCGATCGAGCGGTTGATCGCCTCCCTCAGTTTCTCGGTTGGGAAAGAAATCGGATTTGGCAGCCCGCCGGCAAATGAAATGACATCGGGCTCTCCTGTTACTTTTAGAATGTTCCGGATAAATGAGGATGGCGTTTTTAAAATTTTGTCAGAGTACTGCATAAATATCTTCCTTTTCCTATATAAGTGTTTGGCATAAGCCAGCAGGCCCAGCCGCTTCCAATGAATCGGTATTACTAGATAATATCAGATAATTCGAACAAATAAAACAACAATTCTTCTATATTTTAAAAAGAAAACATGGTACAGAGCGGTTTCATGCATAAAGCCGCATATATAAAGAAGTTCAGAGAAATAAAGGTCATAAAACAGAAAGACTAAAAAGTTTAATATTCAGAAAAATCTGACATAATAGTCACAATATCAAAATTTGATTGTTCTGTCAATTATCGATTGATTTATATATTTTTTTATTTATGATATATTACTAATTGTAACTAATCCAAAAAACAAGAAATGATATAGGCTGACGGTGCTTACTTATAAATAGCATCGTTTTTACTTTCATTATAAAAGGAGAAATTTGAACGTATGTGTGGTTTTATCGGTTATGTAAATGGCACTGCTTCACTTGATCATAAAGAAGTGATTAAAGATATGATGGATATGATTATTCACAGGGGTCCTGACAGTGGGGGCGTTCATGCTGATGACAAAGTGACGCTTGGGTTCCGGCGATTGAGCATCATCGACTTGACAGAAGGGGCCAATCAGCCGCTCTACAATGAAGAGAAAGATGTTGTGCTCGTATTCAATGGAGAAATCTACAACTTTATGGCATTGCGGGAGGAATTGACAGCAAAAGGCTATCAATTTAAGACACATTCAGATAGTGAAGTATTATTGCACGGCTATGCCGAATATGGCTTCGAGCTTGTACATAAACTTCGAGGAATGTTCGCCTTCTGCATCTGGGATCAAAAGAACGACCTGCAATTCATCGCACGGGACGGCTTCGGCATCAAGCCGCTCTATTATACAGAGCATACGACGGACGGTACAATCATCTTCGGTTCGGAAATCAAATCATTCCTTCCGCATCCATCCTTCATTAAGGAATTGAATAAAGATGCACTGCGTCCGTATTTGACGTTCCAATATTCTGCCATGGATGAGACATTCTTCAAGGGCGTCTACAAGCTTCCGCCAGGGCATTATATGGTCATCAAGAACCATAAAATAACTAAAATTGAAAAATATTGGGACAAAAAATTCGGTGCTTCCAAAGGTTCATTGGAAGAAACGGTTGCGAACATCCGTGAAACGGTGGCGGAGTCCGTCAAGGCTCATCAGGTTTCGGATGTAAAGGTCGGCTCCTTCCTGTCGGGCGGTATCGATTCCAGCTATATCGCAGCATTATTGAAGCCGGATAAAAGCTTCTCGGTCGGCTTCTCTGACTACGAGGCGATGTTCAATGAAACGAACCATGCAAAGGAGCTATCCGATATCCTCGGCATTCAAAACGAGCGTAAATATGTATCCGCTGAGGAGTGCTTCGAGGCGTTGCCGACAATCCAGTGGCATATGGATGAGCCGCAGTCCAACCCTTCCTCTGTACCGCTTTACTTCCTTTCCGAGCTGGCGAGAAAGGACGTAACGGTCGTTCTTTCAGGCGAGGGGGCGGATGAAATATTCGGAGGCTATGAATGGTACAAACCATCGGCCAAAATGCAGAAATACGAGAAGCTTCCGCTGTGGCTGCGCAAGGCAATAGCAGGGCTTGCCGGTGCTTTGCCGAAGAACGCCTATACAAACTTCCTGAAAAAAGGCGGCCAGACAGTCGAGGAACGCTTCATCGGTGAAGCGGTCGTGTGGGATGAAAAGGATGCCTTCAACGTGCTGAAGCCGGACTACCGAAAAGGTCCTTCCGTGCATGACATCACAAAACGCATCTATGCGGAAGTGCCGGGCGAGGACGATGTAACGAAGATGCAATATCTCGATTTGAACTTATGGCTGCCGGGGGATATCTTGCTAAAAGCAGATAAAATGAGCATGGCGCACTCCATCGAGCTTCGCGTGCCATTCCTGGATAAAGAAGTAATGGAGATGGCGAAAACGATTCCGACAGAGCACCGTGTGAATCAGGCGGATACGAAATATGCACTTCGTCAGGCGGCATTGGAAGAGCTTCCTGAAGAGTGGGCGAAGCGTAAAAAGCTCGGCTTCCCGGTACCAATCCGCCACTGGCTGCGCGAAGAACGCTACTACAACCTTGTAAAAGAGGCGTTTACAGCCGATTATGCAGCGGAGTTCTTTAATACAGAACAGCTTGTTTCTTATCTGGATGCCCACTACAAAGGTGAGCACAACTATGCACGTTATATCTGGACGGTATATGTATTCCTGGTCTGGTACAAATGCTTCTTCATCGAGGATGCGAAGTGGACTAAATAGAAGGGAACGAGACAATATGAATTGGCGTCTCATTCTAATTTGTAGTTTCACCCTTTTTCTATTGGCCTGTCAGACCGACGACATGCAGGGGCGTGGCGAAGGGAATGGCATGGTCGTCATGCCGGTTGAGTATTACAGCGGAGTACCCGTCAGCAATGTGATGGTGGAGGTGTACGACGAAGCTGGCAAGCATATCGGAGCAGAAATGAGCGACGGCGGGGAAGCTGTGTTTCCGGATTTGAAGCCGAATGAAACATATACTCTGCATGTCGGACCGGCTACGGATGCCGCGGATGATGATGAATCGAGCACTCAAAAGACAGTCTTGTTCAATCCGGCCAACCCTTATGTCGTCGTAGAGACGAATGCGGTAGGCCATGAGCAGGCATTGGCTGTACCGGTACACCTGCAAAACCCGCAGCTCCCGCATGGCTGTGAGATTACCTCGCTGACGGCGGTGCTGGATTATTACGGCGCCGACGTCGACAAAGTCAGCATGGCAAAGGACTATTTGCCGAAGCAGGCATTCACGTATGTGGGAGATGTCAAGTACGGCCCTGATCCAAATGAATTCTATGCTGGTGAGCCGGGTAGTCCGCATGGCACTTATTCATTTGCAGGTCCGGTCGTCGGGGCTGCCCGTGACTATATCACTGCTCATGAGATGGACCTTGTCGCAGAAAACCGGAGCGGGAGCACGCCTCGGGAGATTGAGCGATATGTCGAACTCGGCATTCCGGTCATCAGCTGGGTCACGCTGGATCTTTCGGAGCCGCGTACACAGGGCGGCTGGCAGATTGCGGGGAAGGATGCATTCCATGACATGTACACAAACCTGCATGTCGTCGTCATTGTGGATATCATGGAGGATACAGTAGAAGTGATGGATCCGCTGAAGGGCATCGTCCAATTGAATAGGCAGCAGTTCTTCAACAGCTATGAAGCTTTGGGGAGACAGGCTGTCATCCTTTATTAAAGCCGCCATTTTGGGCGGCTTTTTTTTATGCTACACTTATTGGAAAAGGGAAGGAGTGAGAAACATGCTACTGCCACAGCAGATTACAGCGGTAATTGATGAACTGGATGAAGAGCAGGTGAAGGCTCTGCTAGTGGAGATTTTCATCGCCCGCAATTACGGCAACCAGGAGATGATCATGAAAATCAATGAAATTGCGGAACGGTTGGAGCTGATGAAAAAATAAGCGTCCCTTTAAAGAGACGCTTCCATTCAGGCCAGTTTGCGGTTTTTCATCATCTGCTTCAGATAGGCATAGATTGTAGGCACGAGAACGGCAACCGAAATAATGAGCAAGGTCAACATCAGGTTATCCTCAACCCACGTGATGTTCCCGAGCGCATAGCCCGTAAAAAGCCACACACCTGTCCATAGCAGCGCCCCGAACATATTGTAGCGCAAGAATTTGATATACGGGTACTTGGTGAACCCCGAAACGAAAGGTGTCATCGTCCGCATCAGCGGGACGAATCGACTGAATGTCAGGGCGACCCTGTCGTAGTCCTCGATGAAACTCCTTGCTCTTGCCAGGCCATCCTTGGAAATGAATCGGAACAGGGCTGAATTCTCAGTTGGCACTTTTCCGAGCAGTTTTCCAATTAGATAGTTGTTGCTGTCTGCCAATGTAGTGGCAATGAAGTACAGGATAAAGAGCGTCAGCACATCCAATTTATCGAGCGCCGCCAATGTCCCGCTGGCGAATACAAGGGAATCGCCGGGCAAAAAGGTGAGGACGACAAAGGCTGTCTTTGTAAACACGACGGCAAAGAGGAGAACATAAATTGAAGTTCCGAACTTTTCGATGTATGCATACAATTCCGTATCGACCATTCTTAAAAAATCAAATATTTCTGCAATTGACATGTTATACCCTCATCCATCTTATTATTGTCCTCATTATAAGTGGCAGTGGAAAGGGAATACAAATAAAAGTCATCAATAAATCCAAGGAGGAGGGGGAAGAATGGATGCTAATCGACCCAAGCTGTATCTTGAAAAAACCTTACTAGAAAGGTTTGCGAATATAGTAGGGATTGCCGGCTTACTGGGAATGGCAGTGATGGTTGTCTTCAATTGGGGCGATCTGCCGGATACAGTGCCTACTCATTTTAACGGGGCAGGCGAGGCGGATGGCTGGGGCTCTAAATATACCCTGCTTATCGTGCCAGTTACTGCACTATTTGTATATATCCTTTTGGAAGTGATCGAGAGAAAGCCGCACACACATAATTATCCTGCGCGTCTTACAGCAGAGAATGCCGCCTTGTTCTATGCAGAAAGCGTGAGAATAATCAATTTGACCAAAAACATTATCGCCCTGCTGTTTGCCTTTATTACCTACCATATGATGAGAGGGGCCGTGAATGGTGCCGAACAGCTGAATATGTTGGGGCTGGCGATATTCATGATTCTTCTAGTCATCGTAATCATTGTAGGGATGGTCCGGATGTCGAGGATTAAATAACCCGTATGCACAGTACACAAAACGGTACTGTGTTTTTTTATGGATATCGCAGGAAAGCAAGGTATGTAGGTTGTGGAAAGTTATTGTATGATAGGAAATGGAGATTGAATAGATAGGGAGAGGAAAGCATGAAAGCATATTTGGCGAACGGCCTCTTTTCAATTGGAGACCGCTATGTGAATGAACGAATTGCCGCAGAACTGCGGAAGGCAATAGACGGCATCGAGCTGTATGTCCCGCAGGAGAATGACGCCATCAACGATAAATCGGCCTATGCGGACAGCCTGGCCATTGCAGCGGCCGATCTGGCGCACCTGGAGGAAAGCGATGTGCTCATCGCTGTATTGGACGGCGTGGAAGTGGACTCAGGTGTAGCGGCGGAAATCGGGGTGTTCTCGACGTTCAACCGACCGATTATCGCGCTCTTTTCCGATGTCCGCCAGCAGGGGCGCGACAATGCGAAAAAGATTCAGGCACTTGTGGAGGATGGCACAGAAAACCAGTTCATCTACCGCAACTTATTTGTTGTCGGCCTGATCAAGCGAAACGGCGTCGTCGTAGGAACCATAGAGGAATTGGCGGAAGAAGTGAAGAAGCATGTGAAGTAGATGGAGAAAGGTGGCTCTTTTTCTATGAAATTAGCCTTTGTAATCTATTTACAGAGCTCCGCCATCGAACCAAACAGGCAAGGCATGTGAATTGCATGACCTTGTCTTTTTTCTTTTCTATAATAGGGAGCAGGGAGGTGGGAGTATGGAGAAGGTTCAACAGCTGGCCGAATGGCTGAAGCAATCAAAGAAGACGGTGGTCTTGACTGGTGCCGGCATGTCGACTGAAAGCGGAATACCGGATTTCCGTTCGCGTAACGGGTGGTGGCGCAACATTGACCCGGCAACCGTAGCAAATGTGGAAGCGCTTGAACACAATTACGAGCTGTTTCACGACTTCTACTGCGCTCGTCTAGACGCATTGAAAGGATGCAAGCCTCATGAAGGCCACTATATTTTGGCTGATTGGGAAGAAAGGGGTCTCATCGAGCGAGTGGCGACGCAGAATGTGGACGGCTTCCACAAGCTGGCGGGCAATACGGTGGTGGATGAGCTGCATGGCAGCATTCATGCTGTCCGTTGCCAGAAATGCGGAACACCGACAGAAGAGCCGGATTTCTGTGACAGTAGGCCGTGCAGCCGGTGCGGAGGGAGGCTCCGACCCGGTATTGTGCTGTTCGGGGAGCTGTTGCCTGAACAGGCATGGAATAATGCAATGGAGGGAATCCGGACGGCAGATGTCGTCGTTGTCATCGGCACAAGCCTCCAGGTATATCCGGTCAATCAGCTGCCGCGCATGACAAGGGGCAGGCTCGTCTACATCAATCGGGAAACGGACGGCTTCGAGCATGAATTCGATTTGATGATAGAAGGGTCTGCAAAGGAGATCCTCCAGCAGACGGACGCGGCTCTACAGGCGTGAATGCATCGATAATAGAAAACGCCGCTGGGCTCATCCAACGGCGTTTTTATTATTTATCCTTCATGTATAATTTTCGCTCCAGCAATTTCTGGCGGTATTTATAGATGCCGTAGATTGCTGCAAGAATGATGATGATGATGACGAACGGCTGCAGGTATTCCTTGAACAGCGTGCCTGCCTGTTCCCAGTTCTCGCCAAGCTTAACGCCTAGGTACACGTAAAGTGCAGTAATCGGTAGCATTGCCGCAAATGTATAGAGGGAGAATTTCCAGGCGGACATCTTCATCATCCCACATGGAATGGAGATGGCTGTCCGCACAACCGGCATGAAGCGGGCAAAGAATGCAACGCCGGCACCGTATTTGGCAAAGAATACATCTGCTGCATTCAGTTGCTTTTCATTTACCAGGAAGTACTTGCCATACTTAACTGCAAGGGGGCGTCCGCCGTAACGGCCGAGCGCATACAGCGTAAGCGGACCAATCGTTCCCCCGATTGTCCCGACGAGCACCATTAGATAATAATTGTATTCCCCTTGTGAAACCCAGTAGCCCGCAAGCGGAAGCACGACTTCTGCAGGGATGAATTCAAAGCACAGGGCAAGGCCGACACCGAAGTAGCCTAATCCCTTAAAAAACTCAATCATCGGCATAATGATTGCATCTAACAAATCAAATCAACTCCAAAAAAATATATTCATACATAACGACGCACGTCTGTCCCAAAGGTTCATCATACCATGTCTTGTCGTGCTTGAATAGTCTTGTAGCGGTCCACCAGCTTTCCGAAGCGCTCCTTATCGAAATCCTTTTGTCCACGCAGGAACTTTTCTTTTAAATTAAAATAACAGATCTCGAAGTATTCATCATTATGATGCAGGGGAAACGGATTTTCGGTGAACGGCTGCCTATCGATATCGGCAAAATAACGGTCCATCTTATCTACCGTTCGAATGTTGAACCCCCTGGATTGCATCTCCTCCAATACAAGGGTTGTATAGGCAAAAAGATGTTCCTTTGGATACTCATAAATATAGTTGATCAGGATATGACGGTCCTCTTTTGCGAAGACGCTGTTCAACTCCCGCCACTGGGCCAGTAGCTGGGATTTGGGGAGCAAATCAATCATTTCGTGATGCCACAAGCGCATGCTATCCCTCCATATAGTAGGAATTATATAAAACAGTTCAATCTA
Organism: Lysinibacillus sp.; assembly: GCA_045605545.1. GTDB lineage: Bacteria > Bacillota > Bacilli > Bacillales_A > Planococcaceae > Lysinibacillus_B. Next base: position 18,015 of record JAZUQF010000019.1, read on the forward strand.
GCCGGTTATGTGAAGTGGCTCTCGATGTACGCAAAAGCACGCAAGTCAAATCCTCCCTTTGCAAAAAGGAAGCAGGCAGATTCACAAGGAACAGACGAACCTCGTTCATTGTAGCCTATCTGTTCGAGTTTTGCTACGCGAAAATATCATGTAGATTCCGTTAGGAGGGGAAGCGCCTGGTAAGCAGCAGGCTAAAGGATTTTTGCCTGGAGTGGACGATTTTTTGATGGTGTCTTCCTCATCATCCTGCCCGGCTGAGGTTTCTTCAGTTTTTCCTATTTTCGCTAATTTCCTTACACGGTTTTGTAAGTTATGAAAAATAACCCTGAGTTCTAACTATTTTGAAAAAACAATTTCTTGTCAATCGAACGGGGCGGTGTTAGCATTGAAATTATCTTGAAATAATACATTCGCCTGCTGGCAGGCAGGTATAGACAACGCGTTGAATGCTGTGGATGACACTACAGCAGGAGCATTTTCTGGAGAGAACGCATCAAGCGTCGCCGAAGGGTTCACTATCTCAGGCAAAAGGACAGAAGGGTAATAAAGCAAGCTATTTTTAGCTGATTGACTTACATGTTGACGAAAAATGACGAATTTATGTCATTATCATCTTTTCACTTTAACATGGGAAAGTTTTTTGTTATTCTTACGTTTAATGAGACTAGTGCTATTTGCCACTAGTCTCTTTTATTTTTGGAAGAAATAAAATGTCATAGGTTCAAAAGTAACATTTTTAATAGAAATATATTACCTAGACATGTCGTGTATGATGAATTACCCGACCCTAGCTTTCTTTTGAAATCCGTAAGTGAACTCGCGAAATGTGTTGTTTCAAGAGGAATTCTGTCGCAGCCTTTTGGGTGTGGCGGGGGAAGTTTCGCTTCTCCGGCCTTGTCCTGGCGGCTACTCAGGAAATTTTGTCATCATCGTGTGACTTCTTGGAGGCATCATCATGGAACTTAAGCGAGAATTAAAAAATCGCCACGTACAGCTGATTGCAATCGGCGGTACGATTGGCACGGGGCTGTTTTTGGGCTCGGGGAAGGCGATTGCACTTGCTGGACCGAGTATCATCTTCGCCTATTTGATTGTGGGGATTGCGCTGTTTTTTGTCATGCGTGCACTCGGTGAATTACTGTTATCGAATACTGGCTACGCGACCTTCACGGACTTTGCGACGGAATATATCGGGCCGTGGGCGGGGTATGTGACGGGCTGGACATACTGGTTCTGCTGGATCATGACGGCGATGGCGGACATCATTGCGGTAGGCATCTACGCGCAGTACTGGTTTGACGTGCCACAGTGGGTACCGGCGCTCATCTGCCTCGTCATATTGCTTGTTTTGAACCTGCTGACGGTGAAGTTGTTCGGGGAGCTGGAGTTCTGGTTTTCCATCATTAAAATCGTGACGATTGTAGCCATGATTGCCATAGGTGCATTCATGATTTTGGCAGGTATCCAGACGGGGGCAGGGCAGGCGAGCGTGTCCAATCTATGGGCGCATGGAGGCCTGTTCCCGAATGGTGTCGGTGGGTTCCTATTGGCATTCCAAATGGTGGTATTCGCCTTTGTCGGAGTGGAGCTTGTCGGGGTGACGGCGGCCGAAACGGCTGATCCGAAGAAGAACATTCCTTCTGCCATCAACAAGATTCCAGTCCGCATCCTGCTGTTCTACGTAGGGGCGTTGTTCGTCATACTGGCCATCAACCCGTGGCATACAATGGATGCTTCGAGCAGCCCGTTCGTTCAAGTATTCGCCCTGGCAGGCATTCCGATTGCTGCAGGCGTCATCAACTTTGTCGTCATGACATCTGCGGCATCGGCGGGTAATTCCGGCATGTTCTCGACAAGCCGGATGCTGTTCAATCTGGGACGCAACAAACAGGCGAACGAAAAATTTGCAAAGCTGAATAAACGCAGCGTACCACAGAACGGATTAATTGTATCGACAATTGTCGTATCGGTTGGGGCATTGCTGAGCAAGCTCATGCCGGATGACGCATTCAGCCTTGTCACGACGGTCAGCGCCATCTGCTTCATCTGGGTGTGGAGCATCATTTTGATTTCCCACATCATCTACAAGCGCAGAAACCGTGCCTTGCATGAAGCTTCTACCTTCAAGGCGCCGTTCACGCCGTTCATCAACTATGTTGTGCTCGCGTTCTTCGTGTTTTTACTCGGTGTCATGCTATATGCGGAAGCGACGCGCACGGCACTATTGTTGACGCCGGTATGGTTCATCCTGCTGTTCATCCTGTACCGGATACGCAACCGCAAGAGATAGATAGATTTTAGACTACCGGCAATCCTGTTGTTAAGGAATGCCGGTAGTCTTTTCTTCATCAGGGGGGCGCCCGTTAGACCATAGAAGCTTTCACTTTATCCGGAATCATGACCACCTCTGTTTTTAAGTTGACAGGTTGGAACGATTTATCGATGCATTCCTCCCAGTAGGCAAGGTGCTGCTTGTCGATCTAATGTGAAGACTCCTCCACCTCAATTCCGCCAACTCCTTGCACCGAGTACCAATACAAGTATTCCTCGCCGTTCAGGACTTCCCGGAAGATTGTTTCCACATACATTTTTTCCCCTTCAAGGGTGACTAGTACATCGTCCATATGATTGTTTAAAAATTGAAGCCATGCATCAACCTTTTCAGATTTTCCGGGTTTCACCCTGAATCTTGTACATTCGATGTTCATTTC
>JAZUQF010000020.1:0-3097 GCA_045605545.1 Lysinibacillus sp.
GGCCGATGATCGTATCTCCGGTCACCCCATATATCCTTTTGACACCGTAGTGGGTAAGTTGCTCTAATATCACTTCTGCAACAGTTTTTGTCATAGTATGAATCTCTCCTTTTGCCGTTTGTTTAGTTGTCATTTCCCTTATCCGATACCACTAAACAATGTTTTCCTTAGCTCCCTGCCCTGATACCGGAAAAGAAGATGCCTAACTTCTGTTCAAGTCACTCTTCCTGCATTCAAAAAAGAGCCGTTCAGAATGGCTACAGCCTCCTGAACAGCCCTTTGCACTATTGGTTAAGGCTCCTATAAAGATCGGATACAATACGTGTGACAAAGTAAGCTGTACCGGCCAGTCCAAGAATGCCAAAGAAATAAAGGAATGGAAGCTCCGGTGAGAAAAGCATACCGATGACAAACAGGACGAAAGAAATCAGTAGCCCGACAAGGTTCATTACATTCACGGAAAGCCCTCCTCTCTCATCAGTTTAGGATATAAAAACACAGCCCTTTTTGCATAAAAAGTACATATGAAATGGACATCAGATTGGGCATGAAAGCTGTTTCCTTCTTTCTATACCCTGAACAGTGCGTCTTTATGCATCTCCTTTGAGGGCAAACGTGAGGGAGTTTCCTATTATACCGAACGAAAACCCGCTCATTACATACTATAAGGTTAAATATGTAAAAGGATGATGTGGAAATGTCAATGTGTACGTTATGAATAATATCGATGGAAGAGTAGCTGCTTTCCCTATCGAGGGATTACTTTGTGATGGAAGAGAAAACGATGGCCGAGATATTGACCGTTGGGAGAATGATGGAGGCAGAGTACCTGGAACAAGGCGTGTCATTGTGTCATTGTGTCATTGCCCGTAGTTAGATGAGAGGCGTTGCAGAACGCAAATTGTAATGAAGAACTGGTGCCCTGGATGAAGCAAAGGAAATTCGATAAATATAGCCTGCTATCCCATAGAAGAAATAGCAGGCTATCGAATCATCAACCGATGATATTCATGGTCCATTGATACAAAATGTAGAAAATGAAGATGATTACTGCGAATTTGATGAGCCTTTTTGCAACAGCCCATAAGATGGTGAGGACGATTAGAAAAATAAAGACTGCCAGTAATAAATTCATTATATTACCCCTCGACTAGTATAGAAATGTCATCTCCCGAACGGGTTACTGTCCAGTTCGAAGAAAGCATGCTGCGGATTTTCAACTCGATGGTTTCATCAACCGATAGACTGACCAGTCCGTTCTCCACTTCCTTGTAGTGGATATCTTGAATATCAAAGCGCATGCGCAGCAGGTTCTTCAACCCGTTGATTGTCACAAATTTTACGCGGTATTCCCCGGCAAAGGCAGCGCGGATTGCACCTGGCTCCATTTTTTCCAAAAGGGAAAAATCGAATTTGAATTGCTCCTGCCATGCCCCGAGTGTTTGCTCTGCTATGCGCTTTTCCACTTCTTCTGCAGAGATGCCGTACCCTTTCAATGTTTCTATAATATATGCCTCCATTAAGCTGATGTCCATGCTATTATTCCTCCTTTAGTAGATGTTTATGCCTTTCAAGCAGGACGCCTTTTCGTGCATAGCCGAATTTCGCGAATAGATCGTCATCATCCTGCTGCTCCATATATCTTTCAATGACCGTATAGCGCAGATTGGTACAGGTGACCTTGAACTCGAGTAACTTTGACAGCTGGAGAAAGACGCGCTCGACAGTTTTAACGGTAATCGGCTCGCCTAGCTTATTGCCGACGCCGAGCCATACATCCTCAATCCCCTCAAGCTGCGGGAAAAAGATTTCTGTTTCCCGCTTATATTGATGGAGGATGGCGAGCAGATTTTCAGGAAGCTCCAATGTGCGGTAGGAGGAGCGTTCCATGATTTTGATCATCATCTCCTCTTCATCAATATGGGACCATTTCATTTTCACGAGCTCAGCCGGTTTGATTCCCAACATCGCAATTGTGTAGGTAATGGCTAGGTTGCGCATGGCGAGCCAGGCATTTTCCTCCGTCTCGGCGATTCTGTACATCTGATGCCAGCAGTCGAGCACACGCTGCAGCTCTTTCTCGGTCAGAGCGGATAGTTTCGGCTTCTGTTTGGCGACAGGTTCCAGCAATGTTTCGTCATACGCCTTGATATATTTTCGGCTGTAGAGAAATGCCAGATACGACCGCAATGCAGCAAGCTTTCGATTGATGGAATTGGAGGTATTGTAGCTGGTATACAAATGGTTGATATAAGCTTTCAATCCATTGGGAAAGTCTTCACGATACGACTCCTCATCCAAAAACTTCTCAAACTGCTTTGCATCATTGACATATTGTTTCACCGTATGCTGTGATTTGTTCAAACCCTGCAGGAATGCACGAAATGCTTCAGCGAAATGGTTGTCCATTTAAAAACCTCCTTAATACTTTGCGTGAATAATTTGGTTGTTGGATTGTTTGGGAGCGTGTGTGATTTGGTATTTATAAAATATATTGTCGGATAATATGATTAGTTTGTCAAACATTTCCGTTCAACTTTTCTTCTATGTGCTCTTTAAAGCATAAAATCATATCTGTATTGTTACACTCCTTAAAATATAGGACCACTTTGCAACTTTTTACTTGAATATTCAATTAATTATAGGTGTAATTATTATTGTAGTATATAATGAAGGGAATTCGTTTACAGGAGGATATATCATGCAAGTACGTACAACTCGATTGGAAGCTGAAGAAGCAAAAATTATCTACCAGGAAACTGCCGGTCTTGCCATCATCACGATTCACCGTCCGCAGTTGAAAAATGCTCTGACTGCAAACATGTGGGACCAGCTGGCGAAAATTGCCCTGATGACACTTGAAAACCCAAAGAACAAGGTGCTCATCCTGCGGGGCTCCGGTGAGAATTTCACAGCCGGTTCGGACATCAAGGAATTCAATTCCATCTCTTTGGAGAAAGCGGAGGAGGCTCTTCAGGGCACACACCTGAAGGTTCCCCCCGAAGTATCCAGCGAGCTTTGCCCCAACTGCGGCAAGAATCTTGTATACAAATCCAGCCGGTTCGGCCGCTTTCTGGCCTGCCCCGGCTATCCCGAG
>JAZUQF010000021.1:0-6324 GCA_045605545.1 Lysinibacillus sp.
CTGTATTTAACGATTGTGATTGGGAAGATGTAAATGTTCCGCATACATGGAATGCGATTGATGGAGCAAATGGCTTTGATTTTTATAAAGGTGCTTGCTGGTACCGTAAAGAATTCGCGGTAGACACATTAGCATCTGGAAATAGAGTATATATTGAATTCAACGGAAGTAATAGTGTGACAGATGTGTACGTAAATGGTCAACACATGGGACAACATCGTGGTGGTTATTCTACATTCCGTTTCGATATTACAGATGCGATTGAATTTGGTAAACCAAACTCATTAGCAGTTAAAGTAGACAACACAGTTGTTGAAGATGTATATCCACAAATGGCTGACTTCACATTCTTCGGTGGAATTTATCGTGATGTGAATCTTGTAATTGCTAATCCTGTTCATTTTGATTTAATGGATTACGGTTCACAAGGTGTTTATATTGTACAAGACGAAGTAAGCGAAGAGAAGGCATCCCTTACAATCAAGTCTAAATTAGTAAATGATTTTGAAGAAGAGAAGAAAGTACGTGTATGGGTAGATCTATTAGATGCTGAAGGTAATACGGTTGCATATGCAGCGAAAGAAGTTGTGCTAGCCGCTGGTGAAAACCAAACAGTTGAAATGCCAGCTGTTATTAACAACCCAACACTTTGGAACGGTAGAAAAAATGCATACATGTATGAAGCAAGAATTTCTTTAACTAGCTTCAATGATATGATTGACGAACTGTCTATTCCATTTGGTGTACGCTACTTTGAAGTGGATCCAGAAAAAGGATTTATTCTTAATGGCCAGCCTCTTCGTTTAAACGGTGTTTCTCGTCACCAAGACCGAAAAGACATGGGATGGGCAATTACAAAGAAAGAACATAAAGAAGATATGGAATTGATTAAAGAAGTTGGAGCAACATCAATCCGTTTAGCTCACTATCAACATGATCAATATTTCTATGATTTATGTGACCAAGAAGGTATGGTTGTATGGGCTGAAATTCCATTCATTTCTGTTATGTCTAAAACAGAATTAGAAGGAATTAATGCTAAACAACAAATGGTCGAGTTAATCAGACAAAACTTCAACCACCCATCAATTATGTTCTGGGGCGTACAAAACGAAATTCAAATTGGCGGTAATCGTCCTGAAGTAAGAAAAGTAGTAAGAGAACTAGCTGAATTAACGAAAAAAGAAGATCCTACTCGTTTATCAACACAAGCAAACGTTATGTTTGTACCGGATAATGATGAGTATAACTATATGACAGATATCGTTGGATATAATAAATATTATGGATGGTATCAAGGTGAAGCAGAAGATTTTGGTCCTTGGATGGATCAATTCCATGCAACAAATCCTAACGTTTGTCTAGGTATTTCTGAATATGGTGCAGAAGGCATTATCCAATACCACACAAATGATCCAAAAGTGAAGGACTATACAGAAGAATACCATGCACTATATCACGAAAAAGTATGGAAAGCATTCTCTGAACGCCCATACCTATGGTCAACATATGTATGGAACATGTTTGACTTCGGAGCAAACATCCGTGATGAAGGTGGCGTTCAAGGAAGAAATAACAAAGGCTTAATCACATATGACCGCAAAATCAAAAAAGATGCATTCTTCATGTATAAAGCGAATTGGTCAGATGAAAAAGTACTTCATATCACAAGCAAACGTTATGTAGATCGTGCTGATGAATCAATCAAAGTGAAAATTTATACAAACTGTGAAGAAGTAACACTTTATGTGAATGGTACAGAAGTTGCAACTCAAACAGGCGAAGATAATATCGTTATTTTCGAAAATGTAACGTTACAACCAGGCTTAAACACAGTGAAGGCTGTATGTGGTGATTTAGAAGACACTGCATTCTTCAACAAAGTGGAAGAAGCGAATCCAAGCTATGTATGTCCTGAATCAGAAACGGGTGGTGTTGTAGCGAACTGGTTTGATATGCCTGAAGATCTAGGGGATATTGAAATTGAAGAGCTAGAAATCACAGATGATGTTTATTCAACTCGTTGCACAATTGGGGAGCTATTTGAGAACGCTGAGACAAGAGTAGTAATGAATAAATATTTAGCAAGCCTAGCTGAAGAGAACAACCCAATGTATGATATGACATCAGGAATGTCAATTGATACGTTGGCTACTCTGGCAGACGGCCTGTTAACTAAAGAGTTAATATACGTGTTAAATAAAGAACTAATTAAAGTCAAAAAAGCATAATGACAACGTGTTAATATAAACCCTTTAGCAGAACGGCTAGATTCTTGATCTAGTCGTTCTTTACGATAACTTTGAAAGAGATGGTGTAATAAATGAAATCAATACTGTTATTTGGAGAAATGTTGTTACGTTTAACACCTTCAAATAACCAATTGCTTATTCAAGCTAGTCAACTAAACATGGTTTATGGCGGCTCTGAGGCGAATATTGCAGTTGCTTTGAGCAATTGGGGGGAAAAAACGTCTTTTGCTACTTGTGTGCCCAATAATAATCTAGGATTGGCGGCTATTATGCAAGTGCGTCAATATGGTGTAAATACGGATTTTGCCATTCAAAAAGGTCATAAAATGGGGCTTTATTTTGTAGAGCAAGGACATTCTATTCGTCCGACCGAAGTTACGTATGATCGTCAGAACTCTGCGTTTGTTGAGGCAACGCCTAATGATTATCAATTAGAAGAGATGCTTGAAGGTGTGAAATGGATTCACCTAAGCGGCATTAGCATGGGCGTTAGTAAGCAAGCGCGTGAAGTAACATTGAGACTAGCTAAATTAGCACATGAGAAGAATATAAAAGTGAGCTTTGATTTTAATTACCGTACAAAAATTTGGGGGATAGAAGAAGCGCGAGAAGCGTTTTTAGAAATTTTACCTTATGTTAATGTTTGTTTCGGCAGCTATTTAGATGCTTTTACAATTCATCAATTGCACGGTAAACAGATAAAAGTGGAGACGCTAGATGAAAAACTAGCGATTCTTAAAGATTTTTGTCAAGAATATGGTTTTGAAGCATTCTTTACGACAGAGCGTGAAGTACTTGAGAACAACGTGCAAAAATTAAGCTGTGCAGTTGTGACTAGTAATGAACAGCATATACTTGGACCAGTTAAAGTGAATGTACTTGAGCGAATCGGAACAGGTGATTCTTTCGTTGCGGGAGTGCTTTTTGGTTTGAACAATTCATACAGTCTTACAGAAACATTGAAATTTGCACTTTCATCTTTTGCCTTAAAGCATACCATTGTAGGCGATTTCCAAATCGCAAGCAAACAGGCGGTCCAAGACTTCGATATTAACGGCAAACAGGTTGTTATTAAGAGGTAATGATAACATACAGATTTCTCGATTTATTGAGAAATCTGTATTTTTATTTGTTAAGGAAATTAAAAAATATTGCCTTGTGGATAAAGTAGTGTCTAGGATCAATCGCCAGCCCCTCGAGGTCGCTTCGGTTCCTTCCCACATGTGCAAGCACACTCGTCAGGACCCTCCAGCACTTTAGCGCTTTTGTTCTGCGCATGCCGTGCAATTCGCTGATAAAGGTTAGGAAAGCGCTGATAACCATCCGAAATTGCCTTATATCCCAGCGAATCACCCATATAAAACAGGCCACCTCCAACAGGAAGTGGCCATTATTTTTACTGGAACTGCGATAAACGGGAGAAGAAGTGCGTGACGAAATCCAGGAATACCTTTTCTGATGCGGCGAGCTCCCGGGTAGTCGGTGAAATGATTCCTACGGTACGACGGATTGCCGGTATGGCAATGGGCATCTTTACCGTAAAGCGGGGTGTTGAATCGTACAGGGAGCTTTCGGGAAGCAGCGTCACACCGATGCCTGCCGCTACAAGCCCCTTCAAGGCGTCCATATCTTCCCCTTCGGACGTAATGGCCGGTACAAAGCCTGCGGACCTGCATGCTTCCACAGCGACCTTATGCAGGATGTAGCCCTCTGGAAAGAGTACGAAATTTTCCTTTCGCAGATCGACTAGATTGATATTTTCATTTTTAGCAAGAGGATGGTTGGCAGGAAGCAGCGCATGGATGTTTTCACTGAAAAGGATGGTCGTATTGATTGCTTCGTCCTTTGGCGGGAGGGGTCCTAAAAAGGCCAGATTCAATTCCCTGTTCTTCACGGCATCAATCAGGAATTTATAGGTTCCCTGACGCAGGTGGAAGGATACATCGGGATACTCTTTTTTAAAGGCGGAGATGACGGTCGGCAGCACGTAGCTTGCCAGGCTGGTCGGGAAACCGATTTTTATCGTCCCCTTTGCAGGATCCAGGTACTCCTCGACCTGCTTTGCTGCAAAGTCAATTGCCTTCAACGCGGTAATTGTGTGCTCCAAGAATATTTTACCAATCGGCGTAAGCTTTACATTACGGCCGATTCTTTCGAAAAGCGGCGTCCCCAGCTCCTCCTCCAGGTTGGCAATCTGCCGACTGATAGCTGACTGCGCGACGTGAAGATGCTCCGCTGCTTCAGAAATATGCTCGCGTTCTGCCACCTCGATAAAGTAGCGTAATTGGCGTAGTTCCAACGTTCTCACCCCATCCATCTCATTATTAGATTGATTCTATCCAAACTATATATTGTTTATATTATTTCGAAAACTTTAAAATGTAAATACGTAATTGAAAGATTTGGGGGGAATTTACATGACTTTTCATAAATATCCAAAAGCGCAGGGCCTTTATTCACCGGACTTCGAGCACGATGCCTGTGGAATTGGGATGTATGCAAATTTCAAAGGACGGCCATCACATGAAATCGTGAAGAACGGTCTGGAAATGTTATGTCGCCTAGAGCACCGTGCAGGACGTGGGGGAGACGGTAAGACAGGCGATGGGGCAGGCATCATGGTACAAATCCCGGACGCATTTTTCAAGTTGAATTGTACGGAACTAAACTTGCCGCAAAACGGCGAATATGGAGTCGGGCAGCTGTTCTTCACCAATAAGGAAGAAGAGCGCGTGGCGATTGAAGCAAAAATGAATGAACTTATTGAAGAAGAGGGACAGACGTTGATTGGCTGGCGCTGGGTGCCGACGAACAAAAAGAATCTGAGCGAGGCGGCAAAATCCTCTGCACCGATTGTGCGCCAGGTATTCATCCGCAAGCAAGCTGATGATCGTTTGGCATTCGAAAGGAAGCTTTACTTGATTCGCAAGCAGTTGGAGCACTGGGCGGCTACACAGGGGTATGAATTCTACTGCCCGAGCTTGTCGAGCCAGACGATGGTGTTCAAAGGGCTGTTGGCGCCTGAAGAAGTGAGCGACTTCTATCAGGACCTGCAGGATGAGAGCTTCGTATCGGCATTTGCACTGGTACACTCACGCTATTCGACGAATACATTCCCATCATGGAAGCGGGCGCATCCAAACCGCTACATCATCCATAACGGGGAAATCAATACACTGCGCGGCAACATCAACTGGATGCGTGCACGTGAGCAGCAGTTCGTCTCGGAAGCGTTCGGTGATGACCTGCAAAAGCTCTTGCCGATCATCGATACGACAGGGTCCGATTCATCCATGCTCGACAATGCCTTCGAGTTCTTCGTATTGGCAGGGCGGACACCGGCCCATGCAGCGATGATGCTGATTCCGGAGCCATGGACGGAAAACCCGCGCATCGACAAAGGGCGCCGGGCATTCTATCAATATCATGCGAGTCTGATGGAGCCGTGGGATGGCCCTACTGCCATCTGCTTCACGGACGGCAAACAGATTGGTGCCATCCTGGACCGGAATGGATTGCGTCCGGGCCGCCTATATGTGACGAAGGATGACCATGTCATCTTCTCCTCGGAAACAGGGGTTGTGGATGTACCGGAGGAAGACGTAGTGATGAAGGACCGCCTGAGCCCAGGACGTATGCTGCTCATCGACCTTGAGCAGGGCAAAATCATTTCTGATGAAGAATTGAAGGCGGAGATGGTGGCACAGGAGCCTTACCAGCAGTGGCTGGAAGAAAATATGGTGAAGATGGAAGCGGAGAAGGAAGAAGCCGTCACGGTTAACGACCTGACGCTTCGACAAAAAATCTACGGCTATACATTTGAAGATGTACAGAAATATATTGTTCCGCTGGCGAAGGAAGGGAAAGACCCGCTTGGCTCCATGGGGAACGATACGCCGCTTGCCGTGCTGTCGGACCGTCCGCAGTCGCTGTTCAACTACTTTAAGCAGTTGTTCGCACAGGTGACGAATCCGCCAATCGACTCGATTCGTGAGCATGTCGTCACTTCTACGATGACGCTGCTCGGCAAGGAGGGGAACCTTCTTCATCCGAATGCAGAAAACGCACGACG
>JAZUQF010000022.1:0-3049 GCA_045605545.1 Lysinibacillus sp.
AAATGTTTTCATGTTGAATGAGAGGAATGTATTTTAAGTAATGGTTAAGTTACATAGAACAGAGTAGTATAATCGTAAACAGTAAAGAAGGTTCGGTTAATTAACTATTGCTGTTCGTCATTTCAAGTTGAAAATCTAGTATGGAATGTACAATCGTCCGAGTTAAATATTGTGCGATCGCATATTGACTATACTTTTCGGGAAATTGGAGCCAAGCCATCACAAGACCGATTGCCCCGTATGCCATATGTTGAGTATAGAGGTCTGGCAATATATTTCCCTGCAAAATGCTATCAGAAATTACTTTTGAAAAACGCTGTTGGAAATAGATATCTTTTAAAAGAATTTGATAGAGAGATTGATTTTGTTGAATGTGTTTAAGGAATAGCATTGCTTCTGCCAGTGGGGCACCCTTCTGTATATAAAGCTGCTTAATTTCCTCGAACGTTAAGGTGGGGGCAGGCTGAATCGCTTTCTCTAAATCGAATAATAAATCCTCGACCAATGTTTCATACAGTTCATCCCGGCTGCTGAAATAAACATAAAACGTTGCCCGATGTATCCCTGCGGCAGCTGCAATTTGTTTGATGGTAATTTCATGTAATGGGCAGGTTTCCAATAAGTGAATGAAAGCTTGTTGGATTTTTACTTTCATTTCAAGTCACCTCCACCGACATTTCGCTTCAAAGTGTCGTTTGTTAAAAAATTGAAGAAAGATTACAATTATTTTAATCGAAAAGTCTAAAAATTTCTATTCCATGAGGTGATTATGGTGAAATTTGATGTGATTGTCATTGGTTCAGGAGCAGGTGGATTAACAGCAGCCTTTAAAGCGGCAAAGAATGGTTTGCGTGTCCTCGTTGTTGAAAAACGGCATCAGTTTGGTGGATCCAGTGCCATGAGCGGGGGGACGGTATGGGCTCCAAATAGTAGATTTTCAAAGGAATTGGGATTAGCCGATAGCTTTGAAGAAGGACTTCAATATATGGAGGGCTGTATCGGTAATGAAGGTAGTTGGTGCTCAACGGAGCGCAAAAAAGCGTATATAAAAAACGTGAATGAAGCAATGGAAGAAATGGCCGACGAAGGAGTGGAATGGGTGCCGGCACGTCATTATCCCGATTATTACCCGGAACTGCCAGGTGGGAAAACGGGAGGACGTTCAATCGATGCAAGCTTTTTTGAACTGAAGAAGTTGGGCGAATGGGCCGGGAAAATACACGATATGGGGATTTCAACTCCATTTCCGATTCATTCAGGGGAAGTAGGACACTTGCCGAAAATGCTTCGTCGTATGAGTGATTTAATGATGGTTTCGAAGATTTTCCTTCGTTCATTACCATGGATGGTAACGGGGAAAAAGTATCTTTCAAATGGACAGACGTTGATTGCCCATTTGATGTTTATCGCTTTAAAGTACGGTGTTGAAGTATGGCTGGAGACACCATTTACATCTTTCATTGTAGAAGGGGAAGAAGTGAAAGGGATACGGGTTGAGCGAAATGGGCAGGAAATGGAGCTTTTTGCAGACGCAATCATCGTTGCGGCGGGCGGTTTTTCACACAATGAAAAGATGCGCGCACAGTATCACCAGGTGGGCACGCAATGGTCCAGTGCTAATCCGCATAATACGGGGGATGCCATTTTAAGCGGTATGGCATTAGAAGCGGATATGGCTTTATTGGATGATGCTTGGTGGGGACCGTCAGCAGTAAAGAAAGATGGAACGAGACTGTTTTTACTTTCAGAACGTTCGGTACCACATACCATCATTGTTGACCAAGACGGCCATCGCTATTTTAATGAATCTGCATCCTATATAGATGCGGGGCATGCGATGCTTGAACGGAATAAAGACCGCCAAGAGAAGCATTCATGGATGATTCTTGATGCACGGCACCGTAAACGCTTTATGATTCATACAATTATGCCCTATATAACGCCGAAGTCATTAATTGAGGAAGGGTTTATACTGAAAGCTAGAGATGTAGCGGATTTAGCTCAGCAGTGCAGAATACCGGTTGATAATCTAAAAGAAACATTTAGACGCTTTAATCACTTTGTTGATCATCATAAAGATGAAGATTTTGGTCGAGGGGATTCTGCATACGATAATTATTATGGTGATCCGACCTACAAAAATCCTAACCTAGGCAAAATAGAAAAGGCGCCATTCTGGGCGATTAAAGTATATCCAGGTGATTTAGGAACAAAAGGCGGTTTTATAACCAATGTCCACGGACAGGTATTAAAAAATGGAAAGCCGATAAAAGGTCTATATGCAACAGGCAACTCTACAGCTTCAGTTATGGGGAGGACGTATCCAGGTGCAGGTTCCACTTTGGGTCCGACCATGGCATTCGGTTATGCAGCCGCCAAGCATATTTTGTCCAATAAATACAGCTTAGAACGGCAAGCTGTTCTTGCTAGGAAATAAAACGCATGTAATGAAGGATTATGACTATGTGACATATCCACAAAGTGAAAACTCATTTAGAAATAAAGGGGATTTCTTTGTGTTTATTTTGAAGCGATATGCCGGCCTCCTCTGCGTCCAGAGAGCATGCATTTACATATGCAAATCAATCAATAAGAGCGATTAGGGAATTGATTGTTGAAATGGTCAGGTTGCAGGAATTTCCGCAATACCCTTCCAGATTGTCTTGTTTATATGCGACGAAAAGCTATGAAGACGTGCTCAAATGGAAGGAGGTATTCACTTCCTATAACCGTGATGTCTTGCAGATTGTAAAACTTCGAGTGAAGGGGAATTCTTTTGAAGGGGATGGCAATCTTTTGCCAAAGGAAGACGGCGTTTCATTCGCCCGGAAAATGAAACAAGCCCGGGACTATTGGCGAGGGAATGTGAAAAATGAGTTGCCGGAACTTTTGATTGATGGGGAAATTGAGGTTGTCGAGATTATGGAAGATTACACTCTTTAATTTTTTGTTATGTTAATCCTTTCTCATGGAAATGTGTGTCTAACTTTGTACAGCGTATGAGAAATTAGTTGAAATACGATAAAAAGCAGTTAAACAGGGTAAAGGA
>JAZUQF010000023.1:0-6400 GCA_045605545.1 Lysinibacillus sp.
CGGTACGACGCCCAAGCATATTGAGGCTGCGAAAAAGCGCCTGGCGAAGCTCAAGCCGCTCCTGGAGAAGGAGCCGAAGCCGGCAACGACTGTATTCGTCCGTGTGCCGGAACCGCCGAAGCACGAGCCGCTGCATGTCAAGGCAAGACGCGAACGCTCGGTGATCGTCGAGCTGGATACCCCGCGCCATCTGGAAATCGACGGCTTTGTAAAAGGGGCGAAGGAGTTATATGAAAATGGGGCCGACATCATCATGATGGCGGATAATTCGCTGGCATCGCCACGCATCAGCAATATTGCCATGGCATCAATCCTGATGCAGGAGGGCGTGCGCGCCCTGCCGCATATTACTTGCCGGGACCGCAACCTGATCGGCCTCCAGTCCCACCTGATGGGGCTGGATGCGCTTGAGCTGCATGACATTCTCGTCGTGACGGGCGACCCGACCAAAGTGGGCGACTTCCCAGGGGCGACGAGCGTGTACGATGTTTCCTCCATGGAGCTGATGAGCCTCATCAAGCAGCTGAATGAGGGCATTTCCTTCTCCGGGAAGCCGCTCCGCAAGCAGGCGAACTTCTCGGTGGCGGGAGCGTTCAACCCGAACGTGCGGGTAGTGGAGCGTGCCGTGGCGCGCCTTGAGAAGAAGCTGGAGCATGGCTGCGACTACTTCATCTCACAGCCCGTCTACTCAAAGGAAAAAATCATCGAAATCTACGAGGCGACGAAGCATCTGGAGGCGCCGATCTATATCGGCATCATGCCGCTGACATCGTTCAGAAGTGCGGAGTTCCTGCATCATGAGGTTCCCGGCATCAAGCTGTCGGATGAGGTGCTGGCCCGCATGGAGGCGTGCGGCGACGATAAGGAGAGGGCAGCTGCAGAAGGCGTAGCCATTGCGAAGGAGCTACTCGACACCGCCTGCCAATATTTCAATGGAATTTATTTGATCACCCCATTCCTGCGGTACGACATGACGCTGCAGCTGATGGATTATGTAAAAGAACTGGATGCACAGTATAAAGGAGTACAGACGAATGCTTAACCACCCAATCTATGAACAACTTGAAAAGCGCATACTAATCATCGATGGTGCGATGGGGACGATGCTCCAGAACGAAAATCTGACACCGGAGGACTTCGGTGGGGAAGAACTCGATGGCTGTAATGAAAATCTGGTACTGACGCGCCCTGATGTCATTAAGAAGGTGCATCGCGCCTATCTCGAAGCAGGGGCTGATATCATCTGCACCAATACATTCGGCGGCACCCCGCTCGTACTGAATGAATATGCGCTCGGGCACAAGGCGGATGAAATCAATACCCGTGCCGTGGAGCTGGCGAAGGAGGCGGCAACGGAGCTCTCGACGCCGGAATGGCCGCGATTCGTTGCCGGTGCCATGGGTCCGACGACGAAGACGCTTTCCGTGACAGGAGGCATCACATTCGAGGAGCTGGAGGAGAACTTCTATCAGCAGGCGCATGCCCTCATCAAGGCGGGCGCGGATCTTGTGCTGCTGGAGACGAGCCAGGACATGCTGAACGTAAAGGCGGCGACGATCGGCATCAAGCGAGCGTTCGATGAACTGGGCACCGAGCTGCCTGTCATGATTTCAGGTACGATTGAACCGATGGGGACGACGCTTGCCGGCCAGTCGATTGAGGCATTCTATATTTCGATTGAACATATCAATCCATTATCGGTCGGCCTGAACTGCGCCACGGGCCCGGAGTTCATGACGGACCATATCCGCTCATTAGCGGATCTTGCGACAAGCTATGTCAGCTGCTATCCGAATGCCGGCCTTCCGGATGAGGAGGGCTGCTACCACGAGACGCCGGATTCGCTTTCAAAGAAGCTGCGGGGCTTTGCGGAAAAAGGCTGGCTGAATATCGTGGGAGGCTGCTGCGGGACGACGCCTGCCCATATTGCGGCCATCCGGGAAGCAGTGGCGGGCTACAAGCCACGCAAGCGTCCGGAGCAGACGCATGGCCATGTCGTATCGGGCATCGAGCCGCTGCAGTATGACGATTCGATGCGCCCACTCTTCATCGGGGAGCGCACGAATGTCATTGGTTCCCGCAAATTCAAGCAATTGATCATCGACGGCAAGTTCGAGGAGGCTGCTGAAATCGCGCGGGCGCAGGTGAAGAATGGTGCCCATGTAGTGGACATCTGTCTGGCGAACCCGGACCGCGATGAAGTGGAGGACATGCGCAACTTCATGCCGGAAGTCGTCAAGAAGGTGAAGGTGCCGATCGTCATCGACTCGACGGACGAAAAGGTGATGGAAGAGGCGTTGAAGTTCTGCCAGGGGAAGGCAATCATCAACTCCATCAACCTGGAGGACGGAGAAGAGCGGTTCGATGCCGTCATGCCGCTTGTGAAAAAATATGGTGCATCCGTGGTTGTCGGCACAATCGATGAAGCAGGCATGGCGGTCACACGCGAACGGAAATTGGAAATCGCCGCGCGCTCCTATCAATTGCTGACGGAGAAATGGGGGCTGGCTCCAGAGGACATCATCTTCGACCCGCTCATGTTCCCGGTCGGTACAGGCGATGAGCAGTACATCGGTGCGGCAGAGGAGACGATTGAGGGAATACGCCTGATCAAGGAAAAGCTTCCTCGTACATTGACGGTGCTTGGAGTAAGCAATATTTCATTCGGCTTGCCGCCGGTCGGTCGCGAGGTGCTGAATGCAGTTTATCTATACCACTGTACACTGGCGGGCCTCGACTACGCGATCGTCAATACGGAGAAGTTGGAACGCTATGCCTCGATTCCGGAAGAGGAAATCAAGCTGGCGAACGACCTGATCTTCCATACGAACGACCAGACGTTGGCGGACTTTACAGAATTCTACCGTGATAAAAAGAAAGAAAAAACAGCTGTATCATTGCCCGAAACGGTAGAGGGGCGCCTGGCCTACTACATATTGGAGGGGACGAAGGAAGGCCTCATTGATGATTTGAATCAAGCGCTGGAACTGTACGATACCCCGCTTGCAATTATCAATGGACCGCTGATGGAAGGAATGGCGGAGGTGGGACGCCTGTTCAATGACAATCAGCTGATTGTTGCAGAAGTACTGCAATCCGCCGGTGTCATGAAGGCGGCGGTGGCGCATCTCGAGCAGTTCATGGAGAAATCGGATGAATCCGCAAGCAAAGGAAAGATGGTGCTTGCTACGGTCAAGGGTGATGTGCATGATATCGGGAAGAATCTTGTTGATATCATCCTTTCGAACAATGGCTTCAAAGTGGTTGATTTAGGCATCAAGGTAACCCCGGCAGACTTGATCGAGGCCATCCGTCGGGAAAAGCCCGATTTTGTAGGATTGTCCGGCCTGCTCGTCAAATCCGCCCAACAGATGGTGCTGACTGCGCAGGACTTCAAGGAAGCGGACATCAATATACCGATTCTAGTGGGGGGCGCTGCCCTTTCCCGCCGCTTTACGGAAACGAAGATTGCACAGAACTATGATGGCCCTGTCATTTACTCGAAGGATGCGATGGAAGGGCTGGAAGTGGCGAACCGCCTGGTCAATCCGGTCGAACGGATGAAGCTGGAGGAGGAGCTGAAGGCCTCCATCGAAAAACGGCTGGAGGCGGACAGCAAGCGTGCGCAGCGTCCGGTCGCCGAAGCGGAGAAGCCGGTGCGGACAGTGGCGGACGCCCCTGTCTTTGAACCGAGGGACCTCGTACGTCATGTGAAGCGCGACTATGCGGTATCCCATTTATATCCTTATGTCAACATGCGTACATTGATCGGCCATCACCTCGGCTTCAAGGCGAATGTGGAAAAGGCGATTGCCGAGGGCGAGGAGCGTGCGGTACAGCTGAAGGAGCTTGTCGACGGCTACTTGAACGACCAGACGTTAAAGCCATCCGGCATGTATCAATTCTTCAAGGCGCAGGCGGATGGAGATGATGTCGTCGTCTATGCGGAGGACGGTGTAACGGAAATCGAACGCTTCACCTTCCCGCGCCAGGAAAAGGCACCGCATCTATGTCTGGCGGACTTCCTGAAAACAAAGGAATCCGGCGAGATGGACTACATCGCATTGATGGTGGTGACGGCGGGCCATGGCGTTTCGGAACAGGCACGTGCGCTGAAGGAAGATGGCAAGTTCCTGGAGAGCCATGCCCTGCAGGCGACGGCACTGGAGCTTGCCGAGGGCTTTGCAGAACGCATCCATCAGGAAATCCGCGACCAGTGGGGCTTCCCGGACGGGGTGGACTTTACGATGCGCGACCGCTTTGCGGCGAAATACCAGGGGCAGCGCTTCAGTTTCGGCTATCCGGCCTGTCCGAACCTCGAAGATCAGGAGAAGCTGTTCAAGCTGCTGAAACCGGAAGATATCGGTGTCCAGCTGACGGAAGGCTTCATGATGGAGCCGGAAGCGAGCGTCTCCGCCATCGTCTTTGCCCATCCAGATGCAAGATATTTTAATGTATAATAGAATCACCACTCCTGCTTTTTCGCAGGAGTTTTTTCAATCATGAGGGGGAAAAGTGATGATTAGACAGGCAAATCGCGAAGATGTAGAGGTTATATTGGAAATTTTCAATTATAACATCCGCCATAGTACGGCCATCTATTTATATGAGGAACAGACATATGAGGAACGCATGTCTTGGCTTGAGGGGAAGCTGGAAGCCGGCGAGCCGGTGCTCGTCTATGAGGTGGACGGGAAAGTGGCGGGCTACGCTACATACGGCAAATTCCGTCCCCATATTGCCTATCAGTACACAATTGAAAATTCCGTCTACATCCACGAGGACTTCCAGCGGCGCGGCATCGCGAAGGCGTTGATGGTCCAGTTGATCGAGGAAGCTAAAAGCCGGCAATATAAAACGATGATTGCCTGTATCGATGCAAGCAATGAGGGCAGCAAGCGCATGCATGAAAAGCTGGGCTTCGACTATAAAGGGACACTTGAAAAAGTGGGCTACAAATTCGACAGATGGCTTGATTTGGATTTATATCAACTGGAATTGTAAAAAACAAGAAAAATATATACGCCTCTCTATTTTCGTTATATCATGAAGAAAGAATAATCTGAAAATGGAGGGGTGCGATATGGGCAGAACGGAGGAGAAGGGGTTCGTCTTCCGTCATATACGGACTTTCCTGCTGGTCAATGCCTTGATGATGCTTGCCTTTCTGAATTATGACGCCGTTTACGAGGCGGTGGGCGACAGCAGTTTGATGACAGTAAAGATCATCATCCAGATGTT
The DNA here is from genome assembly GCA_045605545.1 of Lysinibacillus sp. Lineage (GTDB taxonomy): Bacteria > Bacillota > Bacilli > Bacillales_A > Planococcaceae > Lysinibacillus_B. The sequence goes on from JAZUQF010000023.1 coordinate 5,242, forward strand.
CCTGCTGGTGGCCATCATTTCCGTCGGCATTCAAATCTGGTTTTCGACCCGCTTCAACCTGGATATTAAGAATGTACATATGGGCGCACTGTTTTTTACGATTAGTGTATTTCAGGTCGTCCACCTCGTCACAATGGAGGGGATGCCGAGCCACCCTTACTACGGGTATGGGCTGTTTGCCGACCTGTTTGATATGATGACCATAACCTGCTGCCACTCGGGATGATCGTCATCTTTTCAATCCGCCCGCGCGAAATCGACTTCAACTACCGAAAATGGGTGTTTTCGTCATCCATCGCCATTGCCATCATGTTCGTCCTGTGCTGCTTTTGGCAGGCACCTGTTATTCAAGAATTATCCGAGCGGTTCAATCTGAAGCTGATGCTGCAGACGACGGCGATTGTCGTCCAGTCGGTATTGCTGCTGCTATTGATTGGCAACTTCAAATGGTCCCGGAAAAAGAATTTCCTATTCTTGATTGCGACTTCTTACTTTCTAATCGGCAATGTGCTGTTTGGCATATCCGCCTCCTATAAGGACGCCTACTATTTTATAGGGGAACTGAGCCAGGTATGCGCCTTCTTCACCCTGTTCTACGGCATCTACTATGCTTCGGTGGAGCGTCCGTACAAAAGGCTGGAGATTTCGGAAATGCGCATGCAGAAGATGGCTTATTACGATGAGGTGTCAGGCCTGCCGAATCATCGATATTTGGAAGAACGGTTGGAGAAAGATATTGCCGGTTCGAAAAAGGAGCTGGCTGTCCTGCTATTGGAAGTGGAACGGTTGGAAACGATTGAAATTTCGTTCGGGCAGAAGCAGACAAACGACCTGCTTAGAACATTGGCCGGCCGGTTCAGCTGTGTACTCGGAGGAGACGGCCTTCTTGTAAAGTTTGCGAAAAACCAGTTCATCGTTTATGTAGCCGGGGGAAGTGCGGATGAGGTGGAGCGCATCTGTCAAAGCATGCGTGAAAGACTGGAAATCCCCATCCAGCTGAAGCATCATTCCCTGCACATGAAATTCCATGCGGGGGCGGCAATCTACCCTGCCGACACGAGAAGTCCGAAAAGAATCATTAAATGTGCGCAATACGCCTTGAATGAGGCGAAGGCATCAGGAAACGGGCCGGTCACATTCTATACAGCCAAAATCGAGT
>JAZUQF010000024.1:0-3242 GCA_045605545.1 Lysinibacillus sp.
CGGCAAGGCATATACGGTACAATTCGTGAGGCTGTATGCAGTGCGGCTCCTGACAGTTTGCCCCGCCATGATTTCCACAAGCCCAAACAGGTCGCCGCTTCTTCGTAAGGATAATGTAATTGCCTGCCCATCCTTCCCTTCCTGTGCAATCTTCGCCCAACCATCCATCAACAAATAGAGCATTCCGGTCCTTTCTCCGTTTTTAAAAATCATTGCATGCTTCTCGAATGTCATCTTCCTGCCATTGGTTTTTACATACGCTTCAAGCTCACTCAGCTGCATAGAATCCCTCCATATACAAATTATAAAAAATTTCTTATTATTTTGTCACATATGTGACGGAAAAACGGGAAAACATTCCATAAAATCAGAGTTACGAAAAACATATTAACTTAATAGGTTTTATAAGATTTAGGAGGGGTTCGTTATCACACAGCCACACATCGTCCTACGGGACATCCATAAATCATTTACAGGTAAAGACAACAAGCAGACCGTTGCTTTGGATAACATCACCTTGGATATACAGCATGGGGAATTCATCTCCCTGCTTGGTCCATCGGGATGTGGCAAATCGACCCTGCTGAACATCGTGGCAGGTTTAGATAAGCAGACTTCCGGTGAAATAACGGTAAACGGCAAACCCATTACGGGGCCAGGAAATGACCGCATCGTCGTTTTCCAGGAATCAGGCCTCTTTCCCTGGCTGAGCGTACTAGACAACGTCATGTATGGTCTGTTGATTAAAAAGGTGCCGAAAGAGGAAGCAAAGGAGCGTGCAATGAAGTGGCTGCAGAAAGTGCATCTTGGCAAGTTCGCCCATGCACAGCCGCATGAATTGTCAGGTGGGATGAAGCAGCGTGTCGCCATAGCGCGGGCACTTGTCATGGACCCGGAAATTTTACTGATGGATGAACCATTCGCTGCACTTGATGAACAGACGCGCATGGTCCTTCACAAGGAACTGGAAGAATTATGGCATGAGACGAAGAAGACGATCATCTTCGTCACACATAATATCCGCGAGGCGGTCGTCCTTTCCGATCGTATCCTGCTGATGAAAACTCGTCCTGGCGGCATCAAAAATATGTTCGAAGTAAAGGCCGCCCGTCCGCGTACTGCACCGGACAGCCTGTTGGTCCATCTAGAAAATCGTATTTTGACAGAACTGGAGCAAGAAATGGAAAAGGTATTAAAGGAGGAGTTCGGTAGTGATTACGATCTTAAGAAGGATCGTCTTCGTGGCGATTCTTATAGCGATATGGGAAGCGATATCTAAATTTGAAGTCTTCCCCGCCTTCATGTGGCCGCCGCTCATCATTCCGAATGAAACAGGCGGGGTCACAGTAATCGGCACCTTGATCGACGGCATCGTAAGCGGTCGCCTGGTCGATGCAACGGCTTCCTCGCTCGGACGGCTGCTGGTCGGCTTTTCAATCGCCGTCGTGCTTGGATTGATGCTCGGTTTCTTCATCTATAAATCAAAGCTTATCGATGATACATTGGGATTCTTCCTGTCAACACTGCAGTCCATTCCGAACATCGTCTGGTTTCCACTTGCGCTGCTATGGTTCGGTCTTGGCGTAGAATCCGTCATCTTTATCATCATATTGGGAGCCACGCTGTCCTTGACCGTCACCTCCAGTGCGGCATTCAAAAGCGTCTCCCCCCTACACATCCGCGTAGCACGGACGATGGGCTCTACAGGCTTCCATTTGTTCCGGACCGTCATCCTGCCGGCCACTGTGCCACAGCTGATTGCCGGCCTGCGCGTCGCCTGGGCGTTGGCATGGCGCGCCGTACTTGCCGGCGAGCTGCTTGGCGGCAGCGGGGGCCTAGGGACATTGCTGGACATGGGGCGTTCCCTGCAGGCGATGGATTTAGTATTCAGCATCATGATCATCATCGGTGTCATCGGCACGATCATCGATAATTTTGTCTTTGTCCGCCTCGAACGCTCGGTACTGCGTAAATGGGGCATTCAAACTACAGCAAAATAGGAGGAACTATAAAATGAAATGGAATAAATTTTTGCTTTTTGCCCTAGTGGCAATTGTCACTACCGTATTGGCTGCCTGTGGCGGGGACGACAATAATTCGGCAACAGAAGGTGGCGAGAAGGATTCGGCGAAGGAAGTACGCATCGGCTATTTCCCGAACATGACGCACATCGCGACGATCATCGCCCTGGAGAAAGGCTTTTATGAAGAACAGTTGGGCGGGGATATCGACATTACGACACGTACCTTCAATGATGGTTCTTCCTTTATGGAAGGCATGTCGACAGGCGCCATCGACCTTGGTACAGTGGGTCCGACACCGGCCCTCAACAACTATGTAAAGAATCCGGAGCATGAAATCATTGCCGGAGCCGTCAATGGCGGAGCAGTACTCGTAGTAGACGCTGATTCAGGGATTGAATCCGTGGAGGACCTGGCAGGCAAGACGGTCGCCATTCCGACATTCGGCAGTACGCAGGACGTCGGTCTGATGAAGGTCTTGCAGGATGCCGGCCTGGATGTGGTGAACAGCGGTGGCGACGTCAACACAGTGAAGCAGGCACCGGCTGATACAGCCTCCCTCTTCCTGCAGGGGCAAATCGATGCGGCCGCCACACAGGAACCATGGGGCGTGAACATTGAGATGAACGCCGGAGCCAAGCTGCTTTTAGGGCCTGATGAATTCGCCTGGGGCAACGACTCGACAAATACCGTGCTAGTTGCCACGAAGGACTTCACTTCCGGCAACCCGGAGCTGACGAAAAAAGCACTGGCGGCACACAGCCAGGCAATCGATTTCATCAATAACAATCCGGATGAGGCAATCCAGCTGTTCCTGGACCATGTAAAGGAAATCACGGGCAAGGAGCTGTCGAAGGAAGAGGTGAAAAAGGCGTTTGAACGATTGACGCCTACAACGACTGTCGATGAGGATGTCCTGCAGGAAATGGCTACGATTTCAAAAAATGCAGGCTATATTTCCACGGATGATATTGATGGTTTAGTAAACCTATCTTACTTGGAAGACGCAACAAAATAACCGAAACCCATGAGAAGGAAGGCGCCGGCAGTAACGGCCCCTTCCTTCTTTTATTGAACGGCACGCCATAAAAAAAGCCTTCTCAAGTTTGAGAAGGCTGCAGACGTTGCTTCATCCGACCCAGCATGTAGTGTTCGAACACCTCGATGGATGTCTTCATCGGTGTATAGCCGAATTCGGTCTTCAGACGCTCATTGCTGAGG
>JAZUQF010000025.1:0-3225 GCA_045605545.1 Lysinibacillus sp.
TAAAACATATGCTTACTCTTCCATTATACGTATTTTGGAAATAAAAGGTTTCATTTTTCCGTAATTAACCATAAATTTAAAAACGATCTTGCAAATTGCAAAATCGTTTAAGTGAATGCCACCTATGAAAATAGGCAACTATTTGAGAGCTCGGCAGCTTACCCCTGCCGTTTGCCAATAGGGCAAAGAATGAAAAAGAGACGCTACGCCCCCTACCAAATCAGATGGTAGGAGGCGTAGCGTTATTTTTGTTCAAACTGACTATTATATAGATCTGCATAGAAGCCGTTTTGGGCAAGAAGCTCTTGATGGCTTCCTGTTTCGATGACATCTCCGTCTTTCATCACTAAAATCAAATCGGCATTTTTGATTGTAGAAAGGCGATGGGCGATGACAAAAGCCGTTTTACCGACTGTCAGCTGATCCATCGCTTGTTGAATCTGCAATTCCGTACGTGTATCGACTGAACTTGTCGCCTCATCCAAAATGAGAAGCGGCGCATTTTCAATCATCGCACGTGCAATCGTCACAAGCTGTTTTTGCCCAGTAGACAAATTCACCTTATCATTCAGAACCGTATGATAGCCATTCGGTAAAGCTTTGATCGCATGATGCAATTCGACCGCTTTACAAGCGGCAACGACTTCTTCATCGGTTACGTTCTCTTTGGAATACACGATATTTTCACGGATTGTTCCTTCGAACAGCCATGTATCCTGAAGCACCATAGAGAACATGCCATGCACCTGTTCACGAGTCAATTGACGAATCGGCACGCCATCAATCGTGATTTCCCCACTATTCACTTCGTAAAAGCGCATTAATAAATTGACCAATGTCGTCTTCCCTGCCCCTGTCGGACCAACAATGGCAACCTTTTGCCCCGCCTTCACACTTACAGAGAAATCTTTAATGATTAGATGATCTTTATTGTAACCAAACGTCACGTGCTTGCATTCCACATCACCTTTGACATGCTCTACCTTACCTGTTTTATGGCTTTCATCCTCAAGCTCTTGTTCTGCCAGAAATTCAAATACACGCTCGCTTGCAGCTGCGGCGGATTGCAGATTCGTCCCTGCCTGCGCAAACTGTGTCAGAGGCTGTGTAAATAGACGAATATAGATCATGAATGCCACGATTGTGCCGATTGTAATCGAATTGATTGTAACCAGGTACGCACCGACGATACATACGGCTACATAACCGAAATTCCCTATGAATTGCATAAGAGGCATCATGATTCCCGACATGAACTGTGACTTCCATGCATTTTCAAATAGGCGTTCATTAATCGTGTGGAATGTTTCTTTCGCCTCTTTTTCACCATTATACGCTTTTACGACAAGGTGCCCTGTATACATTTCTTCAATATGTCCATTGATCTTACCTAATTCAGCCTGCTGCTGGACAAAGTATTTTTGGGAATGCTTCATAATAGCCGTCATGAAAGAAAAACCAATCATCGTCGCCAAAATCCCTGTCAGCGCCATGACCCAGTTCGTATAGAACATCATAACCAGTGCACCAATAAAGGTTGCTATAGCTGATACCAATTGGCCCAAGCTGTTGTTTAATGTCTGTCCAATTGTATCAATATCATTCGTTACACGGCTCAATACATTCCCATAGGTTGTATTATCAAAATAGCTTAACGGAACGCGGTTAATCTTTTCGGATAAATCCGTACGCATTTTTTTCGTAATCCTTTGTGTAACGGTAGCCATTGTAAAGCCTTGCACATAGTTGAAGAGAAGGCCTAATCCATACAGCACAGCTAAAATGATTCCGACCCTTTTGATTGCATCCAGGTCAATCGTCGTCAGTAAGCCTTCTTGTATGATATCCGTCATTTCACTTAATTTATCTGGTCCGTAGACATTAAATGCCGCTCCGACAAATGCCAACGCCAACGCAAATACAATATAGGGCACATAGGCATGGCAATACGTCAGTAGCTGCTTGATCGTTTTTTTGAAATTATTCGCTTTTTGACCGGGCACTCCCATCGGCGGATGACCGGGGCCACCACCTACTGGCCCCTGAGGTGTATTGTTCTCCTTGTGATGCCCAGCTGCATGCATGTGTTTAGTCATGAGACAATTCCTCCTTCGAAAGCTGAGAATAGGCAATTTCTTGATATGTCTTGCAGCCATCCATCAATTGTTCATGGGTTCCTTTTCCGACGATTTCCCCATCCTCCAACACGATGATCTGATCCGCCTCTTTAATCGTTCCGATCCGCTGCGCAACAATCAGGGTTGTGGCATTTTCCGTTTCCTTTTTCAACGCCATGCGCAATGCACGGTCTGTTTTATAATCGAGCGCAGAGAAGGAGTCATCGAAAATATAAATCTCGGGTTTCCGATAAATGGCACGCGCAATCGATAGCCGTTGTTTCTGCCCGCCGGATACGTTCGTACCACCTTGCGCAATATGTCCGGCATATTTGCCATCAAAGTTTTCAACAAACTCCTTCCCTTGCGCAACTTCCACTGCCCGTTTTACAGCTTGTACAGAGTCTTCCGTTTGTTCAGCTGCACCGTAGGAAACATTTGAAGCGATTGTGCCGCTAAATAGCACAGCCGTCTGCGAGACATAGCCGATCTTTGCGTGAAGCGCTTCCTGTTTATACTGCTTTACATTCACACCATCCACTAATACCTCGCCCTCTGTTGCATCGTAGAAACGAGGAATTTAGTTGACTACACTTGATTTCCCACTGCCTGTCGCCCCGATAAAGGCCACTGTTTCCCCCTTTTTTGCCTTGAAGCTGATATTGTGGAGGATCGGTTCTTCCGAATCCGGATAAGTGAAGCTTACGTTCCTGAATTCAATCTCTCCAACAACGCCCGGCTTCCCTTCTGTTTCAGTACCATCCGTAATCTTCGCTTTTGTTTCAAGCACTTCCAGTATCCGTCTAGCTGATACAGACACACGAGGCAGCATGATGAACACCATGCTCACCATCATAAAGGCCATGACAACTTGCATGGCGTAGGACGTGAACACAACCATATCAGAGAAGATCGTCATGCGGTCCATCAAAGCCGCTTCATGAATTAGATAAGCACCAATCCAGTAGATCGAAACGCTTAACCCCGACATAATAAATGTCATCATCGGACCGACAATCGCCATGAGACGATTGGCAAATAAGTTTGTTTTCGTTAAATCGCTATTTGCCTTTTCAAATTTCTCTTGCTGATAGTGTTCGGCATTATA
>JAZUQF010000026.1:0-2178 GCA_045605545.1 Lysinibacillus sp.
AACGGAATTATTTTTCAAATAATCAGATATTTATGTGCCGTAAATCTCCAAATTCCGCTATGCTACTTTTTAAGGAACAGATTGTACTGCGTATAGCCGAAAATTTCCTCCGGGATGATGCTCGTATTAAAATCCACCATGTTTCGCTCTATATTATTCTTAGCCACTTCCTTCAGCATGATGTTCGAATGCTCATCCACCGCCAGCTGTTCCGGCGATATCCAGTGTGCCTCGAGAATCTCCCTCTCCTGCACGACAATCGGCTGCGCGGCTTCCACCTGGCCGCAATAGAGGATGGCCATATTATCACTGATTTCTCCCCGGATGACGCCTGTCCGGAATCCGACAAGCCCTTTTACATAGCAGTCGATGCCCGTCTCTTCCTTCACTTCACGAACGGCAGCCTCGTCGATTGTTTCGCCTTCCTGTACAAAACCTGCCGGCAGGGACCATCTCCCCTTCAAGCCACTGTATGCCTTTTTGACGACCAGCCATTCACCAGCTGCATTTTCTACAATTCCACAGACACCCAGCCATACTTTTCCACGTTCTTTTTTCATCTCTCCATCAACCCTTTTTTACATATTCTACTATTAGTATAGCGGTTATTTTGCTCAAAGAAAAATATCCCCTCGCTCTCGGCTATATCCATATCAAACCTATCAAAAAAAGCACAGGGAAGGCCGTAAATGGCTTTCCCTGTGCTTTATGGACAGATTAGATGAATTTGAACTTCCCTTTTTTCAGCGTCAAACCTACGCCTCCGACTAGGAATAGAGCGCGGTCATCAACAACCTTCTTCAGTGCAGAAGCTGTTTTGCCAGTGAATTTGCGGCCCATCGCATTGCCGATTGCATCATCATGGCCTAATGAACATACAGCACCTTTGTCATCGTAGACGAAAGTCTCTGTATCTTCGCCCTTCATCAGATGTTTGATGTTCTTCGCAATGTTGACCGCTTGCTGCATGGCGATTTGGGCAGTCGGTGGGTACGGACGGCCTGCCTCTTCATTCAGCAGGAATGCACAGTCCCCTACGACGAATACATCATCGAAGCCTGGGGCACGCATGTCCTTGCGTACGGCGATACGTGCACGGTTTGATTCAATGCCGGATGTTTCAATCAGGCTGTTGCCGCGAACACCTGCAGCCCATACAACTGTACCGGCTTTGATGAATTCAAACTCGTCCTCGCCCTTCTTGATTTTCACGCCTTCTGGAGTAGCCTCTACAATCGGCGTACCGATTGAGAATTCAATGCCTTTTTTCGATAATTGCGTTTTTGCATATTCCACCAGCTGTGGATCGAAGCCCGGTAGAACCATAGGAGCGGCTTCTACGCATAGTACGCGCACTTTTTCCTGTGGAATGTCGAACTCTTTGCAAAGCTCTGGAATGCGGTTGCCCAGCTCTCCAAGGAATTCGATTCCTGTGAAGCCTGCGCCGCCCACAATGATTGTAAGCTTGCTGTCGTCCTTCACTTCATCCAAAGACCATGAAGCGAATTGATATTCGATGTGTTCACGCACTTGACGTGCAGTGTTGATGTTTGTCAATGAAAGAGCATGCTCTTTTAATCCCGGGATTCCGAAAGTTTCACCTTCGAACCCAAGGCCGATTACTAAATAGTCGTATGTGAATTCGCCTGCAGAAGTCTCAACCTTTTTGCTGTTCACATCAAGATTTTCAACTGTCCCCTGTACGAAACGTACGTTATTGTTGATGACATTGGAAATTGGATAGCGGGCCTTGTCCGGAGAAATTGTACCGGCACCTACTTCATGTAACCATGTTGTTTCATAGTGGTAATCGTTTTTGTTGATCAAGATGATTTCGGCCTCGTCGGCACTAACCATTTTTTGCAAGTTAACAACAGTAGTCAATCCACCATATCCTGCGCCTAATACCAAAATTGTTGGTCTTTTCACTGAAATCAAAACCCCTTTAATTTAATTATACCAGCGCATGGCAAACAAAAAATGAAGCACACCTTTATACTTCAAGGGTTTGTTACGCTAGGTCTCCATATTTTCGACAAATTACCTACTACTATATTAGACCTTTTAAGAGGTAATTTCAACACTCTAAGTAAGATGGCTAGAAAAACCTGTAATATTTCTCTTAAACGAGTATTGTACCTCCTGAAGCAAGAAAATGTAGACATTCTCCTGCCCTGC
>JAZUQF010000027.1:0-1850 GCA_045605545.1 Lysinibacillus sp.
AAAAAAAGTAAACTTGTAGCAGAGCTTACAGTAGTAGGCTAGGACAATTGGCAAAACGAGAAGTGATGAGGGCTATGCGGCATTTGAACATTCCCAAGCCAAATGCCCCATGATTCTCATGCTCTCGTCTGCCATGAAAAAGGGCTGCCTCTACCCACGGAACATCGAACATTCCGGGGAAGAGGCAGCCCTTTTTGTTATAATTGGGGTGTTATACACCCAAGTAGACGCGCTACTCCTCGTCAGGGTTCCTGAAAGCTTCGAAAGGAAGCCAGTCGAGCAGGCTGTCCCATGAATCCTCCCATGAATCAGGATTGAACCAGTCCGAATCGAACCAGTAGGTCGAGCACTGTTCGGAAGGGACGTCCTCCGCCTTCATATAGACGAGGCGCTGTTCATCCGGGCAGCCGTCGTTTGCAATCTTGCCGGAAGCGATATCGACGACGACACCTTCTACATCGGAAGGGGCGACGAACTCCTCATTCGGCGTGCCTTTATGGACGTCCTCCATGAAATCGATCCATATCTGCTTCGTCGCGGCTGTATCCGCCTGTCCTGACAATGTTTTCCCTTGGTCATACCCATTCCATACACCCGCTGTTACACTAGGCGAGTAGCCGAGCATCCATTGGTCGCTGTTTGTCGAGCCGGATTTCGCGGCATATGTGTGCGTCATGCGGGACCGGATCGATACGCCGGTCGCAGGCGAATAGTCGTTGAACACGGGGTCGAAAACGCCGGTCATCATCTGTGTCATGATATAGGCATCTTCCGGCGATAAAACCTGTTCCGCTTCCGGAGGCTCGTATTCATAGACGATTTCCCCCTTGGCATTTTCAATAGAAAGAATCATCGTCGCATCACGCGATTCACCGCCTGCTGCTAATATGTTGTAGGCATTCGTCAGACTGTAGAGCGTGGTTTCAATCGTACCGAGGGCGATAGAAGGTATCTCTTTGTCCGTCGTGTTCAATTGGAAGCGCTCCAGCATATTGCGGAAGTTCGCATAGCCCACGTCCTCCAATGTCTTCACGGCATAAACGTTGTCCGAAATGGCCAGCGCCTGGGCAAGGGACATCTCTTCAGCCGCAAATTTTCCGTTCACATTTTTAGGCGAGTAGGTTTTACGGCCGTTGTCATACGTGAAGGTCGTCTGTGAAACATCCTTGAATGTCATCGGCGTATAGCCCTTTTCCAATGCAGCCGAATACAAGAACGGCTTGATGGTGGAGCCTGGCTGGCGAGGGGTAAGCGTTGCACGGTTGAATGAGCCTTCTTTGTAATTGCGTCCCCCTATGAGAGCCGTCACGAATCCTGTCTGCGGATCCATGCTCACCAGGCTGGCCTGCAGCTCGCCTTCGGGCAGATTGTCTGCGACGGCCTGCTCCGCCGCCTGCTGATGGGCCTGGTTCAATGTCGTCTTAATCGTCCAGCCGCCCTCATGGACATTGATATCTTTACTTTCCAAAATATTCTCAACTTCCGCCCAGGCTGCATCTAAAAAGTAAGGGGCGATTTCCTTGGAGGCAACCCATTCGTCGCTTTTGTAGACGAGCTGCTCCTGTGTCGCACGGTCCTTTTCCGTCGCCGTGATTTTCCCCTGGTCCTCCATCAGGCCCAGGATGACGTGCTGCCGGTTGGTCGCCTTCTCTTCATTGACAAGCGGAGAGTAGTAGGTAGGCCCTTTCGGAATCCCGGCCAGCATCGCCGCTTCCGCCAGCGTCAGATCATTTGCAGACTTGCCGAAATAATAGTGGCTCGCCGCTTCGACCCCATACATGCCATGGCCGTAGTAGACCGTGTTCAAATAGCCCTCCAGAATCTCGTCTTTTCCATAGAATACTTCAAGG
>JAZUQF010000028.1:0-1998 GCA_045605545.1 Lysinibacillus sp.
GCGCTCCAGCTGCTCCTGGCCACGCTTGAACAGTCGCTTCAGGAAGCCGCCCTTCTTCTCCTCTTCCAAAAACTCTTTCGGATCGAAGCGGTCCATGATTTTGTTGAGATTATTCAGCAGGACGCTGGATTTCTCTATATTACTCGTCTTCAACGTTGAAAGCATGCGGTCCGAGAATGTCGAAATCCCCTTTGCCGTTTCTTTGCCGAATTCCAGCACGGCAATCTGATTTTTGACATCGATTTTTTCTGCCAACTGAACGACGCGCGGCTCGGTTCTCAACTGCAGCTGCCGCTTGCGTATTTGGGACATCTCTTCCTCGGATACGAGCTGCTGCGGCTGTACCTGCGCCACCTCATGGACCGGCTCATTCACCGAAGTAAGTTTCTCATCTAGATCATCGAATAATGGATTTTTCATTTCTGACATCGTTCTTTCCTCCGTTCTCCTAAAAGGGCTTACCCTTACTTTACCATACGTCCTCAGACGACAAAAGTTTCAACAAATATCATTTCAGCTTTTTCATAAAAATGATAAATTTCCCTTTACTTCCAAATACCTAGTGCTAGAATAAGTAAAGTACATTACAACAAGGAGCAGGTAAGCATGAATTTATCAATCAAATGGAAAATTATCGGTATTGTCGCCATCATCATCGTCTTTGGTCTCAGTTCTTTAGCAGCAATCAGCTCATATGTCATTTCCCAGAAAACGAAGGAAAGCGTTGTGGAAGAAAGCAATGCCATGGTTGCGCATCTTTCCAATAATGTGGAAACATTTCTCGGCACTTATGAAAATGCATTGCTCACATATTCAGAATCGGACGAAATCCAAGCATATATAATAGAGAACAACACGCTTTTTGATGTAGCAGACCAGCTATTACGGGCTGATTTATTTTCATTTATGAGCCATTACAAGGAAGCGTCCGGGATCTATTTCGCACAGGCGGATAACATTCTATTCGAACCCCATTTTGATGGAGTCGAGGATGTTGATGCACCGAGCCGCACCTGGTACCAAAACAGCATGGAAAATCCCGAATCCGTCGTATGGACGGAGCCTTATGTCGATACGGCAACTGGTGAATATGCCATTACAGGAGCAAAGGCCGTTTACGCAGAAGGTGAAATCGCCGGGGTGCTGGCGGTCGACCTTCTCCTGCAAAGCCTGACAACAATGATTTCCTCTACCGATTTAGGCTATGAGGGGTATCCGATCATCCTTGATGCAGCAGGTACTGCCATCGTACACCCTTCCATGGCTGGGAAGAATATGTCGGACCAGCCTTTTGTGGAACAGATGGCCAGCGCAGACAAGCCGACCGAGCTGACGACTGCAGTCGATGGAAAGGACAGCATCATCACTTACCAGCGCATTCCGGATGTCGGCTGGTCAATCGGCATCGTGTATGAGGAGGACAATTTGCAGATTGTGGCAAAGGAAATACAGCAGATCATCTTCATCATTACAGTCCTGATTTTGGGTGTCACGTTCGCCGTGCTGTATTACTTCATTTCACGGATGGTCAAACCGCTCTATACGCTCGGTACATTAATGGGTCGCGTGGCTGATGGCGACTTATCCGTGCATATCGACGTGAAAAGCCGTGATGAAATCGGGCGCCTCGCACACCACTTCAACGCCATGATTTCACAGATGAAACATATCATCCAGGTCGTGAAGGAATCATCCGTTCATGTGGAGGAGCGTTCCCATCATCTAAGCGCCATGGCCGAGGAGACAAGCGCCTCTGCGGTTGAAGTGGCCAATGCGGTGAATGAAATCGCATCGGATGCGAGCTCCTCGTCGGAACATGCCGATGCCGTAACCGAACAGCTCGCATCACTTGGTGAAAAAATCAATCTAGTCAATGAACGTTCAATGGAGGTCGAGGCCGTCTCACTGGAGGCGACCGAATTGAATGCGGGAGGACGGGAGAAGATGGGCGACCTGCTGGCAAGCTTCCAAGGCTCCGAATCAGAGCTTGGACAGATG
>JAZUQF010000029.1:0-1512 GCA_045605545.1 Lysinibacillus sp.
CTCGACATCATGAACGGTACAGAGTAAGGGGTTCGTACACGGCAATGTACGGACCCATACCTTTGTCATGAAGGGCTGTATAGGGGAAATCACGTCATACATAGTTGAAAATAGGGGGTTCATTATGTTAACTGCACAACAGATTCAAGCAATTTTACCGCATCGCTATCCTTTTCTTTTCGTAGATCGCATTACAGAGCTGGAAGAGGGAAAGCGTGCCGTCGGTATAAAAAACGTAACAATCAATGAAGACTTTTTCAACGGCCACTTTCCAGGATATCCGGTCATGCCGGGCGTACTGATTGTGGAGGCGCTGGCACAGGTGGGAGGAGTGGCCCTGCTGCATGCAGAAGCAAATAAAGGGCGCTTGGCATTTTTAACGGGCATCGACAATTGCCGCTTCAAACGCCAGGTGGTACCGGGGGACCAGCTTCGTCTGGAAGTGGAGTTCATCAAGCTGCGTGGACAGATGGGGAAAGGCAAGGGCATTGCCACAGTGGATGGAGAGCTTGTTTGTGAAGCTGAAATTTTATTCGCACTAGGGCCAATTCAGGAGTAATTTGCTTTTATTGTCTAAAAATTATAAAATAATATGGTTGAAATGAAAGATTTCGACCATACGCAGGTTTGGCTTTAAATGTAGGAGGGTTTAAATAGATGTATAAAGAGCTGTCTTCAGGCGTCAAAATAAGCATTACCCGTTCCATCTCAACGTCCTTTGAATCGTATTTGGCAAGCATTGGCTGGGATGAAGAGAAATTCTCGATGGAAGAGTTTGTCGCTAGTTGGCAAAAACATTTCACAAAAAATGCAGCCTGGTTCGATAAAGTACCGCAGGAAGTGTTGACGAGTCCTGAATTCCATGAAGAGATCGCAAAAAAAATCGATGAAGTCATCGCAAAAATTTTGAATGAAAAGCCAACGGAAAAACAAATCGAATCGATTGAAAAACTGCAGGCGCAATTGGGAACGGACTATACATTCCATTGCAAGGCAGAAGCTGCCTATGTGGAGCAGCTGTTAAAACAACGATTAAAATAGATTCTTAAGGTTAGGATAGTTCCCTCTTTTCTCGGGCAATCTACTGTTGACTACATTGTAGTTAAACATGAGATGAGAAAGGAGGGAATTTTCTATGATGAAATGGAAAATGGGCGTAGCGGTCGTACTGTTGAGCGGTGCACTTGCAGCGTGTGGCAACAACGATACGAACGACAATGCGAACAATGATGCAAACAACGGCAACACGCAGGTGGATGAGCAAGGGGCAAATGACTTTGGGACACCATATAATGACAATGGCAATAACATGGACAATAATGGCGCGGAAAACCGTTATATGAACGGTGATAACGGCAATGTCGACAGCGGCAACAATGGAGCTACCACTAACGGTGGGAACAACATGAACGGCGCTGGGGGCAACCACGGCGAGCCGGGCAACAACGACACGAACCGCAATGGCGGTGCGGGAGCCGGTACAGAAGAGGGCGACCGTAATGTGTTGGACGA
>JAZUQF010000030.1:0-2390 GCA_045605545.1 Lysinibacillus sp.
GACGGAAGTACTGTCCGTTTCAACATTGGAATACGATTTGAAGGATTCATTCGAGCAGTACAAAATTCCGGTTGATTTCGTCAATTTGACGAGCATCGACAGCATGCTGGGCGAAATTAAGGAAATTGGCGGACGCTATGACCGCAAGCAGGAAGCAGAAGCGCTGGTCAATGAGCTGAAGGCGGAAATCGAAGCGGTGGAGCTTACGGCGAATGAAAATGACAAGCCGAAAGTGTTGATTCTACTTGGCGTGCCGGGCAGCTATCTGGTAGCGACTGAACATTCCTATGCTGGCGACCTCGTACACATTGCGGGCGGGGAAAATGTCATGGCCGGACAGGATGCGGAGTATTTGGCATCCAACACGGAGTACCTGTATGATGCAAACCCGGACATCATCCTGCGTCTGGCGCACGGCATGCCGGATGAGGTAGTGGAAATGTTCGATGAGGAATTCAAAAAGAATGATATATGGAAGCATTTCGATGCTGTGAAAAATGACCGTGTCTATGATCTGGAAGAGGAGCTTTTTGGCACGACGGCTGCTCTGAATGTACCGGAGGCGCTCGATACATTGGTGGAGATTTTCTACGGCAAGTAAAGCCAGCCGGCAATTCTATATAGACGAAAAATAGAGGGTGTTTTGTTGTGACGAAAAAAATAGTAAGCGTCACCTCGGTGGCGGTGCTGTTGTGTTTGACCATCGTGTACGCGGCTACGACCGGCAGGGTACAGATCAGCTATATGGAATTCATCACTGGTTTGTTTGATGGAACGGACGACAAAATGGCGGCCATCAGGGACCTGCGCTTCCCACGTATTCTGGTAGCTGTTTTTGCAGGTGCGGCTCTTTCGGTGGCCGGCGTGCTATTGCAGGCAATCATGCGCAATCCATTGGCGGATGCCGGCATCATAGGAATCTCTTCGGGAGCGGCCTTTACAAAGCTGTTCATCGTGTCATTCTTGCCGACATACTTTTTCTTTTCGCCAATTGCGGCATTCATCGGTGGAGCGATTGCGTGCGCACTGGTATTTGCCCTGTCCTGGAAATCAGGGCTGAATCCGCTGAAGCTGATTTTAGTCGGCATCGCCATCAATGCCATGTTTTCCGGGCTGACGGAGGCGTTCATCAGCTTCGGGGCTTCCACATCAGGCTCCATCACGTCCAACCTGACATTGAAAACGTGGGATGATGTGGCCATCATTGCCACATACGGCTCGATCGGGCTCGTCTTGGCATTTGCCATGTATGCGTGGTGCAATGTGCTTGTACTGTCCGACAAGACGGCCAGAAGCATCGGGTTCAATGTGACGGGAGCACGCATCGCCATCGCGGCAGTGGCCGTACTGTTATCGGCAGTGTCGGTGGTCGTTGCAGGGGTCATTTCATTTGTCGGTATCCTAGTACCGCATATTGCGCGGCGGCTCGTCGGACATGACCATAAAATACTGATTCCCTTTACAGCGCTGCTGGGGGCACTCATTATTCTATTGGCTGATACGCTCGGCCGTACGATGCTGCCGCCGATGGAGATTCCGGCATCCACAATCATGGCCATCATCGGAGGGCCGTTCCTGATCTTCCTGATCCGCAAAGATAAATAGAAGAGAGTGACAAACGAAATGGAAATCAATCAAGTGATTGTTTCGCATGATGGCACAAAACATCATTTAAACGGTGTCACGACAGCGATTCAAAAAGGGAAAATCACGACAATCATCGGTCCTAACGGCTGCGGGAAATCCACGTTATTGAGCGTCATGTCGCGCAACAATCGGCCGCTGGAAGGGCAGGCACGGCTGGAAAACCGCGACCTTGTGGAATACAAGCCGAAGGAATTCGCGAAGAAATTCGCCATCGTCTATCAGCAGAACGACATTCCACAAGATTTGACGGTGGAGAAGCTCGTGATGTTTGGGCGCATGCCGTATTCCTCGTTGCTGAAGAAGAAGACCCGTGAGGATGAGGAAGCTGTTGCATGGGCGCTTGCCTGCACGAATCTGCTCGAAAAGCGTGACAACGACTTGTCGGCGCTATCAGGCGGGGAGCGGCAGCGTGTATGGATTGCCATGGCGCTGGCACAGAAGTCTGAAATGCTGTGTCTGGACGAACCGACGACATACCTGGACATCTATTACCAACTTGAACTGCTGGAGCTGGTGAAAGGGCTGAATGAAAAATATGGGCTGACCATCGTCATGGTGCTGCATGACATCAACCAGGCACTGCGCTACAGCGACCATATCATCCTGATGAATGATGGAAGCATTGTAGCCGAGGGGGAACCAAGGCAGGTCATTACGAAGGAATCCATCAAGGAAGTGTATGGTGTCAATGCCGTGTTCCACGAAGATGAGGAACTAGGACTTTATATGATGCCGGTAAGTAT
>JAZUQF010000031.1:0-4844 GCA_045605545.1 Lysinibacillus sp.
TGTTCAAGATCGGAGCACTCCCGGTCTTTGCCCTGCCGTCCCACCGGTATAGCGAAATCTCCCATTTCTGCAGCTTTTCCGAAGCGAAGGCTTATGTGGTAATGGATACGTTCGGAGGCTTCGACTACCGCGCCCTGGCAAGACAGGTACAGCGGGAAGCACCGACGCTCGAGAATGTCATCGTCCTGGGAGAGGCCCAGGAGTTCACATCTTTCGATTCCCTGTTCCATGCGCCTGCTGCAGAATTCCTGCCGGAAGTAGATGCTAGCGAAGTTGCCTTCCTGCAGCTATCGGGAGGCAGCACCGGTGTGTCGAAGCTCATTCCGAGGACGCATGATGAATATATGTACACCATTCGGCTGAGTGTGGAGCACTGCCGTGTGACCGAAGAGACGGTCTTCCTTGTGGTATTGCCCGTTT
The DNA here is from genome assembly GCA_045605545.1 of Lysinibacillus sp. Lineage (GTDB taxonomy): Bacteria > Bacillota > Bacilli > Bacillales_A > Planococcaceae > Lysinibacillus_B. The sequence goes on from JAZUQF010000031.1 coordinate 421, forward strand.
CGCACAACTACCCGATGAGCTCACCGGGCATTCTGGGTGTCCTCTACGCAGGCGGGACAATCATCATGAGCCTTTCACCAAGTCCGGAGGTGGCATTCCCGTTGATTGAGAAGCACCGTGTGACGATGGTGCCGCTCGTGCCTCCCCTCGCCCTGCACTGGCTGGATGTGAGGCCGCATGCCAAAGAGGATTTATCCAGCCTGGAAGTAATGCTGGTCGGTGGCTCCAAATTCAGCGCCGAGGCCGCCAAGCGCATTCGACCGATATTCGGTTGTCAGCTGCAGCAGGTGTTCGGCATGGCAGAAGGTCTCGTGAACTACACAGGACTGAACGACCCTGACGAAATCGTCATCCACACGCAGGGCCGGCCCATGTCGCCCTACGATGAGGTGAAGGTGGTGGACGAGGAGGACCGCGAAGTCCCAATCGGAGAAACAGGCCACCTGCTGACGCGTGGACCCTACACGATCCAGGGCTACTACAAGGCGCCCGAGCATAATGCAAAGGCATTTACGAAGGACGGGTTCTACCGCACCGGTGATGTCGTCCGTCTTACGAAGGATGGCTACATCATCGTCGAAGGTCGGGATAAGGACCAGATCAACCGCGGCGGCGAAAAAATTGCGGCGGAGGAAGTGGAAAACCATCTGCTTGCCCACCCTGCCGTCCATGATGCGGCGATTGTGGCGATGCCCGACTACTATATGGGCGAAAAAAGCTGCGCCTTTGTCATCCTACGCGATGGCGATGCGACAAAACGCCAGCTCAAGGCCTTTTTACGTGAACGCGGCCTGGCCACATACAAAATTCCCGATGAAATCCTGTTTGTAGACAGCTTTCCGATGACCCACCTCGGCAAGGTGTCCAAAAAGGACCTGCGCCAGTCGCTTGAACAGCTGATGCAAACGAAATAGGCGGAATATTACGAGAAAAAAGGATGATAACCATGACAATACAAACAGACTTTACAATCGAACAGCTCCGCAAGCTGATTGAACCTTATGTATCCGAACCGATGGAGGAAATTGCAGATGACGACTATTTGCTGGATGCCGGCATCGACTCCATTACAATCATGTCCGTGGTGGAAGAACTCCGCCAGCAGGGCATTCCTGTGACATTCATTCAGATGGCCGACAATCCATCCATCAAGGCCTGGCACGGTCTTATTAAAGAACAGTTGGCCAAATAAGGAGGTTGCGTACACATGTCAGCATTATACTACCCCCTGACAGAAGCTGCTGCAGGCATCTGGTATGCCCATCATGCAACGGAAAGTCATCTATACAATACGGCCGAGTATCTGCACATCCATGGCACGATTGAAAAGGACATGCTCATCCAGGCGGTGGACGCCACGGTAGAAAGCGCGGCGGGCCTGCATATCCGCTGTGTAGAGAAAGGGGATGCCCTCATGCAGGAGATCCCTTCCCACGCCGCCTTCCGCACGGAAAAGATGGCGTGCTCCATGCAGGAAGCATTCCTTCTCATGCAGAAGGATGCGGGGACGTTTCTGGATTTGACAAAGGACGGCCTCGTACGTGCCATCCTGTTCTCCCCTTCTTCCGAGGAGCACCTTCTCTATTTGCGCATCCATCACCTGGTAAGCGATGGCTATAGCTTCCGTCTCCTATTCCAGCAGATCACCGAACGCTATCAGGCTCTGCTGAATGGAACAGCTTTTACAAAAAGTTTCGGTGACTATGCGGCCATGGTGGAGCAGGAAGGCCATTACAGGGAATCCGAACAGGCCGTGGAAGACCGGGCCTACTGGCTTGCCAACATGCAGGGGGCCGAAGTTATTTCCCTCAGCAAAACAAGAAGCAGCCAAATGAATGAGGCGATTCTGCACCGAAAGCTCCTGCCTGGTGCGATATGGGACAAGCTCCAGCAGCAGGCGAAGCACATGAAGGTCAATGTGCAGGAAATCATCAGTGCGGCAGTAGCCGTCTATACAAAACGGATGACACAGGCAAAGGAAGTAATCCTCGGCATCCCGATGATGAACCGCTTCGGCCACACAGCAATGTCCGTTCCATGTACACGTGTGAACATCCTGCCCCTGCATGCCGATTTTGGCACCGAGCTGGCCTTTGTGGATGTGTGCAGGCAGGTGAAGTCCCTGATGCACGAGATGAAGGTCCACCAATACTACCGGCAGGAGCAGATACGCCGGGATCTGCGGATGACGACGGATGACCTGCTCTATGGTCCTGAAGTCAATTTCATGCCGTTCTATGAAACCTACATGCTTGGAAATGCCCATGTGGAGAACCATAAAGTGGCGACGGGCCCTGTCGAGGACATCGCCTTCAACTTCTACCGCACCGCACACGGCATGCAGTTCGACCTGGCTGCGAATGCGGCGCGCTACGAACCGACTGAGCTGAAGGCGCATGCAGAACGCTTCCTGCAGCTTCTTGCCCTACTGGTGGAACAGCCGGATGCCCCCCTATTCTCCCTCCCTTTGCTATTGGAGGAAGAATGGAAGATGGTGCAGGCGCATCAGGGTCCCGATAGCCATCTGGCTGCTGATACGGTCTATGAGCTGTTCAGGAAACAGGTGGAGAAGTCGCCGGATGCCACGGCCGTCATGATGAACGGCGCTCGTGTTACCTATTCGGAGCTGGACAGGCTGGCGGGAATCATTGCCCATCAGCTAAAGGAGAACCACATCGGCCTGGAGGACTTCGTCGGCATCTGTATGGAACGGTCCATTGAAATGGTCGCAGCGATGCTTGCCTGCTTCAAGGTGGGGGCTGCCTATATCCCGCTCGACCCTGCCTATCCGGAAGAACGGCTGTGCTATATGATCGAGGATGCAAAGCCGAAAATCGTGCTCATCAACGGAGACGTCTCCCTTGCCCAGGAGGAGGCGCCACTTGTAGAAGTGAAGACTTCCGGTCCTGTTTACGACCACGTGTCCCCTTCCATCGGGCAGGTTGCCTATATGATTTATACATCCGGCTCGACAGGCCGTCCAAAAGGCGTCGTTGTTGAAATGCCGAGCCTCGTCAACTTCTTGCAGGCGATGCAGCGGCAGTTTTCCCTGGCACCGAAAGATACACTGCTTGCCGTGACGACGATTTCATTTGATATTTCCGCCCTGGAAATCTATCTGCCATTGCTGCACGGCGCCGCCATCCAATTGGCGACGAAGGAACAGGTGCAGGACCCGCTGATGCTGCAATCGCTCATCCAGCAGCACAGCGTTACAATCATGCAGGCGACGCCGACTGTCTGTAAGATGATGGTGCAGTACGCACAGGATGCGCTTCAGGGGCTGACTGTACTGGTCGGGGGCGAGGCACTATCCCACAGCCTGGCCCAGGCACTGCTCGAAGCGGGCGCATCCGTCCACAATATGTACGGACCTACGGAAACGACAATCTGGTCCACCTGCACGGAAATCCATAAGCAGGAGGCGCCGTCACTTGGATTTGCGATCGACCGCACGCAAGTATATGTACTCGATGCCATGCTCCAGCCCGTCCCGGTAGGAGTGGCCGGCGAACTATACATTGCCGGCGACGGCCTGGCTCGCGGCTACTACGGACGCCCTTCCTTGACGGCGGAGCGCTTTGTGGCCAATCCATTCGCCGACGGAAAGCGCATGTACCGGACGGGAGATCTGGTCGCCTGGCAGGCCGATGGGACGATGCAGTATATCAGCCGCGCCGACCATCAGGTGAAGATACGTGGATTCCGCATCGAGCTGGGGGAAATCGAAAATGCCCTGGAGGCAATCGAGGAAATCGAACAGGCTGTCGTCATGATACGCGAGGACCAGCCGGACGATAAAAGGATTGTCGCCTATGTAACCGGAAACGGCACGGAGGCGCACAGCAAGAACCAATTGGCAGATAGGCTGCCGGACTACATGGTGCCGGCACACATCATCTTTTTAGAGACGTTCCCGTTGACGAACAATGGGAAGATTGATCGCAAGCAGCTGCCGAAGCCCGCCATCACCGATGTGGAAAAGCAGCTGCCGAACACACCGACGGAAAAAGCGGTATGTGCACTCTTTGAGCGGATATTGAACATCCCGTCAGTCGGCATCGACGAGAACTTCTTCCAGCTGGGCGGCCATTCCCTATTGGCAACCGAACTCCTGTTGGAGCTTCGGGCCCTGTTCTCCATCGACCTGTCGATTTCCGCCATTTTCAATAAGCCGACGGTACAGGAGCTGGCATCCATCATCGAGCAGGCGAAGAAAAAGGACATTCAATCGATTGGGAAGCAGAAGGTCGAACGGATTCCGCTGTCCCATGCCCAGCGCAGCCTGTGGTTCATCCAGCAGGTGGAGGGGGCGAGCGCATCCTATAACATACCGCTCGTCTATACATTCAAAAAGCAGATTGATGCAGTAAAGCTCGTTGCATCAATTGAGAAGGTCGCTGATAAACATGCCATTCTACGGA
>JAZUQF010000032.1:0-1819 GCA_045605545.1 Lysinibacillus sp.
ATTCGTACTTTATGGGATAGTGAAGGAATGGAGGATATAGCACCGCTCAGACTGACAGCCTTCCAACGCCTCTATATGGAACGCTTTTTGGAGGAGCTGGAAAGCAAGGGGCGTATGATTAGTGAGTTAAGTATCCAAAGGCAGGAGGAATCCGATGACCTGCTTGCATGGGTACATGAAATGAAAGCACCCCTCACGGCGATGAAACTGATGATTGAGCAAATAGAAGAGACGAAAATGCGCTTGAAGATGGAGCAGGAATGGCTTCGTGTGTATTTACTGCTCGATCGGCAGCTCCATCAGACACGGCTACTGACAATTGAACAGGATAATCGCTTGGAGCAGGTAGAGCTCCGACAAGTCGTGTACAAGGAAATTCGGGATTTTCAGGCGTGGTGTATGGAGAAGGGCATCGGTTTTGAGGTGGTTGGGCTTGACCAGGTGACCAAGGCGGATGCTAAATGGCTCGGGTTCATCGTGCGGCAGGTGCTATCGAATGCCATCAAGTACAGTCCCGCTGATGAGATGATTTATATAACGGCCCATATAGATGACAGTGGTCATCCAGTCCTTCAAATACGAGATGGGGGACCAGGCATTAAAGCGGAAGATCTGCCGCGGATATTCAAGAAATCATATACGGGGACGGTTGGAAGGGAATCAACGGCAGCCACGGGGATGGGCCTGTACTTGGCAAAAAGTGCAGCAACGAAATTGGGCATCATCCTGAAGGTGGAATCGACACTTGGGGAAGGTACAAGTGTAATTCTCCGCTTTCCACGTGAAAACGCATATGACCAATCATACGGTATGTGACGAAATTGTCACGTACCGTTTGCTTTTGTCATGTAAAACGAACGAAACAACGCAGTTCTCCTTGTAGAATAAAGGAACAAGGTATAGAGAGGGGTTTTCAACGTGAGTATTTTAACGGCACGAAAAGTGCGTAAAGTATATGGGAAGAAATCGATGGCCCAGGAAGTACTAAAAGGAATCGATTTAGATGTAGAGAAGGGTGAATTCGTAGGCATCATGGGGGCATCAGGCTCAGGCAAAACGACACTGCTGAATGTTCTCTGCTCCATTGACCAGGTGACGGAGGGCATTGTGGAAATCGATGGCCGGCACCTTCAAGGAATGAAGGAGCGGGAGCTGGCGAATTTCCGCCGGGATCAGCTTGGATTTATTTTTCAGGAGTACAACCTGCTTGATACATTAACGGTGAAGGAAAATATCCTGCTGCCGTTATCGATTAAGAAAATACCGAAGGCAGCTGCGGAGGCGAGGTTCCGAGAACTTGTACGCATTCTGGGCATCGAGGAAATTGTGAACAAGTATCCGAATGAGATTTCGGGTGGTCAGAAACAGCGTACATCTGCTGCTCGGGCATTAATTACAAAGCCATCGATTGTCTTTGCCGATGAACCGACAGGCGCACTAGATTCAAAAGCAGCTACAGCGCTACTAAAAAATCTGGAGGATATCAATCACCAGCAGCAAGTAACAATCATGATGGTAACGCATGATGCGGTCGCAGCGAGCTTCTGCTCACGAGTGCTGTTTTTAAAGGACGGAGCGTTGTATACGGAGCTCTACCGGGGAGATAAAGCACGCAAGGAGTTTTTCCAACAAATCTTGAGTACACAAAGTGTGCTGGGTGGTGACGGCTATGAGTCTTAGCCAGCTAGTCTTCCGAAGCATGCTAAAAAACATGAAACAATACTTTTTGTATTTCTTCGCGCTTATTTTCAGTGTGACATTGTATTTTTCGTTCGTAACCCTACAGTACAATCAGGCAGTAATCGAACAGACCTCTACG
>JAZUQF010000033.1:0-3967 GCA_045605545.1 Lysinibacillus sp.
TTTGTTGATCACTAATTTCAGGTTGCCTGGATATGTCGCCGGAATCTCTCCCGGGGATTTTCCTTCTTTCAGGATTTGTACTGCCTTTTCCCCTGCTTCATAGCCGATGTCGTAGTATTCAAAACCATAGGCTCCCAGACCGCCGCGTGCTACGGAATCCATTTCCCCTACCATCAGCGGCAGTTTATTGGCATTTGCTACGCCAATCACCGACTCAAGCGCCGATACGACTGTATTGTCTGTAATGATATATAAAGAATCCACTTTGCCAAGCAGCGATTCCGTCGCCTGCTGCACTTCGGCGGATGTCGATACAGCCGCCTCCACCAATTCAATTCCTTCCGCTTCAAGGGCTGCCTTTACTTGCTCCACCTGTACAATCGAGTTCTGTTCACCTGTGTTGTAAACCGTTCCTACCTTTTTCGCTCCGAGCTCATCCTTCAAGAACGCCACTGTATTGGCAATCGTATCCGGATGCAGGTCGACCGTCCCCGTTACATTGCCGCCAGGTGCTTCCATGGAAGCAATCAGTTCAGCACCGACTGCATCCGTCACCGATGTGAAGACGATGGGAATATCTGAAGTTGCGGATTTTGCAGCTTGTGCCGACCCTGTGGAGTTGGCGAAAATCAGATCTACGTTGTCACTTACCAACTTCTGGGCAATCGACATGTTCGCACTGTTGTCGCCATTTGCCGTATTGAAGTTATATTCCACTTCAAGGCCTGCATCTTCAAGCGCCTTTTGGAATCCTTCGTAGGCTGCATCAAGCGATGGATGCTCTACGATTTGTGTCACGCCGATTACATATGACTCTTTACCTTCTGCCGATCCACCAGTTGCCTCTTTATCCGTGTCAGAATCTGAATTCCCTCCGCATCCCGCAAGCATCAGCGCAAGCGCAGCAGATGAAAAGAATGTAGCTTTTTTTAATGTGAATGCCATCCTTAAGTCCCCCCAGATCTATTTTTCTATTATATGCTTTACCGATTCAACTCGCCAAAGTATGAGTGTATGGCTATCTTACAACCATATAGTCATATAGTCAACAACATTATGAATTTTCTGAATATATAACATTACAAAATGCATACGCTACTGATTATTTTTTGATATAAAGTGTTCATTTTTCTAAATAAAAAATATTTTTTTATTATAATTTCTTGCGTATCGATTTTCCTTTTATCGTTGACTGAATTGAATCGAACGTGGATTTCCGCTACAGCAGGCTTGCTTTCTATGGTCATGGCCTCAACAAACTTCCTTATAATTTCTTCCGTTATAATAATGGGTTGCTTTTGTTTGAGCCAAAAATATGTCCCCCTTCTTTCTATTACTATTTGACACCCTTCTTTTACTATATTAAAATGTTAATTTGTGCTAAAAACACGTGGTTCGTAACCATCCCACGCAAAAAAACTAGGAGGAAATTCATATGCAAATCAGGTTTTTAGCGACAAGTGCCATTATCGCCGCGCTTTACATTGCAATCACCATGCTTTTCTCTGTCATCAGCTTCGGGCAGGTCCAGTTCCGTATCGCAGAGATTTTCAATCACTTGATTGCCTTCAACCCGCGTTATATGGTCGGCGTCGTATTGGGCGTATTCATTTCGAATGCCCTGTTTTCCACAATCGGCTTACCGGATCTCATTTTCGGTGTCGGTCACACAGTCATCACGCTCGGCATATTCATTGCCATTTGTAAATTCGTCAAAAATGTATGGGCCCGCCTCATCATCAACACATTCCTGTTTACATTTACGATGTTTATCATCGCCTTCGAGCTGAACCTCGTCCTGGAGTTCCCTTTCTGGGAAACATGGCTGGTGTGTGCAATTGGCGAATTCGTCGTCTTGGCAATCGGTGCACCGATTATGCACCTATTAAACAGTCGTCTAAACTTCAAGAAATTGATATAGAGGGAATTGGTGGACGGCCTATTTGCCGGTCCGAACCCTCTGGTGATATATAATGGAATTTTTCAATCGAGCGGTGCTGCTGCAAGCACCGCTCGATTTTTTACAGAATGATATTTTCTGAAAATATTGACTTATGGATGCTTACCCCTTACAATTACGTTAATTCATTCGTTCGGACTGGTTGAAGATTGCGGAGAGCCGCAGTCGCCATGCGAGCAGAGTCGAGAATAGCAGAGTAAATTGATGAATAAGAAGAGTAGCAGGCAGCAGAGCGTCCAGAGAGCACGTGGTTGGTGGGAACGTGCCGTTTTCTCCTGTGAATGGGCCTTAGGAGAGCCGTCAGCGCAAGTTGACGGACGGATTATCCCACGTTACGGGATCCGAGAGGGAGCAATGCGCTCCAATCTGAGGTGGCAACGCGGTTATTCAATCGTCCTCTACAAAAAGTTCACGCTTTTTGTAGGGGACTTTTTTATTTTAGAAGAGTGGAGTGGAGCATATGATCAAGCACAAATTACGGACAACGGTCCAGAAGATAAATGGGGATTGCCTGACGCCGGTACTGATTTTCAATCGTCTCCAAGGAAAGCGGAAGTTCCTGCTGGAAAGCTCTGAAAAGCACGACACGACCGGGCGCTATTCCTTCATCGGCGCAAATCCGCGGAAAACGTATACTGGTTCGAACACTACATTGACCGAGCATGCCCATCTGACTGGGAAAAGCTACAGCTATGAAGGCGACCTGGTGAAACTGATGAAACAGGTCATGCCGCGTGTGTCGAACAATACGGAGTACCCGTTCACGGGAGGCGCAATCGGTTATATCCGCTTCAACCGGGAGCAGGGTGTCATCCCGGCCGTCACCTTCCATGTATACGATACGGTCGTCATCTACGATCATGTGACGGATGATGTGACCGTCATCCATACGAACATCGATGCAGAAATGAAGGCGCCGGACATGGACGGCATCATCGCTCAAATAGTGGCCGGGAAAGAAGCACAGCCGCACAATCATGTGCTCGGCCATTTCGCGGAACAAACGACAAGGGATGAATTTGCAGGCCAGGTCAAGCAGGCGCAGCAGCTGATTGCAGCCGGAGAGGCCCAGGAGCTGGTGCTATCGCGCAAGCAGCTCGCCGACTTTTCCGGCGACGCCTTTTCGCTCTATCGCGATTTGCGGGTGAAGCTCCCTTCCCCGTACATGTACTACATCGAGTTCGATGACCATACAGTAATCGGCGCTTCACCGGAAAGCATAATCAGCGTACATGACAACGTGTTGAAGACACATACAGTGACTAAGGTAGAAGACGTTTGTATAAAGGGTTCCATCAAACAGATGGACGGCTTTGTTTCAGGCGAGCTCTCTCCTGCCCTGCACCCCATCGATGCACTCACGCATCTCCTGCCGGCCGATACAGTGACAGGCCAGCCAAAGCAGACAGCGGAAGCAGCCATTCGAAAAATCGAACCGGAGCAGCGCGGCCTCTATGGCGGTGCAATCGGCTATATCGGATTCAACGGACAAATCGACTTTGCGCTCGCCTCACGCACGCTTCTGATAAAGGACGGCAAGGCCGTGACGGAGGTCGGTACGGCGATTACAAAAGAAAGCATCGATTCCGACCTTTATCACCGTCCACAAATCGACGTACTTTTGGAAAGAGCGAAAGGATGAGAGCAATGAGCCTACAACACTATATAACACGGACTACAAACGGTGAGCACCTATTGTTTGATGAGATGGTGCAGGCGGCGCGCCTCGTGTTCAATGAGGAAACACCAAAGGAGCAGATTGAGGCATTCCTGCTTGCCTTGAGCGCAAAGGGAGAGACCGCGCAGGAAATCGCAGGCCTTGCCTCGGTCATGCGCAACCATGCGCTGCAGGTACAGGTTCCCGAAGGCATCTACATCGACAACTGCGGCACAGGGGGCGACGGGCTGCAGAGCTTCAACATCTCGACCACCTCCGCCTTCGTACTCGCGGGCGGCGGCCTTCTCGTCGCCAAGCATGGCAATCGAAAGGTCTCGAGCCTGTCGGGA
>JAZUQF010000034.1:0-13356 GCA_045605545.1 Lysinibacillus sp.
GATTATGCGGATTATACGAAGGATAATTTGATGAAATGGGAACACAGTGATTTTTTAATGGCCATTTTTTCAAACGACGCATCCAACTTCTTCTGGGTGACGTATGTACCGCTCATGCGCACCATTTTAGAGGAAGTAAAAGACAGCAACAAGTGAAATCTATATAGAAAGAAGAGGGTCGCCTTGAACAACTTATCCTCCTATGAAAACGAATGTATGGACAAAACGGACTACGAGAAGCTTTCTATGTTGTTTCAATTGCAGCAATTCTATGTGGTAAGGACAAAAATCACCTTTTCGATAGTGGTCATTAAATGGCACCCTACTTGTGTTTTTCCTAACATGACATCGACGGAGCAATATGATCTGCTATATGACTATATTTCCAGGCAGGCAAGGAATTCCGATAAGGTGTTCCGCGATGCCTGCCATCAATCCGTCATCGCCATATTGGCCTTCAGCGGCAGTAACGAGGCGAAGCATTTCCTGCATCGTGTATTCAATGCGGCCCAGCATGTACTAAAGAATGCGAGGGGCGATGCAGCCCCGTCCTTCTTAGCGACGGCAAGTGAAATCTCCAGCAGCCACTGCACCTTGGAAGAAGTGCTCCAGACAAGTGCAGCATGCCTGGAAAAGTTGGAAACACAGCCGCCGAATACCCTACTATCGATCGATCAATTTGCAAAGTTCGATACGGAGCTGCTTAAGGTGAGCATCATTGAAGGGAATTCCACCATCGTCTCTATTTTAAAAAATATGTTCAGCAACATGCACATCCCGAACTTCAACCTTGAAATACAGACCTTTGCGGATGGCTATGAATTTCTACAATCCAATTGGTATCAATCCGGGCACCCCCATATCGTTCTGGTAAACGACATCCTGCCACGTAAAAATGGCATTGAAATTATGAACTATCTGCGCAGTCTGCCGAATGATAAGAAATATATCATCATGCTGATGTCCAAAAGGGTTTCGGAGGATGCCACCATCTACGCTTTTGATAATGGGGCGGACGCATATTTCAGCAAGCCCTTCAACCTGAGGCTGGTCGAGACGCAAATAAAGAATATTGTAAGAAGGCTGCGCCAATGATCGAAAACCGGACACTTTTCTATGCACTAATCATCATAGGCATGTTTCTTCTTGCGATCGGCTCCATGCTTTTCTATTTAATCGTGATGAGGACACGACAGATCCGGCGGGAACGGCTTATTGAAGACTATACAAAAGCACATGAGGATGTTTGGTATCAATATCTGGTGCTAGGTCAGGACGTAAAGACACTTGATGATTCCCGCGTGATGAAACCTTATATAAAAGAAGCGGTGGAACGCATTCTAACGGCCTATGTATCGTCGATTAACAATCCAGACATGTTGGAAAGAATTTCGCACTTCTGTTCGTTGAACTTCCACAAACACTATCGCTCCATGCTTTATGATCGAAACTGGGGAGTAAGGATGAACGGACTCTATCGGACGCTGGACTTCAGGCTGTCATTTCTACTGCCTGATATAGAGCAGATCCTTAAAAAAAAGAAATATAAATCCGAAGAAGAATATCTCGTCATTCTGCGTATTTTATCCATGTATAACCGCAATCTGTTTTTGGCCCATTTATACCGTCCCAGCTACCCATTCAGGGACTTCCAATACAAGACGCTCCTATCCCAGTTGGATGAAGGCTATATAGAGGAGTTGATTGGTTCATTTTGCTCGTTGCCGCTCTATTTGAAGATTTCCTTGCTGGATTATTTAAGCTTTGATTCAAAACTGGACGTTTCCTATTTAACGTTTTATGAGGAGCTTCTTTCAAATGCGGAAAGCGAAATCCGGATCCGCGCCTTAAAAGCAATCGGCCGTTTTGGCATGATCACCTCCATCAGGCATTACCAGGGGTTCCTCAGCTCCCCTTCTTGGGAAGAGCGCCTCATGCTGGCCAAACTACTGATTCATGCGGAAGAAGAAGATGCAAAACCATTCCTTGAACAACTGCTGAAGGATGAGTCCTGGTGGGTACGCAAACAGGCGGCCATCACGCTAAACGGCCTGCGCTATGGAATTGAAGTGCTTCACAGCATAGCAGAGCAGACGGAAGACCGCTATGCAGCAGAAATGGCAAGAGAGATACTACAAGTGGGGTAATATCATGGGACTATCATCCGTTTTCATTTGGATACACGAATTTTTTGGCCACTTCATCCTATTCTATATGATACTGATTATCTTTATTTATTCTTCAATGCTCATCTTTTCCTATTCATATATGAGGAAGGGACTCCGGCTTGATAAAGTGGTCGATAACGACAAAAGCCTGAAGATGATCTATTCAAAGCCCGTTTCCATCATCGTCCCTGCCTACAACGAAAAGACGGGCATCGTCGATACGGTCCAATCCCTGCTGACGCTTGAATATCCGCAGTATGAAATCATCGTTGTCAATGACGGCTCAAAGGATGATACATTGCAGACAGTCATCGAAGCATTCGGGATGAAACAGGTGCACCGGACAGTCAAGCAGGAGCTGCCGACGAAAGAGGTGCGGGGGGTTTATGAATCCACCCTTCATCCGAACATTTTATTGGTCGATAAGGTGAATGGCGGCAAGGCGGATGCCCTGAATGTAGGGATCAACCTTTCCCATTATCCCTATTTCTGTTCCATCGATGGGGATTCCATTCTTTCTAATACTTCCTTGCTCCGCGTCATGCAGCCCATCATTTCTTCCAATGATGATGTAATTGCTGCAGGAGGGAGCGTCAGAATCGCCAACGGGGCCGATGTCCAGATGGGGACGGTCATCAACTCCGTCGTGCCCAACAATCCATTTGTCATCATGCAGATCATTGAATATTTACGTGCCTTCTACATGGGGCGCATCGCCTTGAGTAAATTCAACCTTGTCCTCATTATTTCCGGGGCGTTCAGTGTATTCTCCAAAAAGTGGGTCATCAAGGCTGGCGGCTATTCCGTCAACACGATTGGGGAGGATATGGAGCTTGTCGTAAAGCTCCACCGCTACATCCTGGACAATAAGCTTAAAAAAAGGATAGAATTCGTCCCTGATCCCGTTTGCTGGACTGAGGCACCCGATAATATGCGTGATCTGCGCACCCAGCGGAGACGCTGGCACCAGGGCCTGTTCGGCAGCCTGATGATTCATAGAAAGATGACCTTCAATCCGAAATACAAACAAATCGGCCTCATCTCCCTGCCTTATTTTTGGCTGATAGAGTTCTTCGGCCCGGTCATCGAGCTGCTCGGCTACCTGTATATCATCATCTCCTTTATGGTGGGGGACCTTTATATGCAATCGGCCATCATACTGACAGCGCTGTTTTTGGTATACAGCTCCTTCTTATCGATGTTTGCCGTCCTACTGGAGGCCTGGAGCATCAACACATACCCCCGGATCCGTGATATTTTCAAGCTCATCGCATTTTCACTGAGCGAGACATTCTGGTTCCGTCCACTGACCATCTTCTTCCGCCTGGAGGGGGTCATCTACTACCTTCGAAAACGTGAAGATTGGGGGCAGCTGCAGCGAAGGGGACTATCAAAAAAAGAAGATACAAAGCAGGCCGTCTGAGGGAATCTCAGGCGGCCTGTTTTTTCATGCAAGGGCATGCTCTTTCATTATTTTCTCCAACAATACTTCGCAGCCCTCCACACACAGGCTGTATGTCTCCTCAAAATCCCCTGTATACCAAGGATCCGGGACATCCTTTTGATGCGGCGTCAGATCCAGAAAGCGGAAAATCTTTGCATCGGTGTGCGCCTTCAGCATCTCGCGCGTATTGCGGACATTGCTTTCATCCATGCATACAATATAGTCGAAATCATCCAGATCGCTGCTTTTCAGCTGACGTGCCTTCATTCCGCTTGTAGAGATTTTCATCTCCTCTAGCTTCTTAAGCGTCCCGCGATGGGGAGGCTCGCCGGTATGCCAGGAGCCTGTCCCGGCCGAGTCTATTTTGATTTTCTCCTTCAACCCGCGCTTTTCCACCAGATTCCTCATGACCGCTTCAGCCATCGGAGAACGGCAAATGTTCCCCAAGCACACGAATAATACTCGAATCATCACTTTCCCTCCATGCCTTCATGTGAAAGAAGCCGTCCAGAAAGCCTTGGCTTTCCGGGCAGCTCCGGTCTTCTTTAGATATCAATCAATAGATGATGCTTTTGCAGCGGTCGCATCAAGATGCCGACCTCATCATTTTTTATTTTCCAGCTCGGCAAGCAGACGTGCAAACTCCTGCTCCAATAGATGCGTCGCTTCGTCCCGTGCTTCCTTGCCGCCTTCTACCGTAAACGGCTTGCCATAGATCAGATAACCCTTTTGGCGCTTGAGTACGCCACCGACATCCTTAGGCCCCACATATGCAGCCGGTACAATCTGGGCTTTCGAAAGCTGTGCAATCGTTACTGCCCCCTGCTTCAGCTCATTGCTTTCGGCAGTACGCGTCCCACTCGGGAAAATCCCCACAATCTTACCTTCCTTGATGAGCTGGCGAGGGATTTTAATGACGCTCGGCCCCGGATTGTCACGGTCTACCGGGAATGCATTCAGCCGCTTGATCAGCCAGCCGATACTCTTCATGTCGAACAACTGCTTTTTGGCCATGAAGTGAATTTCCCGCGGGTAGATTGATACCCCGAGGTTCAGGATGTCGACGTATCCGTTATGCGTACAGGCAATGACGAAGCCGCCTTCCTCCGGTATATTTTCAAGTCCATATACTTTCGCCTTTGATCCATTCACCGACAAAAACATTTTGACAACGTTTGCTGCTAATTTATACACTGCTCATTTCCTACCTTATTTATTTGATGCATTCATTTTACTAAAAGCCCATGCCAGTTTCTACTGTTGATTTCAGGGCATGCCTCCGAATTTTCATCGGCTGTATTGCTTTGCCAATTCTCCGACCAGACCCGGAAGCCAGTCGTGCAGGTTGCTGAAAACAAAGCCTTCCCCCGTCGCCTTTTCCGTCTTCATATACCATGAATCCGGAATCGCGTATGGTGAAAGGATTTCATCATTCCCAATCAGCGCAATTTTTGCACGCTTTCCTGTCGCCTGTTCTACAAGCTCCATCAGTTCCTTCAACGACACCTTGCCATGCGCCGTCGCATTATAAGGCCCTTCCGCATTTGTCAGTCCAGCCCACTTCAGGAATTCGGCCGCTTCCTCCGCCAGGATGAAGGACATTTCCGCATCCATATTGACGAATCCAATGGTTTCCTCATTTACCATACGTTTCACGTGGAAATGGAGGCGCTCTGTATAATCGTCGAGCCCCAGAACGATTGGGAAACGTACAGCCACGACCGGAAAGCGGGCATGCTTGAAGAAGACCGCCTCCGCCTGCCGTTTTCCTTCCCCGTAGGAAAAGTCCTTCGAATCCCCCATCAGGATATCGTAGGTGCGGGGATTAAAATCGGCTTCCATTTTCGCCTTCCCATCGGCTTCATAAGTGGCAAGCGTTGATGTGAAGACAAGCTTGCCGATGTGGTCATTGAAAATATCACAGAATGCCTTTGCATCATTCGGCGAGTAGCAGATATTATCATACACGATATCGTAGTATTGTCCCTCGACAGCTTTTGCAAACGCCTGGCGATCGCTACGGTCTACGATGATATGTCTCACCGTTGCCCCGAAAGGATTAGCCAATTGTCCACGCGTTATAATGGTCACCTCATGCCCTTCCGCTACAAGCAGCTCCACCAGCTTGCGTCCGAAAAAGCGTGTCCCCCCTAATACTAAAACCTTCTTCATTATTATTCCCCCTCTTCCCTTCAACTAATGCATTCCATCCCTATCTCTGCAATCCTTCATCCAAACCAATCGTTTACCGCCATCATCCCTTGCTGCCTACGAGGATTGTTACATCAATCGTAATCTCCGTCAGGACGATGTCTTCCCTCTTTTCAATATGCCACCCCATCGGCGTCATCTCCATCAGCTTGGGCACCAGTTCGCAAGGCAAAGGCTTTGTATAGGTAAGCCGCTCCTCTTCCACTTTCGCAAAGCTTTCCTTGAAGCGGGCAACCGTCTGTTCATTCGAATAGCTTTCCTTTTCGGAATGGGAGAACGCCTGCCGACGCAGCTCCTTCAGATAGCCTTCCTGCGGCACCACCTTGATGACTTTGCCGTCCGGCTTCAGCAGCCGTTTGAATTCCTCATAGTTGGCCGGGGACAGGATGTTGAAGATGGTATCAAAGCTCTCCCCATTATAGGGGCTTTTCGCCAGATCCCCTACACTCCAAAGAAGGCCCGGGTGGAATTTGGCGGCCGCCAGAATGCCTTCCTTTGCAATATCGATGCCCACGCCTGTCGAGCCGGGGATTTTTGCTGCAATCCTTGCTAAATGCGAGCCCTCCCCGCATCCCGTATCCAGAAAATGCGTACCCGAAGCAAGCTCCGCCAGCCTTTCCTGCAGCTGGTCATACAGCCCGCTGGTGATGATTTCATGCCTTGCATCGAACAGCTCCTTGGAGTACATGGACTGCACAGGCTTCGTCAGGAAATTGATATACCCCTGCTTGGCGATGTCAAATGAATGATTGGCAGGACAGGCCACTGTCCCGCCATCCTCTATACGCACCCCTTGCGCACAGATAGGACAAGCGAACATTGCTTCATGGGCCTGCATATTGTGAATGAATAGTGCTTTTTTTGATAACATGCTCTTTCCTCCAATGCTATTATGTATCATAACATGAAAGGGAGGCTCCGTATGTTTTCACCTACAGAGCCTCCCTCCTATTCATTCCAAATATTTCATCTGCAGGTCCGCCCGCATCTCACTTGAAATGCCGAACTGGTCCCAGAGGAAGTCTCCTTCCGATTCATAGCGGGTATCAATCTCATCAAAAACTGCATTGAGATATTGTTCATCTGCGGACATCACTTTGTGGAAAACCGTCAAATCGGCCTCAGGATAGGCCGATTTTATCTTCTTTTCCATTTGGGCGACCATGGGCGTCAGCAGGCCATTTGTCAGCAGATAGTCCTGCAGGATCGTTTCACGCGGCACGCCCAGCGTCATGAGGATCAATGCGCCGCCGACTCCCGTCCGGTCCTTCCCCACTGCACAATGATGCAGCAGACCAAGGTTGCTTTCATCCTTCACCAGCTGCATGAGGCGCTGGAAGGAAGGATTGTTGAAGGGCATCTGGGCATAGAACCGCGCAAACATATCGGTATCGATGCGACTGTAGAAATCTACATCGATTGCATCCACTTTCTTAGCGCTCGGCATTTTAAACGGCGCAGCACCTTTTGCGGGTACGCGGATGTTCTGGATGCCCTCCATTTCCGGTGTAGGGTTGGCTTCTGCCTCGTGGTCATCCCGGTAGTCGAAAATCGTTTTGATGCCAAGCTTTTTCATCCTCTGCCGATCCTGCGGTGTCATTTTGGCAAGATTCGCCGAGCGGAAGAAAAGATGCCGCTTTACCGACTTTCCACTGTGTGCCTTATAGCCGCCCATATCCCGGAAGTTCAACACACCCTCCATGGGAATGATTGAATCTATTCCTTGTGTCATATGATCTTCCTCCCCTCTTTTCTACGTCTCCGTCATTACGGGAACCTCGATATTTCCTGGGGAATGATGTCAGATTTCCTCGCAAAGTCATTCGCCATCTCTTTTGGATGTCGACAAAACCAGCTGTTTTTATAAAGGCCGTTTTCCTCCAAAATCCTGAGGAGATGTCATTAATATGCCGTCCAGCCTGCATCCGCTGTGATGACGGTGCCATTTACAAACCCTGAATCGTCGGCAGCCAAAAAAAGGGCGATTCTTGCGATATCCTCCGGTTCCCCGCTACGTGGATTGAAGGCTGCACCGGCCATCACCTTGCTCAGCCCTTCCTGATTCGGCTCGTGGAACGAGGAACCGATATTCGTATTCACCCCGCCTGGAGCGATGGCATTGCAGCGGATGCCTTTGTCCGCATATTGGAAGCCGGTATTTTTCGTCAACCCGATGACGGCGTGTTTGGACGCTGTATAGGCAGCTCCTGCACGCGAACCATAAAGCCCGCCTACCGATGCGATGTTCACAATGACACCCGCCCCTTTTTCGAGGAAGATCGGCAACGCCTGCCGTGTCGTGCGCATCACGCCCGTCACATTGACTGCAAAGACCTTCTCCCACAATTCATCCGTGACATCGCCGACTGGAGAGAAATTATCCATCACCCCTGCATTATTCACCAGAATATCCAATGTACCATACGTATTCATCGCCGCCTTGACCAGCTTGTATACATCGCCTTCCTTTGAGACGTCCGCGCTCACTGCCGTGGCCGTACCGCCAAAAGCCGTGATTTCCGCTACCGTGGCACCGGCTCCATCCAGCGTCAGATCCGAGACCACCACCTTGGCGCCTTCCTTTGCATAGAGGATGGCGATGGCCCTGCCCATGCCCGATGCAGCTCCCGTAACGACGGCTACCTTGTCTTGAAGTTTCATTTCAAACCTCCCCTGAAAGTATATTGATGCTACATAGTAACTATTCGTCACACCTCTATACCCTACCTCCTTCATTTTACAGAAAGTTCAGGGTTCTTCGGAATGAGAATGACGAACAGACTCGCCAGCGCACAGAAGCCGCCCGCCAGCATGAACGCTCCTGTATAGGAACCGAATGCTGTATAAAAGACGCCTCCCGTATAGGCTGCTACACCAGCACCGACCTGGTGGGCAGCCATCATCCAGCCATACATCATCGCACTTTTCTGAATACCGAAGCGCTGGCGGGTCAGGCCGACCGTCGGGGGGACCGTCGCAATCCAATCCAGCCCATAGAAGATGGCGAATACCATCAACCAGGCATAGGAGCCCGATTCCAGGGCAAATGGAAGGCATAGTAGTGATACGCCCCGCAGGCTGTAGTACCAGAATAATAACCATCGATTATCGAAACGGTCCGACAGCCAGCCGGATACCGTCGTTCCAATCAAATCGAAAATACCCATGAAAGAGAGCAGGGATGCAGCCGTCAGGACAGGGATGCCGAAACCGAGGCAGTAGGAAATGAAGTGGGTGCCCATGAGGCCGCTCGTCGACAGGCCGCAGATGAAGAAGCTTCCGGCGAGAAGCCAGAATTCCCTAGCCCGCAGCCCTTCCCCCAGCGCAGAAAAAGCTGCCTTGAATGGATTGCCTGTAGCAGGCGACGACGCTGATTCCAGCTCCTCCTGTCCATAAGGTGCCAAACCGATGTCCCTTGGATAGCTACGCATCAGGACGGCTATCAAGATCAACATAAAAATACTCAGGACAAGAATCAGCAGGATGGCTGCTTCCCAGGAATACCCCTCTATCAGGGCTGCAAGTACCGGCAATAGAATCAGCTGTCCCGTAGCTGTCGCCGCAGTCAGAATCCCAACAGCCAGACCGCGCCTTTTCACAAACCACCGATTGGCCACCTGCGTGCTCAGCACCGTCAAAAACAAACCGGATCCGAGGCCGATGACGACGCCCCAGATGAGGATCAGCTGCCACTCGCTTTCCATGATGAAGGTGAGGGCAAGGCCTGCTGCCAATAATGCCATCGAACCGAGCATCATCCGCTTCAGCCCGAATTTTTCTACAAAAGCCGCCATGAAGGGACCTGAAAATCCATACAAAAACAGACTGACCGCAAAGGCGAAGGAGATGGCTGGGCGCCCCCATCCGAAATCCATTTCAAAGGGGTCGATAAATACACCTGAAGAGGACCTGACGATGCCTGCAACGATGATTGCCAAAAATGTAACGAGTAATATAATCCAGCTATAATGAACTTTTCTCATAAACCGACCCCCAGTAAAACTATTTTACAAGAAAGTTCCTATAGTTAACAGAATAATAAGAAAACTATGTATGAACGCTTAACTTTTTCCTATACCGGCATAATTGACGCCTACCTTATTTTCTTGCACCATTCCATTCATTTCAGCACGACAAAAATGGGGGGCGAAAAGCGCCCCCCATTTGCATCCTGCCTTGCCATCAGCTACGAACTTGCCAAAGCAGACTAATCACGTAAAGTTCATATAACCGGCAAGCGCTTGATAGATTCTTTCTATCTGCTCCTTCGAAAGCGCCTCGCCGCCGATCTGCTTTGTCCATCCCTTCAAATCCTTCACCTTCATCACTTCTACATCCAATGATTGCGTCTCGATTTTCTGGAACGAGCAGGCGTCCGAAAACAGCGAGACGGATCCATAGACATCCTCATCTATGTCCGGCAGGAGGCTTCGCAAGGTAGTAATGATGCGCTTATTCGCCATGATTGGGTTGGGAAATGCCCTCTTCTCCCCTTTTGGCTGCACTTCAATCCATTCCTGATGGGCTTCGTTTCCTGCAATCCATCCCTTTTTCGTCACCCCGTCGATTACATAGACGCCCGATTCATGGATAAGAACCGCATCGACGGTGTACGGCTTATGATTTACAGGCAGTTGGAGGTCGATCAATATCCGGTGCTCGCCGGAGACATCGTCCAATTGATTCATCAGCCTATGTAGATACTTCCTTCTGGCATTCCCAAGAACCGCGAACAATGAATAGCCTGTCAGCCGGCTGAAGGCCGTATTATCATGTCTATACACAAGAACGCATAGCGTTATTACTAGCGCTGCTAGAACCAGCACAATCCAAAGCGTCATTTCGCCCACTCCTAACAAGGTGTGTTTCTTTTCTTTATCTATTCTAGCAAATTAAGTAAAGACTGACTATGCACCGGAAGCCATTACGTTTCATGTTCGTCCTGCACGGCATTGCAGAAATACCCACGAAGAGCCGTTTCCCTCAAAAAGTCTCCAGAGGTTAAAGGCCCCTATTCCTCTCTAGCTGAAGCAGACGTTGTTTCATCGACAGCCCTCCCCGGAATCCTGTCAGCGAACCATTCTTGCCGATGACCCGATGGCATGGAATCGTCACCATGACCGGGTTGGCACCGATTGCAGCCCCTACAGCCCTTACAGCTGTAGGCTTTCCGATTGTCTCCGCTATGTCCCCGTAGCACCTGAGCTCCCCGAAAGGAATATCCTGAAGCGCCCGCCATACCTGCTGCTGGAAGTCGGTCCCATCGACATCCAATGGAACATCCAATACATCACGCTCGCCGTCAAAATACTCCTTGAATTGCTCTGCATAGGGCAATAGGCGGCTGTCATCACGCTTCAGTGCCATCCCTTTGCGCCGTTTTCCAGCCCACTCGAATAATTCCTTCTCATCCTGCGATTCGGAGCCGGTAAAGCATAGCCCCTTCTCCGTCGCAGCGAGAATAAACGCCCAATCATGATGCGTAAATAATGTCCAGTAAATCATCCCATCCCTCTTTTCAAAAAAATCCGGGCTGCCGTCCATGCGACCTCCCGGATTTCGATTAATTTTGCATTTCCACTGTCGGCCCCATGACCGGCGGTACCTGCAAACCTGCCTGGCGCAGCAGCACCGTCATCTGGCCGCGGTGGTGCGTCTGGTGTTCGATGAGCATACGGAGCAGTTTGCCTCGCTGCATCATTCCTCCGAAGCTTTCCACCTCTTCTTCCATCTGTTCATCCGTCAGCTTCTCTGCCTCTTTCTTGTAGGCTTCACTGACGGCTTCATACATTCCCGTAATTTCCTCCATTGTATCTGGTATAGGCATGTCCGGTCCCGGTGCCGGAATCTGAAGGCCTGCAAAATGTCCGAATGCACCGGCCGTTGCGACGAGATGCCAGGCCAGCCACTCCAATGAATTATGCCCTTCTACAATGGCAGTATGCTTCTTGTCTTCCGTGATTGCCCGCATGACGCTTAGCGTCCCTTTTGCATTCATCTGCCAATCGGCCAGAAAATCCTCCGCTTTTCGATACATATTCAATCGCTCCTTTTCATATATGTTTCAAGCATTCGCCAGATTTCCACCTTCTGCTCGAATGTCTTGATATTCCTCCCAGGTACGGGGCTTGTTGATGGCATTTTATAATATTCCCTCCCGCCGAGCAATCCAAATCCGAGCTTCTTTTGAAAAACATCATGCGCCTTTGCCCCGTTGAAAAATATGGCTTCGATTTTAGGGAAACGCGCAAAAAGCTGCTCAAAGTCGTTCGGGATTTCATTTTTAATATTGCTGTCTAGACTGCCGACCCGCTCGCACGACTGGATGACATCCCAAAGGCCAATGCCATGCCGGCGCACAAGTTGCAGCCGCTCCTCATAGCTTTCCGTCATGGGCTCGCCCGTGACGGCCCCAATGATGCGCCAGAAATGATTGCGCGGATGGCCGTAGTATTGCTGCTTTTCGAGCGACTGCACACCAGGCATCGACCCGACGATGAGCACCCGGGTGTTGTCATCTACTACAGGGGGTAAAATATTTCGAATCATATCATCACTCCTACCCCAATTATAGGCATCTTCCCTGGAAAAAGCTCTATAGGCGCTTTGCCTATAGAACCGCTCTTGATGATGCAATCGACATCCTGCTATTCATCATCCCGGTTTCCGGTCATGTCCCAGGCTCCCGGGAAGGCCTGTCCGCCCATCCCCCCGCCTGGCAGCATGCCACGATTTTCTGTAATACCGTCTTCATTTATATAAGTCATGATTTGGTCAGGCAAGGTAAAGGATACTGCACCTTTTTCGTCCACCATAGGGCCGGCATCCAAGATTGCACCATCCTCCAGCTCCTCTTCCACCGTTCCGCCAAAGCTCAGCGTGTAATCGCCCTCCTGCTCCAAGCCTGCCATGCTGACCAGAAGTGTCTGGAAGTCCTTTTCCGGAGCTACAGATGCGATGGTTTTCTCCTCTTCGGATGATAAATTTACGACTGTGCCTGCCGGCTGTTTCTCGGTAAATGTCATCATGATTGCAGGTTGCGTAGAAGTGTCCGAAATGCCCATCGCCATGCCGCTGCTACCGGTTGCAATAAGTGTACCGCCCTCTACTGTGAAGGTCCCGTCATAATCGATTGAGCTGTTGCCATCATTTGTCGGTCCATACACCACGGCAGTACCTCCTGTCATCCGGATGCTTGAATTGGAGTCCAGCCCGTCTCCAGCAGCGTTCACATATAAATAACCGCCCTCAATCAAAAGCAATCCCTCTTCTTCCTCTATTTTGGTTGCACTTTCTTCCTCTGATTCGTTACCCTGTCCTGCGTTGCCTAACATGCCACCTCCTGAAGAACCACTGTTTATATTGACACCATCGTCTGTTGCCACGACAGATACATCCCCACCCTTCAATGTGATGTTGGCGCCTTCGATGCCTTCATAGCTTTTCTCAATTTGGATAACCCCGTCGTCGATCAACACATCACAATCTGCATGAATGCCATCATCACCTGTATGGACAGTCATGGCTCCGCCC
>JAZUQF010000035.1:0-3236 GCA_045605545.1 Lysinibacillus sp.
AGATCATAGCCGGCCGCCTTGACGACATCCAGTACATCCCCGATGGAGGCCGACAGCTCGGTACGGGAACCACGCGTTGCCAGACTGCGCATGTATACGCGGTTGTTGAAGATGGCATTCATGCGGATGCGGTCGCCGAGAAGGGCACCTCCCGTCTTCTGCTTCGTCGGATCGACGGAGATGATGGCCACCCGTTTGTCCGGGAACTCCTGCAGGAAGCGGCGGATCAGCTCATCTGTCAATGAGGATTTCCCTGCCCCCCCTGTCCCCGTGATGCCGAGCACAGGTGATTTCTTCGTTGTCGCCCGGACAGCCGTCAGTAATTCAGCGACCCCGTCACCGCCCGCTTCAGCTGCCGTAATGAGATTCGCCAAAATTTCCGGTGTCTCCGGTGTCAGCTTCTCCAGCTTTTCCAGATAGTCGCCCTTTAACGTGGAGAAGTCCGCCCCTTTTATCTTTTCGTTAATCATGCCCTGGAGTCCGAGGCGGCGCCCGTCTTCCGGTGAAAAGATACCGTTGATGCCGTAGTCGTGCAGCTCCTTGATTTCGCGCGGTAGGATGACTCCGCCTCCGCCGCCATAGATTTTGATATGCGGGGCCCCTTTTTCACGCAGTAGATCATACATGTATTTGAAGTATTCCATATGGCCGCCCTGATAGCTCGAGACGGCAATCCCCTGTGCATCTTCCTGGATGGCTGCATTCACCACTTCCTCCACCGACCGGTTATGCCCCAGATGGATGACCTCCGCTCCGCTCGCTTGCAGAATGCGCCGTATGATGTTGACCGACACATCATGACCGTCGAATAGGCTCGATGCCGTGACGAAACGCACATGATTTTTCGGCTTGTATACTTCCACCTTCGTTTCAACTGGCTGCTCGACTTTTACCTCTACCTCTGTTGTCATATTGAAACTCCCCTTTGTCATGAAATATCCCCCAGCCCGGTCCCCTTACCGGGCATCAATCAAACGGCACCGCCGATTGCCACGAAACGTATGCAATGAATGGTGCCCTCCTTATTTCTTAGAATGCAAAACGCCGTTCAAAAATAGGTCCGTCTGCAATTCAATGTACTCTTCAATTGTATAGCGGTTTTGGAGCGCCCATTTCCGGAACGCCCAGGACTGCCCCTGCACGACCAGCTGATTGGCAGAGAGGAACAGCCCTTTTTCATCAAGCGACAGCACCCCGGACTCCACACACCCGGCCAGGATTTCCTCGAAGATGGCCACCATTTCAAGCTCCTTGCTCAGCACATATTTCATTGCTTCCTTGGGCAGGGATTTCGTCTCCTGATACATGATGGAAAATTCATCGAGCATCCCGTCGATGAGCAGGAAATATTGGCGGATCGCCTCCCGGAGCGCATCAATCGTGCCGGCGCCTGTCGGAAAACATGACAGGCGGTTCGTCACCTCTTCGAAAATACTGTCGCACACCAGATAAAGGACATCTTCCTTTGTACGGATGTATTCATATAATGTTCCGATGCTAAATCCCGCAGCTTTGGCAATCTCCCTTGTCGTCGCCCGATGGAAGCCCTTCTCCCGGAACAGGTTGACGCCTGCACGGATGATCTGCTGCCTGCGGATTTCGATGAGGCCTGCATCTTTGACAGATGTTTCTACCCGGATTCTTTTATCTGCCATACATTACTTTGTCAGCATGCGTGAAATGACAAGACGTTGGATTTCCTGCGTGCCTTCGTAGATCTGTGTAATTTTCGCGTCACGCATGAAGCGCTCTACTGGGTAGTCTTTTGTATAGCCGTAGCCGCCGAAAATCTGCACTGCATCCGTCGTTACGCTCATCGCTGTGTCGCCGGCCATCAGTTTCGCCATTGCCGAGGCCTTGCCGTAAGGAAGGTCATTTGATTCCAGCCACGCTGCCTGGTACGTCAGAAGACGGGATGCCTCTACCGCCGTCGCCATATCCGCCAATTTGAAGGATACCCCTTGATTCGCTGCAATCGGCTTGCCGAATTGCACACGCTCTTTTGCATAGTCCACCGCTGCATCAAGCGCCCCCTGTGCGATGCCCACCGCCTGTGCAGCAATCCCGTTGCGTCCGCCGTCCAATGTCTTCATCGCGATGATGAAGCCTTCTCCTTCTTCGCCGAGAAGGTTCTCTTTTGGAACGCGGCAGTTTTCGAAAATGATTTCCGTCGTCGGTGAAGAGCGGATGCCCAGTTTCTTCTCCTTCTTCCCTACCGAGAAGCCCGGGAAGTCCGCCTCGACGATGAAGGCCGATGTTCCTTTATGCTTCGATTCCGGATCCGTTACCGCAAATACCACATAGATGTCGGCCACCCCGCCGTTTGTGATGAAGATTTTCGACCCGTTTAGAATATAGTCATCCCCGTCTTTGACAGCGTATGTCCTCATGCCGCCTGCATCGGACCCTGAACCTGGCTCCGTCAGCCCATAGGCGCCGATTTTCTTCCCTTCCGCCATCGGACGAAGGTACTTCTGCTTTTGCTCTTCGTTGCCGAATTTGTAGACCGGCCAGCCTGCAAGGGATGTATGTGCCGATAGCGTCACCCCTGTAGATGCACAGACACGTGATAATTCCTCTACCGCGATGCAGTATGCCAAATAGTCGAAGCCTGCGCCGCCGTACTCTTCCGGCCACGGAATACCCGTCAGGCCAAGCTCTGCCATCTTATCGAAAATGCCGCGGTCGAATTCTTCGTTTTCATCCCGTTCCGCTGCTGTTGGTGCGACTTCATTGACTGCAAAATCCCGGATCATTTCCCGTAATTGTTCATGTTCTTCTGTTAGTTGAAAGTTCATTGTCCAAATCTCCTTTTCCCCGTTGTAGTGATATGATGATAATCCCTTTGCTTAACTGAATAGATGCTTGCCGATGACAATGCGCTGGATTTCGGATGTGCCTTCATAGATCTCGGTTACTTTCGCATCACGGAAATAGCGCTCGACCGGATAGTCCTCCGTATAGCCGTAGCCGCCGAAAATCTGGACGGCATCGATGGCCACATCGACCGCCGTTTTGGATGCGAATAGCTTTGCCATCGAGGCTTCCTTGCCGCATGGCAGGCCCTG
This sequence comes from Lysinibacillus sp., assembly GCA_045605545.1. GTDB lineage: Bacteria > Bacillota > Bacilli > Bacillales_A > Planococcaceae > Lysinibacillus_B. The sequence continues at coordinate 3,069 of JAZUQF010000035.1, forward strand.
TGTACGTAGATTCGCCGCGCGGTAGACGAGCAGCCTTGCCGCCTCCACCGCAGTCGCCATGTCTGCGAGCTTGAAGCCCACTCCCTGGTTCGCTGCAATCGGCTTGCCGAACTGTACGCGCTCTTTTGCATAGTCCGTAGCCGCCTCGAGTGCCGCTTCCGCTATGCC
>JAZUQF010000036.1:0-2634 GCA_045605545.1 Lysinibacillus sp.
TGTGCATATAAAATGGAAAACAGATAGGCTATGAAAATACCACCATCGAGGGGACCGATAATTGTCACCGCCATGGGCAGGTCTCCTATATATTTAAGCGGCATGGCAATGCCAACCAATACAAGAAGCGATAGGCCGTCTATAAGGCCAGTTGTACGTAATATGGATGTGGGATGAAACGACATTGCCCTGTCCTCCTTTTATTTCTTTCTCATCGTCTATTATTCTATAGGAACTACTAAAAAAAAGTCTAGGAATCCCAAAAGAAAAAGCGACAAATTTGTCGCTTTTATTACAAATCCCTATTTTTGAGCTGTCGCACTGTTTTATGGACATCCTTGCTCTCACAGACTGCCGAGATGACGGCTACCCCGTCCACTCCCGTGCGCAGCGGCAGACGGACATTCCCTTCTGCAATCCCTCCAATGGCTACGGTGGGCAATTCGGGGAACCGCTTGACTACCTGGCTCAAAAGGGCTGTCCCAATCGGCGCCTTTGCATCTGCCTTCGATTTCGTATGGAATACAGGACCAATCCCTACATAATCGGCGCCCTGCTCGACCGCCTGTTCCACTTCCTCCATCGTATGGGCGGAAATGCCGAGAATACCGTCCCCGATTTTTCCCCTTACCTTTCTTGCCTTCTCATCATCCTGTCCGATATGCACCCCATCCGCCTGGAGCGCAACCGCCAGATCAACGTCATCATTTACAATGAACGGAACAGTATATTTTTTGCATAACGCTTGGCAATCACGGGCGAATCGTACATACGCTTCTCCTTTTAGTGCACCATCGCCCTTTTCTCGAAACTGGAATATTGTAACACCCGCCTGCAACGCTTTTTCGAGGACGGCAAGCGCTTTGCCTTCCTGTACATTTTGGGTTCCCATTATGAAATAAACTGCCAGTTGTTCACGTTTCAACTACCATCACTCCCGCCTCTTTTTTGAATTGCCGATAAGCAAAATGGTTTGTAGGACCATGGCCGTTCCCTATATTCAACGGATGGCTGATGGCCAGATGGACAAATTTCTTGGCTTCGATGACTGCTGTTTTTATGTCGAGCCCTTTTCCCAGAAATGCCGTCAGCGCCGCAGAGAACGTGCATCCTGTCCCATGTGTCTGGGTTGTCTGGATCCGTTCGCTCACTACCGTGAATTTTGTGCCGTCTGCAAAATAGGCGGTATCGGCGGCCTTTTCCCCGTCCAGATGCCCGCCCTTCATCACCACACACTCCACACCATAGTGCAATAGTACGTTTGCCGCTTCCTCTATATCTGCCTCTGTAGAGATGGGTATACCGCTCAGTGCGGATGCTTCCGGAATGTTTGGCGTTAAGATTGTCGCCATGGGCAGCAAATGGGCCTTCATCGCTTCGATTGCCTGCTGTTGCAGAAGCACTGCGCCTCCCTTGGCAATCATGACGGGGTCAATGACGAGAAAGGCATCTTCTTTAGCCAATACGTCGGAAACCGACCGGATGATGTCGGCCGAAAACAGCATGCCCGTCTTAATGGCCCGAACCGGCATGTCACGCATTACCGCGGCCATCTGCTGGACGACAAATTCCGCATCCACTGGAAAAATCCCCTCAACTCCCTGTGTATTTTGAGCTGTCAGCGCTGTAATCACGGATGTCCCGAATACATCCAGTTCCTGAAACGTCTTCAAATCCGCCTGGATGCCTGCACCTCCTCCCGAATCGGACCCGGCCACCGTCATAACAATGTCCACTCTTTTTCCTCCCGCGCGAGTAGTTCCAGTGCATTCAGCAGAGCTATTTGGAAGCTGCCGATGGACGGCCTCTCTCCTGCCATTTCAGCCGTTCGCTTATAGCTCGCCGAAACAGCTTGAAGTGTCTCGACACGTCTGCCGTTTGCCGCCAATCCGGCTGCACAAATGGCGCTCAGCAGGCATCCTGTAGCCGTCACCTGTGTAATACGTACATTCCCTCCCTGTACCTGACAGGTTTTCTTTCCGTCCGTAATAACATCTGTTCTTCCAGTGACGAAGACCAGCGTATCATAGGCATTTGCCATCAGCTTCGCTACCTCGATGACATCCATTTCCCCTTCGCCGCTATCGACACCTTTCGATTCCCACGGCACCCCTGCAATTGCGGCAAGCTCTCCTGCATTACACCTTATACAGTCTACCTTCACCTGCTCCAGTAATTTTTCCACCATCTGCTGCCGATACACTGAAGCGCCGACAGCGACCGGGTCCAGCATGACCGGGATGCCCTTCCGATTTGCTGCCTTCCCGGCAACCAACATCGTTTCGGCCGTCGCTTCACGGAGCGTTCCAATATTGATCAGCAGGGCATCCGAAATGCGGATCATCTCCTCAGCCTCACGCGCCTCATCCGACATGATCGGCGACGCGCCGATTGCCAGCAGGCCGTTCGCCGTAAAATTGGCCGCCACTGTATTTGTAATGCAGTGTACGAGCGGATTATGTTTACGAATATTCCATAAGACCATGTTTTCCAACCTCCCTTTCCCAACCCACATGTAACAAAGACCCCGTAGGATAAAATGAAAAAACCGACACCAGGACAGAGCCTGACGTCGGTTTGAAGTCGGTTTCCATCCACATCCCTACGCAAGTACTAACTTACAGGTTCAAAGAG
>JAZUQF010000037.1:0-3803 GCA_045605545.1 Lysinibacillus sp.
CTTAAATAACCCGAGATTGAAAGAAAGCTTTCTGAACTTATTGAAAGAAACGTATACGGCAACCCATCAAATCAATCCGGTCAATACTTATTCATTGGACGAGTGGGAGGAAATCCTGCTGGAGGAATCCCCGGATACCCAGCATAGCCTCGTCTGTCTTCACCCTACTGAGCCTCATCTTATTGATGGCTACATCATGCTGCATGCAATGAACCACCAAAAGTACGAAGTAGGCTGGCTTGGGGAAAGGGATGGAGCTGAGCCTGACTTGCTCCAACGCTTATTCAAGCGGCAGTTGGAAATCCTAAAGGAGACAGGCGTTGAAGAGCTTGAACTGGAAGTGGATACAACGGATTGGCATGCGATGAAATTGTTTGATTTTCTAAACTACGAAGAATACGATGCTTGGGAGACCTATCTATCGATTGGATGACTTGAGGGGAAGACAAGGCTCGTGGGTTTCAATGAATGTAAAAAACGTGTTGCTCCATTAAGGACAACACGTTTTTATTATGTATATCGATAAAATGAACAAATGTTCGTTTTTTGCTCCACGTAAAGTAGAGCTGCCTTTTACTTGATTTTCATATTATTAGTATAAAAGATTTTTGATTATAAGTCTACATTTCTTCCAAAAATTCTCTTACGATGAAGGTACTCGGCCGGGAATTTAAAATGATGGGAGAAGTAGCTTGAATAAATACCGTTGGGACAGGAATCTGAAAATCAGATTGGCAGGGGAAACGCTGTTCAATCTATTGTACTGGATGTATTTCCCGTTTATTGCAGTGTATTTTAGCCATACAGTTGGGCTTGTATGGGCTGGATTTATGATGATGGTACCGCCGGTGATTAGCTTGACCGGCAATGTAATCGGAGGAATAGTTGCGGATGCATTTGGGAGACGACCGATCATGCTGCTTGGTGCGACTATTCAGACCTGCATGTTTGCGCTATTTGCCTTGTCACCCTCGTCTATAGTTGATTACATCGCCTTTTTAGGCATCAGTGTAGGGGGTGCCCTTTATGGACCGGCAAGCGATGCGATGGTGGCGGATCTGGTGGAGGAGGATGACCGGAAGGAAGTATTTGCAACCTTCATCACATTCAAGAATATCGGTGCTGTAGTGGGCCCCATCATTGGAGCGATGCTGTTTTTTGACTACCGTACCATTCTGCTCTGGAGCTGTGCGGCTGTCATGCTCATCTATACAGTAGCCATTTTTATAGCGATACAGGAAACTCTACCTCAGAAAAAGGAAGGGAAGGGGCCGTTCGCAAGACAGCTTGCGGCTACAGGTCAAATCGTAAAGGACCGGGCATTCATGTACTACATTGTGGCAGGGATATTTTCAGTTGTCGCCATCATGCAGCTCGATTTGTATTTGGCTGTATATGTCACAGAGAACGTCCCTTTACAACCAATTATGCAGGTGGATGGTTGGACGGTTCAACTGGACGGTGCAGAAGTACTAGGATGGATGCTTGGCATAAATGGCTTGCTGTTCGTCCTGTTCATCCTCCCCATGACAAAATGGCTGAAAAAATGGACAGAGCAGCAGGTGTTCATTTTATCCTGTTTGCTTGCTGGTTTTGGCATGTTTGCAGTAGGCTTTACGACGAACTTTTGGCTGCTGTGCGTGTTGACAATCATCTTTACCTTTGGGGAAATCGTGCGAGCTCCGGTGCTCTACCATTTTGTGAGCAGGCATGCACCAGAGCAGGCGAGGGCGCAATACATGGGAGTGGCCAATATGCAGTTTACAGTGGGGCGCATGCTGGCACCAATCACGGTTTTTCTGGCTACTTGGCTCCCACCGATAGCGGTATTTGGGGTCATCCTTTGCAGTGCTCTACTCAGCATGGGGTTGTATATCAGATTGTTCAAGGCAGAGCCGGCTTAAAATAGGCGGTGGAGTAATTCAGCGGGTGGCCCTTCGATTCGAAGGGAAGCTGTTTATGTCATAGTTCACCTTTTGTGAATAGCCGGCTGCTCCTGTTCGCTGCAGATTGTCCTATTGGTGGATTCAAAGTGTTTAAAAGGGAGCATGGCGACAATGCCCAAAATAGGTCCTATAGCTAATAGTGTAAATACCCATTCCCAGCCAATGTTTTTTTGAAAAACAGGAACTAGATTGATTGAAATGATTGTCAATAAAAATCCGATGCACATTTGAAAAGTAAGGGCGGTGCCCACATATTCAGTTTCGGCGCTTTCAGAAACCGCTGCAGAAAATTGGGCGGAATCAGCGATGATCGAGGCTCCCCAAACAATAGAGACGAGGAGCGTCAGCCAGATGAATTGTCCAAAAGTAAAGCCGATTGCCACACAGCATACGCTACTAATCGCCATGGAAACAATGGTCAAATTGGCCCTCCCGATTCTATCGGAAAGCAGTCCGCCTACTACGCAGCCGATTCCCCCGGCAATTCCTATCGAGATGAACGAAGCCAATGCAATAAACCATTGCGGGGTATCGGCTGAATAGGTCAGGAAGCTGGCCGTCAGAAAGGCGGGCAGCCACGTCCACATGGCATACAATTCCCACATATGTCCGAAGTAGCCGTAGTTTGCGAGCATGACCGGCTTATTCGTCACGACCTTTTTCATTAACTTAAAAGAAAAGGGCATGTTTTTTGATGTGACCGGTGTGTCTTCGACAAGAAACAAAATGATGAAGGCGGATAATAAAGCGAGTCCTGAGCTGCAAAGGATTATCATCTTCCAATTGAATGCAGCTGAAAAGATGATGATGAAATGTGGCAATGAAGATCCCAACGTAAGGGCTGCAATTAATATGCCAATCGCCAAGCCGCGCTTTTTCGGAAACCACCCCGATAACATCTTTACAGCGATTGGATAGACCCCCGCTAAAGTGATGCCGGTCAAGATTCTAAGAAGGATTCCTGTAACGCTGGAACTGGCCAGTATCAATAGGCCATTCAGCAAAGCTCCTGAAAAGGCGGATATGGCAAAAACACTCCGTGGATTGAACCGATCCGCCATGCCTAAAAAGGAACTGACGAGTGAACCTATAACAAAGCCGAGCGGAATGGAGGCGGAAAGCCAAGCCTCTGCATTCGCATCCATCCTCCAAGCATCCTTTAGTTCCGGAGCGATGACGGAAGCGCTGTACCAAAGGCTCAGCGCACATAAAACCGATAGCCCAATCCACATCATTGCTTTCCATGAGCTTTGCATCATAACATCCCTCCTGTGATATAAGCTGAAAAACCGCACACGGTGAAAGCGCTTATGCTTCAAAAATGTTAAATAACATTATATATGTAAATAAACCCTGTTCTATTTTATCACATGGACAACAGGAGCATTTTTCTTCTAGTTAAATGGATGCCTTTTATTGTAAAAAGACAACCCAGTATGATAACATTTGGATAAAACTAGCAAACAGATAAGGCGTTTGGGGGAGTAAAGTGAAAAAAGTGATCATTGGAATTCTTGCTGTTGGGGTTGTCGCTGCAGGTATTGTCCTCGGACTAGGGTACTTTAAGGGGAAGCAATTCGATGCCAGTATTGAAACGGTGGAAGAAAACTCACCGGAATGGGTTTTCAAGCAGGAAATCCATGAGATGACGCATCAAAAGGTACATGCATCACACAAATGGGGCGAGGTTGTCGTAACTGGAGACCTGATAGATGACATGCTGCAGAAGCTTGAAGAGCAGCAGGAGGAATTCAAAAACGCTTCCTTTTACTATGAAACGCTAAGTACTTGGCAGCGGGGGGACTTTTCCAATGCAGTGGATGTCCATAACGAAATCTGGGCTTCCCAGGGAGGAAC
>JAZUQF010000038.1:0-1682 GCA_045605545.1 Lysinibacillus sp.
TACTTCCACCCGGTATCACGCAGTGCGGAAGCGGTGCTGAACCATATTTTGAAGCGGGTGAAAAAATTGAGCGAGGAAGGCTACCGATTCAAGTTTGAGCCGGTCCATTTCAGGCCCTTCTTTGAGCAGGATGTCACCTTGGCGCAATATTTGGCGCTCGATGAAAACATCATGATGAGCTACTTCCAGTTCTGGATGGGGGAGGAGGACGCCATTTTGAGCGACCTTTGCCGCCGGTTCATCAACAGGGATTTGTTCGAGCATATGGATCTGAACCCGGAGGAGGAGCCGGAGCGCTATGCATGGCTTATCGAGCAGGTGAAGGCAATCGGGCTGGATCCCGATTATTATGTGAAGCCGGATTCCACATCCGATTTGCCGTACGACTTCTATCGGCCGGGCGTGCTGCCTACGAAGCGGCCGATCTACCTGGAAATGCCGAGTGGGGAAATCCGGGAGCTTGCCGAGCAGTCGCATATCGTGTCCGCCATGGCGAACAACATCAAAACGGATTATAAAGTATATTATCCAAAGGAAATTCATTTTTCCCATTAAAAAACGGCGATGCCCACGTCCACATGACGGAGCATCGCCGTTTCGGCCTATAGCGGCCTATTTATCGCTTGCAAGGACCCCGCCGGTAGCGTAGTGCGCTTTTGGCATGTCCTCGATGATGACTGTGACATTCGCTGCCGGAGCACCCGTCGTCTCGGATACGGCCTCTGTCACTTTTTTCACTAGGGCGCGCTTTTGTTCAGCTGTGCGGCCTTCCAGCATTTTCACTGTTACGATTGGCATGATGGAACCTCCTGATTGTGTTGTGGATTTATATAAATAATGATAACTCATATACAGAGGGAAGAATAGTTGCTTAATGATATTTTCAGGAATGTTGGATGTGAGCTGCTTTAGAAATCCTCTTCTACATATTTAATTTAGGAAGGGGAGTTTAATAAAAAGGAATGGTCTCCCGTTTCTTTTGCTGTCGTCTGCATGTATGATAGTATTATTACCAACAGGCTATACGGAGGGATCTACAATGGCGAATGAAGAAAAACCAAAGCAGAAGATGGGCTTTACCATCATCAAAAACGACCCGACAGACGGGCATAAGGGATTTGGCATCGGCTCCTTGACACTCGAGAATGTATCGCCGATCATCATTGATGTCCAGGAAAGAACGGCTATCGTGGATGTCGGTGCGATGCATGCAAAAAGTGAAGTAGAGCGCGGCATCAAGTTCACGACGAACCGTGAAGATTCAGAAGGCGGCAAACCGTACTGGCTCGTATGGGTGACAATCGATTACAAGGAGGAAGGCCCTTATTTTGCAGGCGTGACAGCGTGTGAAATGGTCGTCAACCGCGAGAAAAGAAGAGGCTACAAACTGCTTCCGGAGCATGTGAACAAGATGGATAAATCCATGAGGCGCCACATCATGGTCGACTTTATGGACGATTCCTCCAAGCAGGTGCTGGTGGACTTCTTCAAGACGCACAACTTGGAAATGTGGGAGCGCAGTGAGCAGAAGCTGCATGACGATTTGACTGTACAATCATAAAATCTTGCGTAAATTATACATGCATACGTCAATATTTTTATTTGGAAGGTAGCGGAAATGCGTGAACAAACTATGACAATTTCCATCACATTTGAATACATGGTTGAAACTGCTAGTGAAA
>JAZUQF010000039.1:0-7196 GCA_045605545.1 Lysinibacillus sp.
GTCCGGATGATAAAGAGAAAGGTGAAATCAATGATTACTTCCACATTACTAGAACGTCTCGCTACAGCAGAAATTGCGATGTATGAGTCCAGGTTAAAAGGAATCCAAACAATCGAACAGAATAAAATAGGTGCAGAAATCACCCGATTTTCAGACGTCCATGCATTTTCGATTCAGCACATCCCCGGCCCTTCTTATAATGTTGTGAAAGGGAGCTGGACAAATGCAGCAGCTACCCTGCCGGCAATCAGCAGGTCATACAAGGAAAAAGGGATTCCTCTGCGAATCGAGATTGCCCCGCATGAGGCGGACACAGCCTGCCTGCTGGATTTTCATCAGGCGGGACTTTATCAAAGCGACGCCCACGCAACACTTTACAGCGAGCTGGAGGAAATGGATAGGATTAAATTAGGTGAGGATTCCATCATGATACGAAAAATCGGACGCGGTGATTTTGGGCAGTATGGCCACCTTTATACGAAAGGGTTCGGCATGCCGGCCTTCTTGGCAGAGAACGTTGCCGCAAACAATGAAGTACTGTTGGATTTACCCGGCTGGCATTTTTTCATTGCCTCTAACAGAAAGCGGGATGTAGGAGTTGCAGCACTATTCATTACAGGAGATATAGCCGTCCTCGCAGCTTCTGCCGTCATTCCAGAGGGTCGCAATCACAAGGTCCATCAAGCGTTGATTGACTACCGGCTGCAGATGGCAAAAGCGCTTGGCTGTCAGCTTGTTTGCGGGCATGCCAAATTTGCCTCAGTCAGCCAAAACAATATGGAACGCCGCGGACTGAAGTTGGCCTACTTGAAAAATATCTGGCAGGAAGCTCCTGTGAAAGCATGAACCCCTACTAAAAAAGCAATCCGTACAGCAGCTGCAGCTCTGTACGGATTGCCCTTTTATCATCAAATTAATTGTCGAAACGTTCTTTGCGCTGTGCATGGATCTCAGCAATGAGGCCTTGCAGCTCTTCTTTTGAAAAGTCGTATGTTTCAAGGCAGAAGTGGCATTGTGTTTCAATCTGCTCCATTTCATCGATCATTTCCTGGATTTCCTGTTCACCAAGACCCAGGATGGCCGCACCGTAGCGCTCCTTCGAGCATTGGCATTGGAATTTTACAGGCATCGAGCTTAAAATTTGCACGTTTCCTTCTTCTCCGATGACCGCAGCCAAAATCGCCTCTGGTGTCATGCCCTTTTCAATCATTTTCGATACAGGCTCAATGGAAGCCAAGTGTGCTTCTAGTGCCTGAATCGTCTCTTCCTCACAGCCCGGCATGATTTGCAGAATGAAGCCGCCTGCAGCCAAAATCGTGTTGTCCGGATTGACGAGTACGCCAAGCCCTACCGATGAAGGCACCTGTTCACTCGTCGCGAAATAATACGTAAAGTCCTCTGCAATTTCTCCGGACACGATCGGCGTCTGGCTGGAGAACATGTCACGCAGGCCCAGATCTTTTACAACCGTCATAAAGCCTTCGTCGCCGACACCGGCACGAACATCAAGCTTGCCGTGTTCATTCAGGTCGAAGTGGACTTGTCCATTCTGCAGGAAGCCGCGTACTTCCCCTTTTGCATCGGCATCGATGACCATTGGACCGATTGGACCGTTCCCCTCAATTTTAATCGTCAATTTATCGTCGCCTTTCAGCATGGCGCCCATCATGACACCCGCTGTCATGGAACGACCGATTGCAGCCGATACGATTGGCCATGTATTGTGGCGGCGCTGCGCCTCGCCTACTGTTTCCGTTGTACGGGCCGCAAATGCACGAACCTGCCCGCCGAAGCCAATTGCTCTTACTAAATAATCATTCATTCGTTTAATCTCCTTCATGTTGTATATTGTTTATGCAAAATCAGCAAGACTCGTCATGGATGTTGCGCTGGATTCTCTCCAGTAGCTCCGCCAGCTGGTGAAGCTCCCCTTCATCAAAATCACGAAACATCTGATTTATAAAGCTCAATTTATCTGATTGGCAGCCGCCGATCCGCTGACGTCCTTCTTGCGTCAGGCGGACGAATGTCTCCCGATTGTCGGCCGGATTCTTTCGTCTTGCGACCATGCCCTCCGCTTCTAGCTGCTTCAGATGGCGTGTAATCGCCGCATTGTCTATATTGACCGACCTCTGCAGGGCGGACTGGTTGATTTCATCGTTACGAACGAGCTGATACAGAACTTCAAACCTGGACAGACTCATATCCGTCGCCTTCTCAAACTTGGGTCCAAGCTGATTGCCCAGCGATTTGAACATCAGTAATATTTGCTCCTGATTCGATACTACAAAGCCCATCTGCCAACCTCCCTTCATGCACACGTCAAGGGACGGATAAAGCAATACCCTACCGTCCTATTTCCACATCAAGCCAATGATTGAGTCCTCAACCATTGACCCCTCAGATAATATAATCGAAAAGCATCCGTTACACAAGAAAAACGATTCCGGGCTAAAATATTTTCAGTATATAAAAAATTTAAGAATCTTCATATTAAATTCACACGAATAAGATGTTTTGGACGCCTTCAACGTTGTATAATGAAACAACGGAAACTTCCCAAAGAATGGCTAAGTCTATCAAGAAAAGGAAGGAGATTGACATGAAAGAGAAAAATGAGCTGCTGGAATGGGTGAAGGTGCTTTCCGTGGCCATCTTATGTGCCGTCGGGATACGGTTTTTCATCATGACGCCCATCGTCGTAAACGGGGCCTCCATGATGCCGACGCTGGAGGATGGGGATAAGATCATCATCAATAAAATCGGGCCGAAGCTGTCGGACTTTGACCGCTTCGATATTATCGTCTTCAAGTCGCCACAGGGGCCCAACTATGTAAAGCGCGTCATCGGTGTTCCGGGCGATCATATCGAATATATCGACGATGAACTTTTCATCAACGGCAAGAAATTCGAGGAGCCATATTTGGCTGACTACAAGGAGGAACTGCTTGATTCCGGCACGTTGACGGAGGATTTCCGGCTGGAAGAATATCTGGGCAAGATGACTGTACCCGAGGACTCCTATTTCGTCTTAGGGGACAACAGGCGCAAAAGCAATGACAGCCGTTATGTCGATGTAGGGTTCATACCGAAGGACGTCATCCTTGGCAAGGCGGAACTGGTCTATTGGCCGTTCGATCACTTCGACACGGTAAAATAGGGCGTGTAGCGACTACAGGCATGCTACGGCGCACATAATGAACGGGGGCTATCCTGAAACAGGCAGCCCCTTTTTGATTTGACGAATTGTCCGGCAACCTCTCCGTAAGCCCCACTTACAAATACAGTGCCTCAGAAGCCTGCATTTCCTGATGGTATAGCATCGCCTGCATTTGGTGGGAGCATTCCTTCGGTGTAATTGTGTCCGGCTGGAACTTACAGCACGCGTAACAGCCCTCTGCAACTAAAGGCCCCAGCAGCCCGGCCAGTTCCTCCTCTGAAAGTTCAGTATATACATAGAAGCCGTAGCTGTTGATCATCGTCGTCCATATAAAGCAATGATGCTTCGAGATGGATGAAAGAACGGACTGGACATCTTGTGTTTTGAGAACAAAAAACGTTCCCGACGTTCTATTTATTTTTCGGAAAAAGCTCTCATTCGGCTCGTAGTCCGGTAAGGAGGCATTAAAATCAGGCAGGCTCGCCACCTTCAGCTGTAATTGGCCTTCCCATTTGTTCCTGATTTCCTGATAGTGCTGCTCATACGTCTCGTAGGCCGGACATTCCAACGCTTTTGCTGAGCGCAACATCAGTTCATAGATTTCATGATAGAGCGAAAGGATTTCACCGAGTTCCTCATCGTCCTTCAAAATCAACAGAACTTCCTCGCATGTTTGAAGCGCCTTTTCATACTCCTTCTCCCCATATTGGCATAGGGCAAGGTGCAGATGCAGCTTCAGTCTCATGAATGGAGGGACATCCAACAAGAGAAGCCCCTCCACCTTGCTTTTTGCCGCTTCATAATTTTCCAGGCACACGAGCGTGCGGCAATAAATTAAATGGGCATCCACATAAGCCAACAAATCATTGTCCGGCATCTCCTGTATGCTTGCGAGATTATATTTCAACAGCTCTAAGATTTGTGCATGGGGCACCTTCTGCTCGTGCATGACATGGGCAACACCTGTTATCGCCGCACTCAGAGTACGAGGAAAACGATGCTGGAACGCCAGACTGGCCGCCTTTTGATAGTAGGAAAGGGCCATTTCCATCTCCCCGGACATGTATGTATGATATTGGCCTGCAAAAAGCGCCAATTTCGTACAATCTTCCGGCGTCCCGCTATGCACGATTTCTTCATTATACAACGTATATGCCTCCATGAAATTCTCCTGGTCATGCAGGTTCAAATAGATTTCCAGCATCATGAGGCGCACAGCCTGGTAGGCTTCATGGTCCGGCTGAAGCCTTTGCAAAATATATTCGCACAAATCGCGCGCCTCAATATAACGTGTCTGACCCATCACAAATTTCAAACAATCAACCAATTGGGAATCCGTCAACGTGTTCGACTCCATCTTCCTCACATCCTTCTTGATACTAGCAGTGAATACCCTATATATACCATACCATATTAATACATTTTAGAAAGCCTTTTTATTTATTGTATTCAACAAAAATAGTAATAAAGAACCAAACCTATTCCACCTTAAAGCTTAAAGTTTCAATGAATCCTTGAATAACCCCGCATCCTTTCTCACATCACCTACTGAAAAGCTCAAAAGTAAATCAATCCATCCCTATGTGCAAGAATTTTCTTGATGAAACACTCTTTCCTACTTTGAAAAGGACTTACGACCCTACAGCTCACTCTGTTCTTTTATAACCTTCATCCTTTGCAGCTTTGGCCAATGTCTCTTTACTAACCATGTTGCGATAATCGTGCATAGCAAAAACGGGATGCCCAACACCAGCACATACTCCTGTAGCTCCTGATAGGTGGGGACATAGCTGACTGTAGCTGCAGGCGGAAATAGAACCGGCAGCAGTGATACAAAATTCCCCATACCGTGAAGGATGATGGGAACCCATATATTACGTGTGCCTGCATAGATATAACAGAATAGCAGACCGACGAGGAACGCATGGAATATGCTGTTTCCGCCAAAGTGTAGCAAACCGAAGATCAGAGAAGATACAACGGCTGAAGTCGTCGTCCGATAGCGCATCGCCAGTCGTCGGAACAGGATGCCGCGAAAAAAAATCTCCTCCCAGATTGGTGTGAAAATACATAGGGAAACAAACAGGAGCAGAAACACACCAATCGTCGGCTTTTCCGGCTGTAGACTTCCCTCCAGCAGAATGGTATTAACCGCATCGATGCTTGACGGGAACGCTAGCAGAAAAAGCAGGACCAGCGTTGTGGCCCCGAACATGCCAAGCAACTTGACAAATAACGTTGCCCCCATATATTTTGCCCACCTGCCCGGACTCATGGCCCCTGCCATGGCCCCTCCGTTCAGCTCAATCTGCAGTGCCTTGACGTTGTGATATATATAAAGCGCCAGCGAACCTGTCATCAGCAAATCCACTGCCGCCTTCCCTGCCAGCCCATTCAGCGCACCCGAAAATACAATGGATATTCCTACACTGATGATGAAAAGCATCAGGAAGAACAAACCATACTTCCATACCTTAAAATGTTGCAAATTCGTCTCCATGCGCTTCCCCTCTCCTTTGATGCCTTTTTACATCTCCTTCTTACTATCTTACCCATTATTCGCTGCTTGAAGTATCCAGGAGGCGGAAAGTATGTAGACATTCTCAAAGTCTGCACCCGTCGAATATCAACTGCGGATATGTAATACACTTCCCTTCCCCCATCCGAGGGATTATCCATACAAAATGCTGTACAGCCCATCTTTTATGACGATACCTTCTTGATGAACAATTCTTGATACTGTCGTTCTTACTTATAGTGCAAGCATCAAACAAGTCCTGCTTATTTCAGCATCCGCTTTATCGGTCGACACACAGATGACCTTTTCCACTCTGTTTTCTATCGTCGCATCAATGCTATTTCGTGTTCCTGTTACATTGCTCGTGATGGATTGGATGGGATTTTCCTAACAGACGGTTACATGCTTTAAGGCTGCCAACCAGGAGGTGACCACCATGATGAAGCACCGTTTCCTTCATGTTGGAGGGAGAGAGCGCAAACGGAAAGTTCCTGTAGTTCACCACCAGATGAATTAAAGGGACTTGGCGGGAAAGCTACTATTCCCATCGAAAAAGCCCCTACAGATATCTTAGATTTTCATAGAAAAAGACAGAAAAATAAATATGAGCTTACTAATGTATCTGTCCTATTGTATGTACATTCACTTCATATAATAAATACTAGAAAGAGCTTACCGCTCCTTCTAGTTTAAAAGGGGAAGATTGAAGTGAATGAACGAATTCTCGTGGACACACGAGAATCCAATGAATCATTCTCTTGATCAGGAAAGCAGAGCGTTCCTCTAAAGTGCACGGGCTACCAACGTCCCCCTCTTCCTAAACGAAGAAAAAAAGGTGCCCATGCAGGAATCGGGGGGTCCCTCCATAAAGTGGATACCATTCAACAATCTCTGCTCCAGCAAGTTTCACAGAAGAATCTACTTCACCACCGCCCTCAGCCGGGAAGAGGATTTGCTGTTGAAAAGCAGTCGCCGATTTATCCTCGGAGAGAATGAACTTGGTTATACGTGTAATATCCAAGCAATTCCTATGAACCAAAAACACCCTCCGACAAATCAGGTTTTGATAGGAGTACGGTTAGTATCACATGTCCTTCACTTATGAGTTAACCCGTTCTCACCACAGGATAAGACGGCCTCCTCTATCCCAATATCACCCTCCGGATATAAGCATGGCAAACAAAAACGGGGCGGCGGGCTTGATGGAGAAAAAGGAACGATATAGGACGGAGATGATTCCCTCCTTCCAAACAGGGAATCTAGAACGCATCCCATTTGTTCCTTTACCGATCAGGGAACCGGATACTTTTGCTGAACCACCATTAGACTTCTTTTACGATGAAGCAAAATACGCTTTGTTTTAACCGCTTCAGACGCCTACCATTTAGAGCAGGCCCATAAATTTTCTAGCATATACAGAAGTTGCGTCCAATCATGAACTGGCTATATATTACTCTCTCGTTCCTTTTGCAACACCTCCTTCCTGCACGAAGAGAAGCACTTAAAGGAACGCAAGCC
>JAZUQF010000040.1:0-3204 GCA_045605545.1 Lysinibacillus sp.
TAACAATCAAGACAAAGAAGAAGCATTTAAGTTACTGCTACAAGAAAAGATGGTTTGGAACCTTATCGAGGAAGATAAAGAGTACTTCGCCTTGTATTCAGAAAAAGGAGATAATCTTCGGGTTTTAGAAGACATTCAGCATTAGTGGTTGGAAAAGGGGGAATGTTTAGGTTGATCCTCCCCACACCAATCAGGCTCGTTTGCGGAATAAAGCATAAGACAAGAAAAATGCCCAGGAATAATAACCAGGGCATCTTTTCTTGCTTTTTTAAAGTTCCACCTCTATAAGGAAGCTTTTTAAGCGATTTTTCTTAATCTCCATAAAAAATACACGGTAGGAATAATCAAAAATGCTGAAGTGATGATTCCACCTTGCACCGATGTATAAAGTGCAATGACGCCAACCAACGGCCCGCCTGCCACTTGTCCAAACGCATCAAGCTGTCCGTACATCGAAAGCGTAGTCGCCCGCCCCTGTGAATGTAATTGTTTGTTTGTCATGACACTTACTAATGGATGGTTCACCGCTCGAAGTGATGCAATCCCCCAGTATAAAATAGCGGCTATTAAAAAATGCTCAACAATCGCAAAGTATATCATGGCGAAAACAAGCAAACTGTTAAGCAATACTAAAACAATAGCAAAGCGTTCTTTTGCATATGTTTCAACCATTTTCAATAGTCCGATGTTCAATAAAAAGGCAATTGCATAAAATGCACCAAACCAATAAACTGCATCCGCTTCATTCATTTGGAAGCCTTCAATAAAATGTGCACCCCAAAGCCGATCGAAGCCTTCACTAGCTAGACCAGTAAACAATGTAATGGCGGCAAGACCAAGTAAAACCTTATTCCCTTTTATAGTGGCAAGACTTCCTTTTAGTGCATTCTTCATTTGCTGGATGCTAGAAACGTCATCACGTGCAATACTTATGAATTTCGTTTCTGTAATACCTTTAGATGAAACAATGGCAATGACAACAAGTAAGCTTCCAGCAATTAATATGGCAATCTGCACTGTAAAAACAATACCAATAAGCACACTCGCAACAATCCCCAAGAAACTACCGAGGGAGCTAAACTTGGCGCCATTTAATAATGTAGCATCAAGCTCTTCATTTTCAATTTCATCTGCAATCCAAGCCGTCTCTGCCCCACTAATGAACGTCCATCCTATGCCCCACAAAGCAGCACCGACAGCAATCGTCCAAAATGCAGGAATGCTGCCTTCTAAAAGGTGCGCCGACCCAATGATGAAAGTACCGATAATAAGGGATTTCTTACGCCCAAAATAATCAGCAACCAGTCCAGTAGGTATCTCAAAGAAAAGAACAGCCACTTCCATAATCGTGCCAAGCAGCACTAACTGCAGTGGATTCAGGCCTGCATGGGACACATAATAGATGGCGTTTAGTGTAAACACGATTTGAATACAAAACGAGCGGGAACTCGTCAATAAATAATAGACGGTTTTAATGTTCAAATTGATGCCCTCCGATGTTATCGAGAATTAGTAACCCTCGAATCGGAGAATAAGTGACCAGATTAAATTAAACCAACATACCCTCCGATTCATTTATGATTGTAAAAGTAATGACTGTCATATTCCTCTCTCCTTTTAATTTGATTCCTTAAATATATCACAAAAACCAATTACAGGTATTATTTTACAAATGAAAATAGAAGCTGCTCTGTTATACACGAGCAATGCACAAATTCCTTATTTTATTGCCAGTCATGACAGCGACCTCTTCTACAGCATGTACGCCCCTTTCATTTATTAACCAGCGCCTTGAGGCATATGATGCTGTAACAAATACCTTTAAAAGGAGCTGCAAATTGTTAATCCATGTTGTAAGCAGCGGCGATACACTGGGGAGGCTGGCCACTCAATACAATGTCCCGGCGGATGCCCTGCAGCAAATCAACCAGCTGCCGGACCCGAATAAGCTTCTCATCGGCCAGGCCATCCTCATCCCCATCCCAGGCACCTATCATACAGTGCGGTCTGGGCAGACGCTGTGGCAGATTGCCCGCATGTATGGGATATCCGTCAATGCCATTAAGCAGGCAAACCAGATTACCAATCCAGATCTCGTCAATACTGGGACGAAGCTTTTCATCCCGGCTGTGACGCACATCGTCCAGCCCGGAGAAATGCTGTGGCAGATCGCCCGCATGTATGGGGTGCCCATGCAGGCCATCGTCCAGCAGAACAGAATTGCCAATCCAAACCTCATCAATCCGGGCACCCGGCTGGTCATCCCGACAAAAAAACGTACGATTGAAGTGAATGGCTATACGTATCAGAAGGATGCGGATGCGGATGCGGCTAGGTCCGTCAATGCAATCGGTTCGTTGCTGACATATTTGAGCCCCTTCGCCTACATGGTGAAGGAGGACGGGTCAATTGAGCCGTTCCCCGATAAATTGATGCTGGAGGCTGCAGACGAGCAGGATGTCGTACCGATGATGGTCATCACGAACTTCACATCGACGGAGGCCGGCTCGAACCTCATGCACGTCATCTTTTCAAGTGCCGACATCCAGAAGAAGATGCTGGCGAATATCCTTGGTGTGATGAAAGAAAAGGATTATAAGGGGCTGAACGTCGACTTTGAAAATGTCCTGCCGGAGGATCGGGAGGCGTATAATTCATTTCTCCAGCTGGCAGTCGACACCCTCCATCCGCAAGGCTATTTCGTCTCGACGGCGCTTGCCCCGAAAACAAGTGCCACACAGGCAGGATTATTGTATACGGCACATGACTATGAGGCGCATGGACGAATTGCGGATTTCGTCATCCTAATGACCTATGAGTGGGGCTATCGCGCAGGCCCGCCCCAGGCAATCTCCCCCGTCAACCAGATGCGGCGGGTCGTCGAATATGCACTGTCCGTCATACCTGCCGAAAAAATATATCTCGGCTTCCAGATTTACGCGAGGGATTGGCGCGTTCCACATGTCCAGGGACAGCAGGCGCAGACCTTCAGCCCGCAGGAAGCTATCCGGCTCGCCACAAAGTACAACGCAGCCATCCAGTATGACGAAACCGCACAATCCCCGTATTTCAACTATGTCGAACCAGACGGCCAGGAGCACACCGTCTGGTTCGAGGATGCCCGTAGCGCCCTGGCGAAATTCGACCTCGTCAAGCAGTACAACCTGCGTGGCGTCAGCTACTGGGCGCTCGGCTACCCATTCC
>JAZUQF010000041.1:0-10891 GCA_045605545.1 Lysinibacillus sp.
CCGGAACTGTGCTGAACTGTATCTCCGTCCTCTATAAAACAGGACTGCGGTTTGTGGAGTAGCTCACAAAAGGCAGAAATAGCAGCATGGAGTGTTATTCCTCTTCGGTGGAAAATGAAGTTGGCAATTCTCATTCAATAAATGATAAGTAAGACAAAGCGGGATGGAGGATAATCTTCATCCCGCTTTTTTAGTTTTTCTTCAGACACCCCCTCCTCGATGGCTTGTGCCTATCCACCAGGTACCCTCCCCCTACAGCTGAATCCTCCGTGAATAAGATAAGTATCTCTCTAATAGAGGTGCTTCATAGGTAATCCAATTTCCTCTCCAGACAAATGAAACCCCATCCTCCATTGCAAATAACGAAACCCTTTCTTTTATGTTACTTTTGATTACATAAATAGTTTGTCCACTCATTCTATGTCATAAAATATAACATATCTATTGTTTCGGATACTAAAAACTGTTACAATATTTAAAAATGTCAGATAATATCACACAACAGGTATTCATTACCTACTAACATTTGGACATGCATGGCATCACTACAAGTTCATAAAGGTCTGCACTATCAGTTGGAGACAAAAATGCTCTCTAGGGTTCCGTTTGAAGATAAACTTTCAAAGCCTGGTCCGAGAGAGGGCGTACAGTCGCTCGTCGCTGTATACACGGAGGGGAAAAAGCCCGGGAGATTTCGAAACAGAAACTCTTCTCGCTTTTTCCCTTTTACTATTACATTTCAGAAAAGGATGATGATTATGAAGGAGAACACTACACTTGTCAAATCATTAAAACTGCCTCAGCTTGTTTTTATGGGACTCGCCTGGATGACGCCAATGATTTATTTCACCGTCTACGGCGTTGCATTTGAAGCTGCCGACGGACAAATGGCAGCCGCTTATATCGTTGCATTCCTTGCCATCTTCTTTACCGCCTACAGCTACAGCAAAATGGTAAAGGCTTATCCGATTTCCGGGTCCGCCTATATCTACACGAAAAACGCCATACATCCAAAAGCCGGGTTTCTAGTAGGGTGGGCGCTTCTGATTGATTACGCCGTATCCCCGATCATCGCCATTTTGACTTTCGGGATTTTCATGAATACAGAGTTCCCCGCTGTACCTGTTTATGTGTGGATCATCATCATGAATGTCCTGCTTGCTGTCGTCAATATCATCGGCATCAAATCTGCAGCACGCATAAGCGGGGTGTCCGTCGTGTTCCAAATCTGCTTCATCCTGCTGTTCTGCATCCTGGTGGTGAAGGACATTGTTACAGGTAGCGCAGAATCCACGTCCGCCTTTTCTCTGGCTCCGTTCTTCGGCAACGACCCATCGATGAGCACGATTTTCTCAGGGGCTGCACTGATTTGCTTCTGCTTCCTCGGCTTCGATGCCATCACGACGATGGCGGAGGAAACGATTGACGCTAAAAAGACGATTCCCAAGGCGATTTTCATTATCATTTTCATCGCCGCTACAATGTACATTTCCATATCCTATTTGACGCAGATTGCCTATCCGAATTTTGCATTCGCAAACCCGGATAACGCCGCCTACAGCCTGATTCAACTAATCGGCGGAAAATTACTGAGTTCATTGTTCATCATGGTGCTGATTGTAGCGACTTTCACACAAGGGCTTTCTTCATCGACCAGCGTAACGCGCTTCATGTACGCGCTTGGACGCGAATCGATTTTGCCGAAAAAACTGTTCACGACAATCCACCCGAAATACAAAACGCCCGTAGCGAATATTCTGTTCGTTGCCGTCATTTCGTTATCAGCGATCTTCATCAACCTGGACACGGCGGTTTTGTTCGTCAGCTTCGGCGCGTTAACGGCATTCATCTTCGTCAACCTGTCCGTTATCGCCCACTTCTACATCAAGCTGAAGAAACGTTCGGTAGCGGAGACCTTTTTATACCTTATCTTCCCACTGATTGGTGCCGGATTTATCGGATGGCTACTGACTCTCCTGGACCCATCGACACTTAAAATGGGCCTCGCATGGCTTGTTGTCGGAGTGGTCTACATGTTCATCAAAACAAAGTGGGTAGCAACAAGAGAGCGAAAACTCGCCCCTTCACTCAATATTCGCATTCAAACAGAGAAGTGATTGTGAGGTAAACTGACACAAAAGTGTTCAACGTTAGGTAATATGTTGTAAAAATTAACTAAACAGTTGAAATATATAAAATTATCAGTTAATATAAAAGACATCAACAGAAACTTACGTAATATAACCTAACATATAGGTTATGCTACAGCTGGACAGCGATTCGTTGCAACGCTTAAAGTCAACACAATTTTATAAAGGTTTCCACCTTCAGTTGGAAACGAAAAAGCTTTCTAGGGTTCCGTTTAAAGTTTTTTACTTTAAAGTCTGGTCCGAGAGAAGGCGTACAGCCATAAAGGCTGTATACACGGAGGGATAAAAGCCTGGGAGATTCACGTCTCCTGGGCTTTTATCTTTTTTATTATAATCCGGTTCCGGCTGCCAACGATGCTCTTCTAATCGGATGGCATCCCCCACTTACCTACATTAAAGGAGGAGTATTCAATGATCAACACGATTTCTTCTATTATTACAAAAACAATTCCCGCAGGCGGCAAATGGTCTGCACGCATCCGGAGAGGCAAAGAAATTACCTTTACCGCCCTGGAAGATGGGGCGAATGTATCGCTACTGCTTTATAACGCGGATGACACAGCCGAACGCTATAACGTTTCGGATACACTGAAGGCACAGCATACGGCATTCTTGACAAAAGGAAATGTCCTAATGAGTGATAACGGACATGTGCTGGCAAGCATCGTGGAAGATGAAGTCGGCTGGCACGATGCGATTTCCGGGTACAGTACACGGCACAACATCGATTCAAAATACGGCGAAACAACTTATCAGGAATCGCGAAATGACTGGTACCGAAATGGAGAGGAGAATTTGACCGTCGAGCTCTTCCGCAATGGATTGACGACAAGCGATTTATCGGCAGTCGTCAACCTGTTCTCCAAGGTGTATTGCGATGAAGATGGGAACCTTCACTTTGTCCAAGGGCACGCCAAAAAAGGAAGCACGGTCACACTCAGGACGGAAATGGATGTCCTTATCGTTTTATCAAATACACCGCACCCGCTCGATACGAATCCTACTTATGGATCGACGCCGGTGGAAATCACAATCGCAGATGCGGAGCCCGTCCAAGAACATGACATCTGCTTGAATCACCGCGCAGAAAACCGACGGGCATTCGAAAATACATGGGAGTACTTGACGCTTACTAAAGGAGGAGTTCAATAATGGCGGTTTTAAATTATGTGGAAAGCGAACGCAAAATCGAGGAAGCAATTTACAACAAACAATTGCCTGCAGGAGAAGGTTGGCTATATACATTAGAGCCAGGCCAGGTCTTCCGCATCGTCGACCTGGAGGGCAACCAGGCAGCTGATACCCTGTTTTATGATACAGATAATCCATCTGATCATTATAGCGCTATCAATACAATCCAGCGCCAGCAAAACGTCTACCTATCTACAGGCTCTGTCCTTGTGACGGAGTCCGGAAAAGAGCTGGTCGAAATCATAGCCGATACATGCGGCCGTCATGATACGCTGGGCGGCGCCTGCTCGGCACAAAGCAATACGGTGCGCTATTCGCACGACACGCTGCCGATGCACAACTGCCGTGATACCTTCATGCTCCAATTGGCGAAATTCGATAAACGCACGACCAAGCGGGACCTCGCCCCGAATGTCAACTTCTTCATGAATGTCCCTGTTACACCAGAGGGGGCCCTGACATTCGATGATGGCGTTTCAGCACCCGGCTATTATGTGGAGATGCGGGCAATCAGCCGTACAACGGTTTTGATCAGCAATTGCCCACAGCTCAACAATCCGTGCAACGCCTACAATCCAACCCCTATCCAATTGATCATCTGGGACAAATAAGCCGATAAAGGAGTGTCTACCTATGTTTAAAAAAGTACTGATTGCAAACCGCGGCGCCATTGCCGTCCGGATTGAAAGAACGTTAAAGCGGATGGGCATTGAATCCGTTGCCGTCTATACAAAAGCCGACCAGGACAGCCTTCATGTGGACTTGGCAGATGAGGCTGTGCTGATTGGTGAAGGTGCGGCGAAGGACAGCTATCTAAATGCCGACCTTATTTTACAAACAGCCATCGACACAGGAGCGGAAGCCATTCATCCCGGCTACGGGTTCCTCAGTGAAAACGCGGCATTCGCCCGCGCTTGCCAGGAAAACGGCATTGCTTTCATCGGACCGACGCCAGAACAAATCGAGTGGTTCGGCCTAAAGCATTCCGCACGCGAACTTGCGACAAAGGCCAATGTCCCGCTCTTGCCAGGCACTTCCCTCATCAGCGATGCGGCCACAGCTTTAGAAGAAGCGAAAAAAATCGGCTATCCGATTATGCTGAAGAGTACGGCTGGCGGCGGAGGCATCGGCATGCGAATCTGCACAGATGAAGCGGCCTTGCGTGAAGCCTTCGAATCGGTCTGTCGATTGGCTGAAGCAAACTTCAATAACGGCGGTGTATTTTTGGAAAAGTACATCCAAAAGGCACGCCACATCGAGGTGCAGATATTCGGTAATGAATTCGGTGAAGTGGCTGCACTCGGTGAACGGGACTGCTCCATCCAGCGCCGTAATCAGAAAGTCGTGGAAGAAAGCCCCGCTCCCCTGCTTTCTCCTTCTGTCCGTGAAGAAATGCTGGCAGCCGCGAAAAGGCTGGCAATGGAGGTCGGCTACCGCAGTGCCGGTACGGTTGAATTCCTGTATGATCCTGAGGAAGCAAAGTTTTATTTCCTGGAAGTGAATACACGCCTTCAGGTGGAGCATGGCGTAACGGAGGAAGTGCTGGGAATCGACCTGGTGGAATGGATGGTGCGTGAATCAGCAGGACAACTGCGCTCGCTTGATACCCTTTATTCAGCGCCAAAGGGACACAGCATCCAGGCTCGCATATATGCAGAAGACTGCTTGAACGATTTCCGTCCAAGCGGCGGCCAGATCGATCAGGTTCGTTTTCCACAACATGCGCGGATTGAAACGTGGGTGCATGACGGGGTCAATGTCACTTCCTTCTACGACCCGATGCTGGCGAAAATCATTGTCCATGCAGATACACGGGAAGAAGCGATTGAAAAATTGAGCGCCGCCCTACAAGAGACGAGATTGTATGGC
Source organism: Lysinibacillus sp. (assembly GCA_045605545.1). Classification (GTDB taxonomy): domain Bacteria; phylum Bacillota; class Bacilli; order Bacillales_A; family Planococcaceae; genus Lysinibacillus_B. The sequence goes on from JAZUQF010000041.1 coordinate 5,211, forward strand.
ATTACAACAAATCTGCAATATATAGAAGCACTTTTACAGGAAGATGATTGCCGCTCAGGAGCTGTGCATACACAGATGCTGAAAGATTTTGCCCCGGAAGAAAGCGCCATTGAAGTGCTGGACGGCGGGATTCAAACGACTGTACAGGACTTTCCCGGCCGCGTTGGTCATTGGGATGTGGGTGTACCGCCTTGCGGACCAATGGACCCCTTCTCCTTCCGCATCGGCAACAGGCTGCTTGGAAATGACGAACAGGCAGCAGGATTGGAATTGACCCTTCGCGGGGGCTCCTACCGTTTCCGTGCTGATATGACGATTTGCCTGACAGGAGCCGACATGGAAGCAAGGCTCGATGGAACGGACGTACAGCTGTATAAAGCCATTCCTGTAAAACGTGGGCAAGTATTGACTTTCGGTGAAGCTGCACAAGGCATGCGCACCTATCTGCTCGTGGCAGGCGGATTGGATATGCCGCTCTACCTTGGCAGTGCCTCTACCTTTACACTCGGCGGTTTCGGTGGACATGGCGGACGTGCCCTTCGTACGGGTGATGTACTGCGGGTCAACAAAAGCTCTCTCCCCGCACAAGCACAGCTCCCTACCAGCCTACAGCCGGCATTGACGAGGGAATGGACAATCGGTGTCATTCCGGGCCCGCACTGCACCGAGGAATATTTGATGCCGGATTACCTGGAGCAATTGACAGCGACAAGCTGGGAAGTGCATTTCAACAGCTCGCGTACAGGTGTCCGCTTAATAGGCCCTGCCCCGAATTGGACACGTAAAGATGGAGGGGAAGCCGGCTTGCATCCATCGAATATCCATGACAACGCCTACGCTGTCGGCACACTCGATCTGACAGGCGACATGCCGATCCTGCTCGGTCCGGATGGTCCAAGTCTTGGCGGCTTTGTGTGTCCGGTTACGGTCGCATCAGCTGAATTTTGGAAAATCGGCCAACTTCACGCCGGTGACCGCATCCATTTTCAACTATTAACATTGGAACAAGCCAATGACCTGCGTCAGACACAGGAGCAGTTTTTAGAAAATGTCGGGACAGGTGAGTACGGAGCATCTACCCTGCCAGCTTTACCGGCGGCAGCAGTTTCATTATCATCCGATTACCCTGTCCTTTTTGAGCGTACGGACGGCCGCTTCCCTATGGTGATCCGGGCGGACGGTGACGAAAACATTCTCATTGAATATGGCGAGATGGAGCTGGACCTCCTGCTCCGCTTCCAGGTACATGCGTTGATGCAGGCCATCCAAGCCCGTCACGATATCCCGGTCATTGATTTAACACCTGGCATCCGCTCGTTACAGGTCCATATTGATGCGACGAAAATGTCGGTGCCCGATCTGTGTGACATCATTCAAATGCTCGACCGTGAACTGCCGGACCTTGAGGAAATGGAAGTGCCGTCACGTATCGTGCGACTGCCCCTTTCATGGGATGACCCGTCCACACAGCTGGCGATCGACCGTTATCAAAAGAATGTCCGCCCTGACGCACCGTGGTGTCCAAGCAATCTCGAATTCATTCGCCGCGTGAATGGGTTGGACGCAATCGAGGATGTACAAAATGTTGTATTCGACGCCAATTACCTGGTGCTCGGTCTTGGAGATGTGTACCTCGGCGCCCCTGTGGCAACACCGGTCGACCCACGTCACCGCCTAGTCACGACCAAATACAACCCGGCCAGAACATGGACGCCAGAAAATGCGGTTGGCATCGGCGGAGCCTATATGTGCGTCTACGGAATGGAAGGCCCGGGCGGCTATCAATTTGTCGGCCGGACTGTCCAGATGTGGAACCGCCTGCGCCAGACAAAGAGCTTTACAGATGGAAAGCCATGGCTGCTCCGCTTCTTTGACCAGATTCAGTTTTATCCGGTCGGTGCCGATGAACTTCTCTCCATGCGTGAGGACTTTTTACGAGGCCGCTTCGAAGTGGAGATTACCGAGACAACCTTCAAACTGAGTGATTACGTCGCCTTCCTGGATTCTATTGAGGAAAGTGCGGATGCCTTCCGGACAACACAGCAGGCCGCCTTCCAGGAGGAGCGCGAAAGATGGCATGAACTGGGCCTTGATGAGTACATCTCGGAACATGAGATTGCGGAGAAGGAAGAGGAAGAGCTGCCGGATGGTATTGACGCTGTTCGTTGTACGATGCCAGGCAGTGTATGGAAGGTGCTTGTATCGCCTGGGGAACAAGTGAAAGCAGGCGATACACTGATCATCGAGGAGAGCATGAAGATGGAATTTCCACAGCTCGCCCCGTATGACGGCTTTATCCATGCCCTTCACGTAGCGGAAGGTGAAGAGGTCCATGCAGGCCAATTGATTGTATCCATTACAAAAGAAAAGCGAGGTGCTTCTAATGAAAACATCGAATCTGCCGAACGTATTGTCGATTCCCCTATTAAAGAAAAAGTATCAATCTAATGAAATAACGCCTGAAGCGCTCATTCAGGAAATCATCAGCCGGGCGGAAGCCGACAAGGAATATAACATCTGGATCACCCCGCCTACGATGGACATGATCCAGCCGTATCTAGACCGGTTGAAGCAAATGGACCCGGAGCAGTCACCGCTCTGGGGCATCCCGTTTGCAATTAAGGATAATATCGACCTTGCAGGTGTACCGACTACATCCGGTTGCCCTGAATTCGCCTATATACCGGATGAACATGCAACAATCATCAACCGGCTGATTGAAGCCGGCGCCATCCCGGTCGGTAAGACGAACCTTGATCAGTTTGCAACGGGTCTGGTGGGAACAAGAAGTCCGTTCGGCGAAGCAAAGAATTCATTAAACCCTGAGTTGATCAGCGGCGGCTCCAGCTCCGGCTCTGCCGTTTCCGTGGCCCGGGGCATGGCTGCCTTTTCCCTCGGCACGGATACCGCCGGGTCGGGTCGTGTACCAGCCGCCCTCAATCGCCTGGTCGGTTTCAAACCAAGCCTTGGTGCGTGGCCGGTCGAAGGTTTGGTAAAAGCCTGCGCCAGCCTGGACTGCATCAACGTGTTCGCCAACAATCTGGAAGATGCTTTATGGGTGGATGAGGTCGTGCGTGGATTTGAAAGCGCCGATCCATGGTCGAAACAGGTCGAGCGCCAGCCGGATGCACTTCCGGAAAAGATTTGCCTGGTACAGACCCCGCCTACTTTCTTCGGACCGTTTGCACAAGTGTATGAACAAGCGTGGGAAAAGGCGGTTGCAAAGATTGAAAAACTGGGTATTCCAATTGAGTACATCGATGGAACCTATTTGGCTGAAGCTTCCGCCATTCTGTATGATGGGCCATGGATCGCCGAACGCTGGGCCGAATTGGGCGACTTCATTACGAAGCATGAAGATGCGGCATTACCGGTGACAGAAGCGATTCTTCGTTCCGGAGCGAAGCCGGAGTATAGCGCATCTTCCCTTTTCAAGGCAACCCATAAGCTACAGGCATTTACCCAAAAAGCGCATCAGCAGCTGAAAAATGCCGTATTGGTCATGCCGACATGCGGCGGTACGTGGACACGTGAGCAAGTACGTGAAAATCCGATTGAAACGAACAGCAAAATGGGTCTCTATACGAACCACTGTAACCTGCTAGACTTGAGTGCTATATCCATCCCAGCAGAGGATGCCGCTGAAAATCTGCCGTTCGGGATTACGTTATTTTCAACGGGTTCCAATGAACACCTGATTTGCGGTCTGTCCGATTTGTTCCTGCATGGCCAGACGCCTGCGCAAAAGAAGGAAACGACACTTGTCGCTGTATGCGGACTGCATATGCGTGGATTCCCGCTTGAAAAGCAGATGAAAGAGCACGGGGCCGTCTTTATTCGAGAAGCGAAAACGGCCCCTCAGTATAAACTAATCAAGCTTCCCTCCAGTCCGCCTAAGCCTGGGCTGATTTCCTTGAACAAGCCGGGTGCCTCCATCGAGGTGGAAGTGTGGGAAATGCCGCTTAATAAATTCGGCTCCTTCGTCTCCCTGATTCCGTCCCCGCTCGGCATCGGAAAGGTTGCATTAGAAGACGGCTCGGAAATACCTGGATTCATCTGCGAAGCAAGCGCCGACCAGACGGCAGAAGACATCTCCCATACGGGTGGCTGGCGACATGTCTTGGCGGCTTTGACGTAAAGAAAATATCGTTTGAGGGAAATCCCATGCTAATTCAGATGGGATTTTTCTTTTTTCTAGATGGCGAATTGCAATATTAAGTGCAACACCTGGGAGCAAATAAAAGAAGCCCATAACGACTCCGTGTAAAATGTAGTTACCATACCAACATTTGAACGGAGAAAATCGTTATGAGCTATACACATCTGACCATAAATGAACGCGCAAAAATAGAACTCTTACCGGAAGAAGGCTTTTCCATACGAGCGATTGCCCATAAGCTAAAATGCCACAACTCCCTTTCTCGGCTGTTTCAAAAGAAACCGATATTTCTGGCAGGATCCTTTACTCCCACCTTCACCAATCATTCACAGTAGTCCCTTCGCCAACTGGCGGTTATCCTTATCCGCAGAAGTATTGGCGGCCATTTTCACCGACTCCACCATTTCGGGCCTATCCCAAGAACCTTTGTCCTGTTCACTAAGTGCGACCAACGCAAAACGTTGCAAATCTACATCAGCTGAACGCAGGGCTCTTTGAAGAAGCGCGAGCCCCGTCCCTTCGAATTCGCCGAGTGCTTCCACCAGCACGAGTATCGTCACCTTTTCCTCTGTCGTCAACTCATCAAGCGTGACAAAGCGGTCAGTAAACGCAACCAAAGCTTCCACGTTCTTACGCTCCTTCGTCTCAAGCAATGCCACATGATACTCGATCCGGTTCGGCTCTTTTTGCAGCTTGTCAAACAGCAGCTCGCTAATATCAGCCTTATAAAACTTTGCAATCGCCAATGCATGTATATGGTCAGCCGCTTCTGAATGGAGCACTTCCAAAGCCCATTGCAGCCATTTCGGGTCCGCCGCAATTTTTTGAATTGCCTCTTCTGCATCTCGCCGCTCATATGACTTCCAATTACTTTCGTAGCGCTCGTCCCACGCTTCCTCATCGACTTTCAAATAATCGGCAATGCGCGTCAGTATATAGAAATCCTTAGGCTCCCTGCAATGCGTCTTGGCATGGTATGTATAGCGCATGAGCACCTGCCCGGCATATTCGTACTCGTCTATCGGCATATGCCCGTCCTCCGACAGCAGCCCTTCAATGATTTCGCTTGCACCAGTGAACAGCTCTGTTGAAATTTCCGGTTCATGCAAGGCGACATCCAGCCTGCCCTTTTCCGCACAGGCGACCGAAGAATAGCTGTTCAGGATGTCATTTTTGGTACCTTCCGACAAAAACCAGTGGCGAATCTCCTCCGTTTCGGGCTGCAAAAAGTTGACCGCCTCGATGTTCCCCCAGCCCTTTACCGTCTTTGCCAGCTGCCAAATAAAGTCGTTGGCGTTACGCGTCCCATTTTTCAGCGCAAACAAAGCAACACCCGTGAACTCCTCATGAAAGGCTATCGCCTGTAAACGCTCCTTGTACGCCTCGCAGTTCGTACAGCCGAAAATCACCAGCGCAAACTTCACAACTTCCCGGTGTGCCGCATGCTCAAGCAGCCAAAGAGCCTCCTGCTGCACCCGCTCTTCATCCTTCTCCTGCTGCATGAAAAGCTCCACTAATTCAT
>JAZUQF010000042.1:0-1890 GCA_045605545.1 Lysinibacillus sp.
CTTTCGTGCCGGCCCTTATAGGTGGCCCCCGGGTCTGTCCCCCCGTGGCCATAGTCGAATAGAATAAGCATGGTTCTCCTTCCTCATCTTCAAAATGTATAGGATAAAGCCCGCTACAATACGGACGATGCCAGGTCGTTGATGTTTAGAAATGCGGACTGCGTGTAGTGTCTGGTGATGTTGACGGATTTATGGCCGAGCAGGAACTGGATCTTCTCGATGGGGACCCCCTTCTCGAGCAGCAGCGTGGCATACGTATGGCGCAGCACGTGGCAGCTGAACGGGATGCCCGTCTCCGCAGAGAAGTTGGCGGCGTGGCGCCGCAATGTACGCTTGCTCACCCGAAACGCAGGCAGGCTGCTTACATCCAGGTCCAGCAGATACTCCCGCAGTACTTCGATCGCCTGGGCATGCAGCACGGGGATTTTCCGGTCGCTGCCGTATTTCGCGTCATAAATGTTGATGAACAGCTTCCCGCCGTGAAAAGAGAAGTCTGCTTTTGTGAGGCTGGTGATTTCGCTGACCCGGGCGCCCGAGCCGATCAGCAGATAGAAGGCGGCGCGCGCGTTCACCTGCAGGCCATCGATGAAATGGTAGAAGTGGTTCAGCTCATCGTCCGTCAGGCGCTCCTGGCGGTATTCCGGTATCTTGATGCGCAGCAGGGGGGAGACCGGGTTGGTTTCGACGAAGCCGTTCAGCAGGAGGTAGTCATAGTAGCCCCGCACGCAGGAAATGATGCAGTTCACCGTGCGCTCGGCCTTTCCGTTCCGCAATAAATGCTCCTTAAATTCAATCAAATGTATCGGTTTTACATCAAAAATTTCGATGTTTTGGCCATTCATCCACATCAAAAGCTCGACCAAATGGTACTTATAAGTGTCAATCGTGTTGTCGGCCTTGCCCTCCAGCTGCAGATGATTCAGGTATTTCAACGTCAAACTCAACTCCCGATCCCCTCCTTGCACTTATTTAATAATATGTTGTATATCGATTCCGACAAAAGAGCCGAATCCTCTGCCGGAATCACAGGGCTATTTTTGTTTGGTGAGGTTGTCGATGCTCTGTGTGAGCGCTTCGATCTTCTTTTCCATGCGGATCAGCAGGTAGATGGAGAGCACAAAAGAAAAGCCGTAGTCGAGATAGGACAGGATATTTTCCATTACGCCTTCTCGAATGTAAAGTCGTTCATCACGTTTTCCGTGCTGACTTTAATGCTCAGGATGTCTCCGATATTCTGCCCGCATGATTTGCACAGATCTAAATCACCCACCAAATAGCTTGCCTGGGCGGCATCCAAAATGCTTAACTTGAAGTAGATATCTTTCACTCGGTTACAACACTCACATCTTTTGTAAACGGTATGAGCGAGCGTTGCGATCTTCAGGCACTTCTTTTTCAAAACAGTTCGCTCCTTTCGTTTTAAAAGACCGGCCGGGAATGGGGGTTCCCGGCCGGTGTAGGATTAGTTCACCACGATGTCGAAGTTGCTTGTAACCGTTTGGACTGTTTTCGCGCCCTTCATCGTGGCAGGACCGTATTGGCTGATTGAATTGAACACATTCAGGTCATTGATCAATTCCATCGCCGCCTCCACCGTCGCCGCCGTTAAATCCGTTTTCGGATCGGAAACCCGGATGGACCGGTTCTTGCCCAGGGCATCCTTGAACTCCATCACTAAAACGTTTCTTGTTGCTGTACTCATCTCCTCTTCACCTCCTTTTCCTTCATAGACTCCGCATCCCACGCATTAGATCACATGGTGGTACTGCAGGAACTCCACACCTGCCATGCGGTGTGTAATGAGCGTTTCAAACGCATCGGCAACCCGCTTGATTTCGTCCGTTGTCAGGTCCTCCCGTACATTCGCCAGCGTCACCTGCGTTCTTTTGA
>JAZUQF010000043.1:0-1829 GCA_045605545.1 Lysinibacillus sp.
AGCAGCACACATCCGGGGGCGGGTGTGCCCATCGTCCTCCTGTCTGCAAGAATCGCCGCCCAGGAGCTGATGTCGGATGATAAAGGGATTCTATTCGGCTACTAAACTATCATAAAAAGGGGAGATTCATATGTTACAGCAGCAATTGAAAGCGGATCTACTATATTGTGAGAACATCATCAAAAAGCATTCAAGGAGCTTTTATTATGCATTTTCCGGGCTTCCACCCGAAAAGCGGGATGCGGTCTACACGCTTTATGCCTTTTGCCGAATCGCCGATGACAGTGTGGATGAAAACCCCACCACTGCAGTGAAAAGGGCGGCCTTGAACCAGCTGCGCCATGAACTTGACTTGTTCAGCCGCTATGAAGAGAAGGACCATCCATTATGGCGGGCATTGCGCCATGTATTCGATACATTCGATATGGAGATCCAGCCTTTTTACGACCAGCTGATCGGACAGCAGATGGATATCGAGTTTTCATCGCCGAAGACGCTCCAGGAGCTGGAGGATTACAGCTATTATGTTGCCGGTTCCGTCGGGGTGATGCTCCTCCCAATCATCGCATCGGAGAATCGGCGGAACCTCAGGAAGGCTGCCGTCGACCTCGGCGTCGCCATGCAGATTACGAATGTCCTGCGTGATATAGGCGAAGACTTTTATGAAAAGAATCGGATCTACCTGCCGGAGATGGAACGGTCGCTTTTCGGTTATGAAAAGGAGAAGCTGGCAGGCAGGGTGATCGACGATTCGTTCATCGCCCTCTGGGAGCATTTGGCCATCCGGGCCGAGAGCCTATACGATGCCTTTGCAGGCCATCTTGAACGGTTCGATCATGACAGCAGGGTGCCTGTTGCGATAGCGGCGAGCGCCTACCGGGATATTTTGAATGTGGTCCGGGAAAATGAATACGACTGCCTGACGAAAAGGAATGTCGTTTCCCGCGAACGAATGGAGCAGCTGAAGGCGTAGACAAACAGGCAGGCGGAGGAGGAGACCATATGTCCAATAGAAAAAAAGTGGTAGTAATCGGCGGAGGGCTTGGCGGCTTATCCGCAGCGATATCACTCCAGCAAAAAGGGTACGATGTCGACCTATATGAACAAAATGCCCATCTTGGCGGGAAGCTGAACCGTCTGGAGCGGGACGGCTTCGGCTTTGATCTGGGGCCGTCCATACTGACGATGCCGCATATTTTCGAGACGCTGTTCCGGCAGAGCGGGAAACGGATGGGGGATTATGTCCAGATCCAGCGCCTGGACCACCAGTGGCGCGGATTTTTCCCTGACGGCAATATACTCGATTTATATGAGGACCTGCAGGACATGGAGGAGCTCAACCCTTATCTGACGGAAAAGGATATCAAGCAATACAACAACCTCCTGAAATATGCCAAAAAGCTATACGATATAACGGCACAAGGCTATTTTGAGCATGGGCTCGACAATATGAAGGAGGTGCTCCGGCATCATGGCGTATGGCAGTCACTGCGTGGATTCGATTTATCCTCGACCATGTTTGACGCCATCGACAAGAGGATCAGCAATCCGCAGTTTCGGGATATGCTGAGCTATATTGTGAAATATGTCGGCTCCTCTGCGTATGATGCGCCGGCTGTTTTGAATATGATGATCTACATGCAGCATGCACAAGGAATCTGGTATGTACCCGGTGGCATGCACCATTTGGCCGATGCGCTGGTCAAACTGGCGGAAGAGGTGGGTGTGAAGTTCCACCTTGGCAAGAAGATCGTGAAGCTGGAGGAGCACAAGCGGGCGATTACAGCCGCCTATACGGATGACGGGACGAAGCTGACGGCGGATTATTT
>JAZUQF010000044.1:0-10049 GCA_045605545.1 Lysinibacillus sp.
CCGAAGACCCCGCAGGAAATTTATTTGCGACGAAAGCAAAGCGGCAGGAGCACCGAGGCACGAGCGACGAGGAGGCTGAGGCCATGCCCGTGGAAAGCGAGCCGGATGTAGCGGAAATCCACTTTCTCAAGATTAGACTAACAATAAAAGGTAAATCAACACGTGTGAATTGTTATGTTAATTTATTATTTAATTCATCGTAAATGTTGATATAACAGCTGAAAGAGACACACATTCGTATGTGAATTTCGTTTCTAATTTCACTGTTAGTTTCTGTTTTCCTTCTACAATCGAACTCGTTATTTTTTATGGCAGTGTATTGGAAAAAAATGAAACCTTTTGAATATTCGTAGCGTATATAACGTGTAGATTGAAAGAAAAGGAGTCCTGTCATGAGCTTAAAACTTGAACATGTTACAAAGAAATACAGGGATTTCACCGCAGTTCAGGACCTGAACTTTGAAATTGAAAAGGGTGAGATTTTTGGCCTGATCGGACAGAATGGAGCGGGGAAGACGACTACGTTCCGCATGATTCTCGACCTGCAGGAAACAACGGAGGGAACCATCACGTGGGAAGGTAAGCCCATCAAGAAGGTGAACCGGGACATTCTCGGGTATCTGCCCGAAGAGCGGGGGATATTCCCACAGATGAAGGTTGAAGAGCAGCTGTACTTCTTCGGTGAGCTGCGCGGCATGAAACGCGATGAATTGAAGAAGGAAATCGACTTCTGGATCGAGCGCTTTGAACTCCAGGAGAAGCGTAAGGATAAGGCGGAGACACTTTCAAAGGGGAATCAGCAAAAGGTGCAGCTGATTGCAAGCTTCCTTCATAGGCCGAAGTTTCTAATTCTCGATGAACCGTTCAGCGGGCTCGACCCGGTGAATAAGGACCTGCTGAAAAATGCCATCCTCTATTTGCGCGATAAGGGGATGACAATCCTGTTTTCCAGCCATCAGATGGAAAACGTCGAGGAGCTGTGCGACCATCTATGCCTGCTGAAGCGAGGAGTGTCGCTGTTTTCAGGCTCGCTGCTGGATTTGAAAAAACAGTACGGTAAGACAAAGCTGACGATTCGCACCGAGATGCCGCTGGAAGGGATGGTACTCCCAGGCGTAAAAGATATCAAGAAAATCAAGGGTGAATATTTGCTGACGCTGGAGGAAGAAAGCTTTGCAAAAGGCATTTTCGATATCGTTTCAAACGGTACGTATATCGAGAAGTTCAGTCTCGATTATTTGTCCCTTGACGAAATCTTCAAGGATCAGGTAGGTGGTGTCCATGTCTAAATTCAATATATTACTGAAACAGCTGTATAAGCAGAAATTGAGATCGAGAACGTTCTTATTATCCACAGGCTTTTATTTGCTGCTGATTGCCGGAGTTGTATTCTGGTCCGATATCAAGGCACTTTTCAGCGATGGAGACAGCCCGGCGGATGTCGTAGCCGTTTATAATCAGACAGATGCCGATATCGAGGAATATTTTATAGATTCAACCGAAATGACGTTTGAAGAAATAGACAATCTGGACGGCATCGAGGGTGCCTTAGAAGAAGGGGATTACCTTGCTGCAATCGAGCTGTCGGAAGAAGAAGGCAAACTGTCGGCCCAGTTCTATTCCTTTGAGCCGATGACGTTGGGTGTCCAGCAGGATTTGACGGCACAGCTGGAAACAGCCGGTCAGCTGTATGCCATCAGCCAGATGAACCTGACTGATGAACAGGCCATGCTGTTGATGGATACGATGCCGCTGATTGATATGACGACATTCAATAATGAAGAGACTAGCAAGACGGCGGATGAAAAGATGGCGGGCATGCTAGGGTCCTATGCGGCGGGCATCATCATTTATATCATCGTCATCTCCTACCTGTCCATCATCACGACGGATGTGGCGAGCGAAAAAGGGTCCCGTGCACTGGAAATGCTGCTTGTCAGCGTCAAGCCTGAAACCCATTTCAAATCGAAGGTGTTCGGTACCTTCCTGGTTGCGGTCACGCAGCTGGCCATCATGATTGGTTCAGTACTATTGTTTACAAGTCTGAAGGATGGCGGCGAAATGTGGGGGACGATTACAGACTATTTAGGTGAATTATCAGCGTCCTACATTATTTTCATATTAGCGTTCCTTATTTTGACGATCTTCCTGTTTTTGATCATCGGCGCATTGTTCGGCTCGCTTGTTTCAAAGGTGGAGGAAGCATCACAGGTCATGATGCCGGCTATGATTGTAATTATAGTAGCATTTTATGTGATGGTTATGGCGATGAACAATCCGGATACAATGCTTATTAAGGTTTTCTCGTACATTCCATTTACAGCTGGTATGGTTATGCCGATGAGAATTGGTGGCACGGATATTTCGCTTGTTCCACCGCTCATCTCACTGGGCTTATTGCTGGTGACAGTGGCGGTACTTTACTACATTAGCATCACATTCTATAAACGCAGCGTTTTAACCTATTCGACAGGTGGCGTCATCCAGAAAATCAAGACTGTGTTGAAAGTGACGACATAACAGGCACCTCCCTGGCTACGTAAGCCAGGTAGGTTTTTTTATGGAAGAAGCCATGAAAAGGGACCGCTATTTTGTTTCTATCTTCGAAATAATCTTTTTATCCCTATTCATTCAACCTACAGAATTTGTTAAAATAGAAAAATCTGGAGGTGGGAGGGGTTGAAGGTTTTTTGGAGGCTTGGCTGGTTCTTTAAAGAACGGCGGAAAGAATATGGCATTGGGCTGTTCATGCTCATTCTTGTAGCGGTATTGCAGATCATCCCGCCGAAAATCATCGGGATTACGATTGATGAGATGGGGTCTGGGACATTGACGGCCGGCTCGCTCGGCAAATGGCTCGGACTGATAGCCGCAACAGCGATGAGCATGTATGTACTACGCTTTTACTGGCGGAAAATGATTTTCGGTTCGTCCAATTATTTGGCAAAGGTGCTGCGTGAAAAATTATTCCGCCATTTTACGAAAATGGGTCCATCTTTTTATCAGGAACGCCGTATTGGTGATTTGATGGCGCATGCGACGAATGATGTGTCGGCTGTACAGATGACGGCCGGTTCGGGTGTATTGTCGCTCTTCGACTCGCTAACTACAGGAGGGTTCGTCATTTTGGCGATGGCTTTTACGATCGACTGGCGGCTCACCCTCATCGCCCTTCTGCCGATGCCGCTCATGGCACTGTCGACAAGCTACTACGGCAAACTGCTGCACACGCGCTTCCGGGAGGCGCAGGCGGCCTTTTCGGACTTGAATGATAAAACCCAGGAGTCGATTACAGGGGTGAAGGTCATCAAATCATTCGGTTACCAGAAGAATGATATCGAGGGTTTCCGCAGACTCTCTCAGGAAGTAGTGGACAAAAACGTACGGGTGGCCAAAATTGATGCGCTGTTTGACCCGACCATCAGCCTGGTCATTGCCATCAGCTACTTTTTAAGCTTGACGTTCGGTTCGATGTTCATCGTCGAAGGGGCGATGTCAGTAGGGGACCTGATTGCGTTCACCACGTATCTGGGGCTGCTGGTGTGGCCGATGCTTGCCATCGGGATGCTGTTCAATATCGTGGAGCGGGGCAGTGCTTCTTATGACCGTATTGAATCATTGCTGCAGATACCGGTTGATATGGAAGATAAGGAAGGGGCCATTGCAGAGATGCCAAGTGGAGCAATCTCCTTTGATATCCGTTCATTCACCTTCCCGCGGGATGACCATCCAACACTGAAAAATGTTGCATTCAATTTGCAGGAGGGGGAGACGCTCGGCATTGTAGGAAGGACAGGGTCGGGGAAAAGTGCGATTCTCAAGCTCTTGCTGCGCCAGTTCGACCAATACGAAGGAAAGATTACGTACGGCGGCGTACCGATTGAAGACTATCAGAAGGAGCAGCTGCGAAAGGCGATCGGCTATGTCCCGCAGGACCATTTCCTGTTTTCGACGAGCGTATTTGGCAACATCGCCTTTTCGGATGAAGAGGCTACACGGGATGCGGTGGAGCAGGCGGCAAAAACTGCCCATATCCACGACGATGTTCTGCGCTTTGCCCAAGGCTATGAGACAGTCGTAGGCGAGCGGGGGGTAGCCTTGTCGGGCGGGCAGAAGCAGCGTATTTCCATCGCCCGGGCGCTCATGATGAAGCCGAATCTGCTCATACTGGATGATTCCCTGTCAGCGGTCGATGCGAAGACGGAGGAAGCGATTCTCCATTCGCTGAAGGAGGAGCGGGCGAATGCGACGACGATCATCACATCCCATCGTCTGAGCGCAATCCAGCATGCGAACCTCATCCTGTTCATGGAAAACGGGACCGTCGTCGAGCAGGGTACGCATGAGGAGCTGATGGCGCTTCATGGACGCTACTATGAGATGTATCAGCTGCAGCAGCTCGAGCAGCTGGTGGAAAGAGGTGGCCAGGAATGAAGCAGCCGACAATCAGCAGAAAAGAGCAGGCGGAAGTGCTCAAGCGTCTGTTCTCCTATTTGAAGCCCCATAAAAAAGGGGTCGCCATTGCACTTATCATTTTATTATTATCGGTGGTCGGGGAGGTCATCACACCGTATTTGATCAAGCTGTTCATCGATGACCATATTACACCGAGAAGCTTTGAAACGGGTCCGATTGTAACGCTTGCAGTCACATATATCGTCATTGAAGTTGCCAATGTCGTGCTACGCTACCTGCAGCACTACAAATTCCAGGTCATTGCACTGAAGGTGGTTCAGCAGCTGCGTATTGACGTCTTCAGCAAGGTCCACCGCCTGGGCATGCGGTACTTCGACCAGGTGCCGGCCGGGGCCACCGTATCCCGTGCGACAAATGACACCGAGGCAATCAAGGATCTGTTTGTCAACGTCCTCATCAGCTTTGTACAGGCCGCCTTTTTAATCGTCGGCGTCTACATTGCGATGTTCCTGTTGAAACCGATGCTGGCCATGTATGTCATCATCGTGATTCCGCTCCTTGTGCTGATCACCTATCTGTACCGTAAATGGAGCGCAGTCGTCTATATGACGATGCGGGAAAAGCTGAGTGATTTGAATGCCAAGCTGTCGGAGTCGTTATCCGGCATGAGCATCGTGCAGGCATTCCGCCAGGAGAAGCGGCTGAACCGTGAATTCGACGACATCAATGAAGTGCATTATGACGCCATGATGCGCAACACGAAGTTGAACAGCCTATTGCTTCGTCCAATCATCGACCTTGTGTATTTCGGGGCGATCATCATCCTGCTTTCGTATTTCGGCATCGCCTCATTTGATCAAGCGATTGAAATCGGTGTCGTCTATGCCTTCGTGACATATATCACGCGCTTCTTTGAGCCGATAAACCAGATGATGGAGCAGCTGGCCATCTTCCAGCAGGCCGTCGTCGCGGCCAAACGTGTATTCGAAGTGCTGGATGAAACGGATGAAGAACCGGAGCAGCAGGACTCGGGTAAGCAAATTACGCAGGGGCTGATTGAGTTCAGGAATGTGACGTTCAGCTATGACGGTGGTACGGACGTACTGAAGGATATTTCCTTTACGGTCCGGCCCGGGGAGACGACGGCGCTTGTCGGTCATACGGGGTCGGGGAAGAGCTCAATCATCAACCTGCTGATGCGTTTTTATGAATATGAGCGTGGTGATATTCTGGTTGACGGCGTCTCCATCAAGTCGTACAGCCAGGAGGAAATCCGGCGCAGGCTCGGCCTGGTACTGCAGGACCCGTTCCTGTTCTACGGGACGGTAGGGAGCAATATCCGCCTCTACGGCGACATGACGGACGAGGAGGTGGAGGCCGCAGCGAAATTTGTGCAGGCTGATTTCATCGATGCCTTGCCGGATGGACTCAACGAGCATGTGACAGAGCGGGGCTCGACGTATTCAAGCGGTCAGCGCCAGCTCATCGCCTTTGCGCGCACAATTGCTGCAAATCCGAAGATTCTCGTGCTGGATGAAGCCACAGCCTCCATCGATACGGAGACCGAGACGGCCATCCAGCGGTCGCTCGATAAAATGAGGAGAGGGCGCACGACAATCGCCATTGCCCACAGGCTGTCGACCATCCAGGACGCCGACCAGATCCTGGTGCTGCACCAGGGGGAAATCGTAGAGCGCGGCAATCACCAGGAGCTGCTGGCACAGAAGGGGCTCTATCATAAGATGTATTTGCTGCAAAATGGAATCGTGGAGTAAGTGATATAGGAGCTGCCTGGAAAGCTGAAGCTTTCCGGGTGGCTTTTTTGCGGTGGGAGGTGGAATATCCGTTGGGAGGTTGTCGAGGGCTGTATATGCTGTCTGTAAAAGTCACTGTTGAATTGTTACACAATGCTATGCAGGAATGGGTATTTTCTCACATATAGCCTATCCTTCTATACTCGAAAGAATTGCATTTACTTTTCTCTATGCGACCACTATAATTGGTGTAATTTACATACGTGAGGTGTTTTTATGACGGAACAAACAAAGGGAATGCTGTATGCCTTTGTCGCTTATACAATCTGGGGTGTATTCCCGCTGTTTTGGACGTTGTTGGATCATGTAGGCAGCCTGGAAATATTGCTCGGCCGTATTATCTGGTCCTTTGTCTTCACCACTTTCTTCATCCTGCTGGTCAGGCAGCACAAACAGCTCATGGCAGACCTTTTGTATTTATGGAAAAATAAACGGCAGTTCTTCTCGTTGATGGCCGCTTCCTTATTCATTTCCATCAACTGGTACACCTATATCTGGGCCGTGACGCATGAACGCGTACTGGAGGCGTCGATGGGGTATTACATCAATCCCATTATATCGGTTGTATTCGGCATGATCTTCTTTAAGGAAAAGCTATCCCGCTCGACAATCGCCGCACTTGTTGTCGCCATGCTCGGCGTATTGGTCATGGCGTTGAATTACGGGCAGTTGCCTTGGTCTTCTTTAGTATTGGCGCTCACATTCGCCATCTATGGTGTACTGAAAAAACGCATTGTGCTGGATGCGACACGCGGCCTTGCCATCGAGACGCTGTTCATCGTACCATTTGCGCTCATCTACTATATCCATCTATACCGTTCCGGCTCGATGCAGTTTCTGCATGAAGGCTGGCAGACGGACGTACTGATGATGGTCAGCGGCATCCTGACGGCAATCCCCCTCATCCTGTTTGCGATGGGGGCCCGGCGGATTCCGATGTACCTGCTAGGCTTCATACAGTACGTATCACCGACCATCGGATTTATTCTCGGCGTCTTTGTCTACAAGGAGCCGTTCACACAGGTGGAACTGATTGCATTCGGCTGCATCTGGACGGCCATTGCCATCTTCTCTTATTCCTCCATCCATGAGGCAAGAAAACGGCATGCGTTGGAAATAAAGTAGAAGGCGGCAGTTTTTTCTCGATTTATGCAGGATTTTGTCTGAGGATGACGAATATATCCATTGTATACTTGAGGGGGGAACAGGATGTACGTAACTGTAGGGGACAAATGCTTTGATTTTCAGAAGATTGATATAGCAGTGTTGGAGATGGGAATTGAAAACACATTTGCGAAATTTGACAAGATGACGCTAGGTGAATTGCTGGCGCAGAAGAAATATGAACAGTTGAAGCAGCAGACCGAAACGTATCATGGACATCTGCTTGACTGGCCTGCGGGAAAGGCGCTGCTGGAAATGAAGAACACAGGGCATCCGTTCTACAGGCAGTTTCTGAACAAGTATGGGGACATGCTGTATTCACGCTTTGTCGTAAAAGGCGACGAAGAGCTGCTGCAGCAACATGGTGTATACAATATCATCGTCGACAATGAGCTCGTCTTTACAGGCGTATGTGCGAGATCCTTCAAGGAGCGCTTCAATCAGCACATCGGCAATATATCGGCAAAGGGCTGCTACCGTGACGGAACAGCGACACATTGCCACATCAACGGGCGGATAACGGAACGATTCGGCAAGCAGAACGTCCATTTCTCCGTTTGTCCGATGAAGGACAAAAAGGAAATGAACCAGCTGAAAAACGCCATCATCCGTCGTTTCGAGCCAGTCTGGAACCTGCGCGCCGGCAAGGAGGACGAGGAATATCTGCGCACCTTTTAAATGCTTCCGCCTAGAGGGTATTGTTTGAAAAAGGCTTGTGAAAACGTACATGTTTTCGCAAGCCTTTATTCCTTTGTCGCTTCTTTAGGGGATATTCGACAAGCACGGATGCATTTTTTCTTTTACTATGAGGTAGTAAAGAGCCGGTCTGCATGCTACTCCCTTCTTTTTCCTATGAAATGGTCGGCCAGGCCGTAGAAGAGTCCGGCCAGTGCAAAAAGAATGATTGCGCTCGCCATGTTTAAACCATAGGCTTCTATAAGTTGAGCGTCCTCCAGGTATTCGTAAAGAAAACCGAACATCCAGATGCCGAAAGCCCCTCCGACACCCCCATAAACAAGCAGCCTAACGGAAAACAGACGAATCCATCGATGGACCAGCAAGGTCAACGGGAGAAACAGTAGCGGATAAAGTGCCATGCTGAACAGCAGGGTGAACAGAATGAAAATGACCCCTATATTGCGCAAACCGTAATATTGGCTCGTCGTGATTTTGTTCCCCTCCAGCAACTCCAATCCAACGACAGCCATTGTAAAGAGCAATGAAAATACGAGCCACATCATCAAATAATGGGGAAAAGTCTTCAATGACTTATCCCTCCTTTCCTGGAATCCGGAGAATACATAGGTATTGGGTATTTGTAGTTATTAATACATTAAATACCACTAAAATACTGGACGTCCTCGCACCCTTTACGGTTTCAGCCACCGCACAAAGCCTTTCGCTTGGAACCCCAGGAAGGTCAACCATTCTCCAAAACCTGTTCTTTCCCTCGTCCTGCATGTTTATTTGCACCTGTCCGCACATATTGTACTAACAAAGAGATATATGGCGAAATATGTTTTTAATTGTGCCTATCAAGGAAATAACATGGAAAACAACATAAAAAGGACGGTTGGATATGAAAGAAGCCTTTCGTTTCTATGGATCCATGCAACGTCAGTACATCTGGCTGCATGCAATCTTTTCCTTGGTGCTGCTCATGACATCCGTGTTCTGGTTCGTACTGCCGTTCTACATCGTCAATTACGGCAACTACCAGCCGACATTTACTCTGAAAGTATTGTGCGGCATCTTTCTATGCGTCTTTCCTTCCATCTTCATCACATTGCACTGCTGGTTCATCAGCTTTGCCGCCGCAAAAAGGTGGTGCAGGCGTAAGGAAGGGGAGAGCTTCATGCGCTGGTTCATGAGATTCCAGGCGATGGCCTTTTTTGTGGTCATCGGTTTCACCTTCGCCATCTACTTCCTATTCCTTGTCATCGACATAGTCAGGTGACTGCTTTCCCTGACTGTGTTGTGCAGAGATGATAAAGTTGTCTAATTTATAATAAAGTTAATTAATTCTTGTTGAACTAACAAAACAGAATGGATTAACTACTTTTTGGTAAAATGTGTAATATAGTGAAGTTTAAAGGTGTTTTTAATAAGGGGGATTTGATGATGTTTTCTAATAAATTACGAAATTCACTAGGAGTCATTTCTTTTGTGAGTTTATTAGTAGGAGCGGGGCTCTTATTTTGGGGGATGGATATTAAAGGCCCATATGACATTCGTATGGTTTATATCGCAATGGGAATTGGGTTTATCTGTGCGATTGTAGGTAAAGGCATATTTAGGATTTTAACACTTTCAATCCTTGCAATTTTCGTTTTAATTGTAGTGCTGTTTGGGATTAGTCATGCTTGACCTCTTTAACTAACAAGTGTGTTAGTTCCAAAAGGAGTAAACAACTTTGATATTAATCTTTCAAGGATGATGTAAGCAGATGAATAGAATTTAAAACACCTTTAAAAAGCCTTACTACAACCTATTTGTAGCAAGGCTATTATCTTTTCAACTTAAAGTTATATAACTTTATTATCTATATATACATGTCGAAGCATTCACTCTACCCCTTTTTCGAATCTACCCGCCATGAAAGTTTCACAGTTCATACAAGCGCTTTTTCAGCAAAAATTTGGTATTATGATAGCA
>JAZUQF010000045.1:0-9098 GCA_045605545.1 Lysinibacillus sp.
CTTCTTAAATTCATCAATCGGGACTTTCCGGTTATAGCGATTTTGTTCATCCTCACAATTCACCAGACGCTTCAATGATTCTGCAAGATAAATATAGTCCTTGTCATAGCCTACGACAGGGACAAAATGCAGATTATTACTGCCCTCCTGTACCTTGATAAAAACAATGACAGGAGTTCCTTTACTCACTTCGTACTTCAATGTACTTACATTTCCTTTGTAATAGTTTGTTTTAAAGCCCTTTTTTCGTAGCACTGTACGGATTCCCTTCGGATATACATTACCCGCCCTCGTTTTACTGGGGAAATTCATATATAAGGCCTCTCCCTCTTCCTCCATGCCGAAATGCCGCAACATATACGCTGTTGAAAACGCTGCACACTCCGTATTGTTCTGAAAATCCAGCCGATTGCCTTGCTGAATCAGATAGTTGGCTGGATACGTTCTTTTCCGTAGAACAGGTATGGGTAATGTCATGTAATACGCGTTAATGATCAAGGTTATCATCATCCATAAAATGACCGATCTCACGATAATCAAATTCCTTGCCCTCCTTGCTTTTACGTCCATATCGCAGGTCCTTCTTCCGCTAACTTGCTTCGGTGATTTCAGTATATCAATCTACAACTTACGCCATTATACTGCGGTGTTAATTTTCGGATTTTATATATTGTTACTATATATGACGCATCCCCCTCTTTTAAAAACACAAAGATGACCACTATTAAATTACGTAAAAAGAATCAACACTAAAAGAAGCAGTGCAGATTATGGGGAGAAAGCTAAAAACGCAGCCCAAAACTCTGTGCCATA
Source organism: Lysinibacillus sp. (assembly GCA_045605545.1). Taxonomy (GTDB): domain Bacteria; phylum Bacillota; class Bacilli; order Bacillales_A; family Planococcaceae; genus Lysinibacillus_B. Next base: position 814 of record JAZUQF010000045.1, read on the forward strand.
ACATAAAAAATAAGCCTGGGATGCCCCAGGCTTATTGCTATTGAATGCTTTATTGAATTAAAATCCTTGCTGGTAAAAAATCACCCTCAACGTGCAGCAGATGCCTACTCGCCCACCATTCCGTCGCCATCACGGTCATCCATGTATGGATAGAGCCAGTGGTCACGCGTGATTGGCATACTATAGCCAGCATCCTTCGCTTCTTTGATCGTCACCTGTCCGTTGCCGTTGGTATCGACACTGGAAAGGTCACCACTTTGATTTGACGTATTGTTAGATGTAGTTGAACTGGAAGGCTTGCTACCTGTCAAACCAAGTGATTCATTGACTTCATCCGGGTTCACGTTGTCGAATGAATCGACAATCTTCTTGCCTCTCAACGTATACGTGTACTGGTAATGGGAAGGAATCTGCGTTTCCGTATTCGGGTATGTGATGATGGCCTCGAAATTAGTGGCGCCGCCTGCCTTGCGAATCGCATCCTCCATATAAGCCTGGTCACCATGACGGTTCAGTGTGCTGTTTTGAGGTGTGATGTTGTAGGCGTTCGATACCCCTCCTAGTGAATCTGCAATGACATGTCCTTCATCTAACTTGTCACTCTCAACACCCGGAACCTTGGCCTCGTCAGAATAATATCTTCCTGATGATAATACAGGCTCGCTGCTGTCATCCTGCAGGATAATCTCTTCGGCAATGACACGTACCAGTTGCCCGTGTTCGTTCGTAAATGCCCAGTATTCACGGTCTCCATAGCCGATGTCGACGACGACGTTAGGCTGGCGATAGCCTGATAAATTACCGCCATCAACTTCGATGAGTGTGTATCCCGCGAACAGATCATCAGTCGATTGGGTTGCTGTTTGCTCTGCTACTTGTTCTTCTACTACTGTTTCCTCTACTGCAGGCTCATCAACAACCGGAGTGGCCGGTTCTTCTTCCTCTTTTTCGCTACTTTCCTCTGTGTCAATTGTAGTTGCTTCTTCTGTCTCCGTTTCGTTATCCGTAACGGGCGCCTCTTCTACCTCTGTACAACCAACCATAAGAATAAGCGTTAAAAGCAGCACTAAATAATTCATTTTCTTTTTCATTTCAGGACTCCCTTTAATAATACTTAAACATATTATATCACATAATATTATTAGATTTTTCCTTTTTCATAAAATTCACATAGCAAACGCCTATAACTTCACATATTCTACAATAACATTTTCTATATGCACCCTTCCGTTTTTGAAGAATTAATTAAACCTGGATTCCACAACAAAAACACACCGTGATTTCAGAGCCGAAATACGGTGCGTGTTGATTGGTTATTTACTTGTATAAAACTCTCCATATTAACAGATTATGTCCCTATGGCCGCTTTCATGATGCTTGATTATATTTTATCGCACAATATCATTGCACATTTTCCTTCCATACAATCCGCACATAAACTTCTACACTCTCCAATAATCAATCCTATCACAAAAATACCAGCGACCGCTTCAACACTACCAGAAATGTTCATCCTACATTTTTCATCACAATGAACCTGCATTTAGCCTTCAACTTCAAAGTATATGCTCCCCCGCTTCCTCAGCAATGAAATTAGTTGCTACTGGCAGGTAATCCCCATAACCTTTTTATTCCCGGGAGGTATAAAATCAGGTAGAATGAGGCTGTGAACATAACAAAAGTGCATGAATGAATACATTCGTAGAAATCAACCGTGTAGCATTCATACAAAAAAATTGGAGGACTAGATGTTAAAACGTCTGATTAACAAAAAGAAACGAAAATTAAAAAGACAAGCAAAAAAGGCAATGTATGATGCCATGGGCGTTAAGCCGATAAAAGTCAAGAAACCGAAATCCCTATTCAGGAAGAGACGGAGACGCAAACCTTCATTGAAGCGGATAATTAAGAAATTATTATCCTAGGCAGACCACATATAATTAGAAGTAGATTGTTCAACATAGCAGAAAACCAGGGTCATTCTATAAAATGCATTGAATAGACTCTGGTGTTATTCATTTATCAAAGTTGAGTGTCAGGAGTGAGATGATGAAAAAGTTTTTAACCATTACCGCTATAATTCTTGTTTTACTTGGAGCGGGCGGCTATGCTGCGTGGCATTTCGGGACAAATATCGCTTCCGAAAAAATAATCGAAAAAGTGGAAACTACTTTAGATGAAGAAAATCTGGAAGAAGTAAAATCCTATATTGAAAACGATCCTACAGTTCAGGAAATTGTAAGCGAAGCAGCAGCTACGGATCCCGACACCCTCCCCTTCCAAACGAAGGAGGAAGCGACACGTGTGCTCGTAAAAAAAGTGGGCATTACTCGTTTGCTGGAGATTCAGAAACAAGCGCAAAACGGTTCAATCAATAAGGATCAAGTATTAGCCGAAATTGAAGGCACACTGTCTGAAGATGAAATTTCCGCTCTAAAGTATGTTTTATATAAAGAATTGAATAAATAAAACCAGCCGTTTTCAATTACATGAAAAGAAATATGAAAAGATGCAAAAAAACGCAGGCTATTTTTGGGCAGGCATTCACCAGTAAGAAGAGTGAATGCCTGCCTGTTTTGTTATAGAAGTTTTCGCGTAATGATGTTGTCCCCATTACTTATAGAAAAATCACCCCTCAAAACTTTCTCTCCAGAAAACAAGCGCTGATTCTTATTACAAAATCAGGAGTCGTATTCCCCATGCTAAAATCATCATAATTTTAATAACAAAGCATGTTCTTTGACTTTTAAATCCTATAAATTTACTCTTATTTCAGAAGGAGTGAATAACATGACAACATTTTTAGCACCATTTACCTTTAATAATGGCGTCACAATTCGCAATCGTTACGTGATGGCGCCTATGACAACCTACTCAGCAAATGCCGATGATACAGTATCAGATGCGGAGATTTCATATTACCGTGAGCGCTCATATGGCGTCGGTATGGTGATTACAGCATGTGCTTACGTTACTCCTAATGGGAAGGGCTTCCCAGGCCAGATTTCGTCACATAGCGATGAATTCATTCCGAGCCTAAAACGCATTGCTGATGCGATTCACGATGGTGGCGCAAAAGCAATTTTACAAATGTATCACGGCGGACGCCAGGCGGTACGCGACCTTGTGCCAAACGGCGATGTCGTAAGCGCAAGTGACACCGTTGCAGCTGATGGCGGTGTGGCCCGTGCATTAACAATAGAAGAAATCGAGGAAATCGTCGCAGCATTCGGTGAAACGACACGCCGCGCAATTGAAGCGGGATTTGACGGCGTGGAAATTCACGGTGCCAATACGTACTTGCTACAACAATTCTTCTCTGGCTTTACAAATAAGCGTACAGACCGGTACGGCGGCTCCGTGGAAAAACGCATGACATTCTTATTGGAAATCATCGATCGTGTAAACAGCGTAAAAGCGCAATATGCGGACGATCAATTTATCGTTGGCTATCGTTTCAGCCCGGAAGAGCCTGAAGAAGACGGCATCACTCTAGATGACACGGTCCAGCTTGTAGATCGTTTAGCGGATGAACAGCTCGACTACCTGCACATTTCATTAGGCGATTTCCGTGCGGAGGCCCGTCGTTATAGCGGTGAAAAGGACAACCGCATTAAAATCTTAAAACGCGTGATTGGCGGACGTTTACCGTTCATCGGCGTCGGTTCAATCTACTCACCAGAAGATGCAAGAGAAGCGATGGAAACAGGTGCCGATTTACTTGCACTTGGCCGTGAGCTATTGATTGAACCACACTGGGTGGAAAAAGTGGCAGCCGGTGAACCGGTCATTACTGAAATGGATATGACCCGCGATAATAACATTCCAGAGCCGCTCATGAAGATGATGAAAAGCAATATTGGTTGGGTACCGGGCGTAAAATAATTGTAGAAAAGAATCACCAAGACGAGCCAACCTTAATAAATGGAAAAAAACAATGAAACAGGTAGAACAGGTATCATTTATTGATACGGTTCTATCTGTTTTTTATTTTTCTTATTTATAAGATTCTAGAATCCTTGTTTCAATGAAGACCTGGCGCTTACCTTTCTGCCGAGAGCAGGGAGTGGAACCTTCAATAAACCATTTACACCAGGTCATTATGGGCTTCTCTTATTCACTTGTAGCTGTTGCACTTCCCCATTGCAATTAGTCAATAGCAAACAATTATTCTCAAATATCTTTTAAAAGAAAAGATGATGTCGGTAACACCATCTCATTTTCAAGCCAATATTGAAAAATCGGCTAACCATAGGACGGCGCTCTTACTCTCCTCTGCTGAATTCCCAACCCACAAAAATTATCTTGAAATAATATAATCCAACCAATAAAATAAAAATGATTTAGAAAATTATATTAAAGAGGAGAAAATAACCATGAAAAAAGCGATTAGCATACTCTTCAGCCTTTTGTTAGTTGTAGGTTTAATGGGCTGTAATAATGCTTCTGAAGGAACTGAAAAAAAGAAAACTCCGGATGATGTGTTTGTGGAAGAATTCGGGAAGGCTATTAATAAGAGATGGACAGAACAAGATAAACTCGATGATTCTCTATCGAAAGAAGAAAATTATGATGAAAATGAATATGTCGAAAGAAATGTTGAAATTCTAGAAGCAGAAATAGCTACTATTGAGAAAAACCTTGCGAACGTAGAAGACAAAGAACTAAAAAAACTAGGCGAACAGTATGTTGAGGGCGCAAAACTACAAATTGAAATGTTTAAAACAACAGATTGGGAATTAGAAGCACAGTATAGCGAAGAATCGTCGAAACTAAGAAAACCCGCTTTAATAACATTGGTTGATGAATATAATATGAAAATCGATGAAGAACATCAACAAATGTACAAAGATTTCAAAGAACAAGTCAATGTCATTAATAAAGAAAACGCAGCAAATAAATATGCGGAACAACTTGCCCTGGAAATTACATTTGAAAGAACCATTGATGAATTCAGTAATATCACATATACATCAATCGTCGAAAATACTTCTGACATCGAATTTGATTCACTTCAATACGATGTACAGTACCTAGATAGTGAAGGTATTGTTGTCGATAATGATTATATTTATTTTGAAAACTTCACACCCGGAACAAAACAAAAAGTGGAATTAACATATGCCCCAGAAGAAGCAACTACATTAAAATTAACTTTGGATTACCTGAGCCTTGAATAGCATTTAATTCGGCATGGACTGTCCCAACGTAGGACCATCCTACTTCCTAATTCTATATATAATTTAAGTTTGACTATTTAAAAAGAAAAAGCGCTTCAAACCCTTGATAACAAAGGATTTGAAGCGCTTTTTCAATTGGTTCATGCTTATTCTATCCGAACCTTGGTATTATCGGGTTTTCACTTATAAATACAATAAAAGTATTAGTCCCCTGTCAGTCTTACCATCCCTATGCTAACGTCTAAATACGTGTTAGTGCACCGTTAGGCTCTGGTAACTCTTGCATTGTTATCTGATTCATTTTACAAAAATGTTTGAAAAATTGGAGTGCCAGCTCTCGTTCCTCTGGATCACTTTTCAACGAAACGATATCAAGCAAAATTTGCGCTAACCACACATTATCAAAATAACGATGTTTCCCTGTATTCCATGCCACTTTTTCGGGGGATTTTACATTTACATAATATTTCCAGAAGAGTAGCTGATCCGATTCCTGTTCTGTCAGTTGGATTCTGTATTTTGAATGGGCAGGAATATTTCCATCTTCACAAAGTTTACCGATAAAATCTTCATTCACCATATAGACACCCAAGATACGTCGATCTTTTTCAGCCATGCCGGAATCTCTTGCTGTTAGCAGGACAGCACTATTTTGGTGCAAGCGGCTCGGCTTGCTTGGCTTACCTTTATTATCACCATTTTTTATAGCGCCAAAAAAAACCTTCCATTCCGATAATGAACTTTTCTGTTCTTCTGCGTTACACCAAAAAGCCAGTTGGGATTCGGGATGAAGTTTATGGTGTTTCATCAGTTTTTCGTGTTCCCAGCGAAGCACTAGTTTTGTTCGTTGTAATTTTTTCTCTTCTTCCTTCTTGCGTTCTTCCTCTTTTTCTTTAATTTCTTTTTCTAATATCATCTCTTCAAGTGATTCAGCATCACTTTTATCATGTAGTGTTAGATGTTTTCCAAATGCATCTGGGAAAACAAATGATTTATTCTCCGATGTGAAATGTATTTCAATAATCGAATCGTTATGTTTAACTATACTACCCTGACCAAAAAGCTTGTGTGTAACTTTCTTATTAATTAGATTCATTATTCAAGTCCTCCTCGCGGAACAAAAGTACCAGTATGTGGTGTTTTCATTCGGTTACTTTACTTTAAAAGCTCCCGCAATTATTTTGATTTATTCTTACATTCAAAAAAGATATAAAAAAACGTATCCAAATTCTATCTGTAAAAAGGTACAGCGGAATTCGAATACTGCTTAAAAACAATTATAACATTTTTTTGACGATATTACAAATTTATTGTTGACAACATATTTTGCCTAGATGTAGAATGAAGTTTTATCCTTCAAGACCCATCAAAATAATGATGAAATAAGGGCTTCCAAAAAGCTTCGGAACTTCTGGCAAACCTCTATAAACAGCCACTTGATTAACAACGATCAGCCTTAGACGTGCATCCTATATAAAATCGGCAGAAGTACTTTCTTGTCTAGAAAATAAACGGATAAATTAATCCCTTTACTGAGCATGAAAAGTTTGAGGAGTAAAACCGGCTAGAAATCAGCATGGTCCTGGAGATATTACAGACACTACAACAGATGCTTTGGAGAAAATCTGTCCGCTCACGTCAGCACATGATGCGATTGCAGGTCGCTGGACAGTTATTGTTTTACCATACCTACACGAATATGAAGTGATTCGGTTGAATGAACTGGTGTGCATGATACGAGACGTATCGAAAGAGATTTTAACGCGTACTTGAAGAAGTTGGGCTTGTATATAATGAAATATATAAAGTTGTTCCACCAAAAAGAATTTTATTTAACGGCCTTATTCATGAAGAAATAGAAGATGAGCTCAGAATGTGCCTCATAAATTTCAGCGGATAGAAAAACGAACAATCACGAGACTTCATCAAGAACTTCGAGATTGTTCGTTTTTATGTGTCCGTTAAATGTCCTGCTTCCGTTTTTATAGCTTTTGATTTTTGCGATCCATCAACTTATTGTACGCATCTAAATATACCTTTTCTGCATTTGAAGATCGATCCAACGAATTCTTAGCGCGATGCCAAAACGGATAAATAGGTTCAAGTGCTGTTAAGTCATTAATTTGTGAAATATCATCGTCCGTCAATTTTAAATTGTATGAGGCAATGTTTTCATGCAGCTGTTCTTTCGTTCTTGCATTCAGAACGATTGAATCTACATGTGGTCTATCACGTAGCCATGCAAGAACAACTTGCGGTACTGTTGCTTTATGTTTGGAAGCCACATCTTGCAATAAATCCACTAAATCGTAAAACAAATCCATATCCTTAATATATGTTTCCGCCCAACCATTCTCTTGTTTTGTATCTAGCTCCACCTTTTTATTTCTTGTAAATTTACCAGTGAGCAGTCCCTCACCCAGTGGAGATCTAATACTATTGGCAATGCCTAATTCTTTACCGGCCGGCAAAATCTCATACTCTGCTTCACGTGATTCCGGTGTGTAATAGATTTGCTGCGCAATTGGCGGTATCATATTATTTTCTACTGCCCACGTATGCGTCTTGGCAAGCGCCCAGCCACTGTAATTGGATACCCCCCAATGACGAATTTTCCCTTTCTTGATTAGGTCGTTCATCTCTTGGACAGTTTCGCTAACCGGTACTTGACCATCCCAACAATGTACATAATAGATATCAAGATAGTCCGTACCAAGTCTTGTTAATAGCGCATCTATGGATGCATCAACGTTGATTAACGGACCCGTATCATTTACTTTATCTATCAGCTGAAATCCTGTTTTACTGCTGATGATCATCTCATGACGCTTATTTCTTATCGCTTTGCCCAAAATAACCTCTGCGTCGCCTTTCGCATACAAATTGGCGGTATCAAATTGGTTGATGCCTTGATCCAATGCATAATCCACCATATAATTTGCGGTTGCCTGATCCATGGCACCCACTTCTTCAAGACCATTTGTACTGAACAATACCGTGCCCAAAGCATATTTAGAAACATTCAAACCTGAATTGCCAAATAGATTATAATCCATGATCATTCCTCCTATGCAATGTTTTTTCCACCTTCCCCAAAAGTAAAAC